>CAMAQA010000009.1 GCA_945860415.1 Bacteriovorax stolpii
GGGCAGTGTCGGGGTTTTGATCTCACCGCCCACCTGCAGCATCTTCATCGCGTTTTCGGAGCTCGACAGGCTCAGCGCCACCAGCTGCTGAAAGTGGTTGACCTCGGTCTTCATCTCGACCGACTTGGCCACCCGGAGACTCTGGATCATCCCCGCCGAAAGACCATAAATGACGAGCCCGCCGACGACGGCGCCGACCATGCCCTCGAGGATCGAGAACCCAGCATTCCCCTGAGCGAAAAAGACCTTCCGAAAGGACATTCCTTGATTATGAGCGACACCTTGCGGCGTGTCGAGGGGCGCAGGGCCCTTCACCAAAAAGCCTTAAACTGACCCAATCATCGCCAAACCATTATTACTAAAGCCAATTTTAATATTTTGACGCTTTGCATCATTCCGCGTTATGAAGCCCTCGATGAAAAATCGGCCCCCGAAAACGAGTTTCCAGCCCCTGCTCATCCTCGCCTCGTTGACGCTTTCGAGCGGGGGGTTTACCGCCCTCGCCGCGACGATACCCCACCCGGTCTCTCGCAGCGTCTGGCTGAAGATCAGTCCCGAAGGCCAGAAACTCTTTGCGCAGGACTTCCTCTCCGTCATCGAAGGCTCCGGTTTTACGATTCAGAAGCGGAGCATTCCCCAGATCAACTACGTGGCCGAAGAGGCCATGACCATTGATGCCCTTCCGGAAAACACGACTCCCGAGCAGAAGAGCGCGCTCACCCGCATCCGCGACGAGGTCAAGCGCTGGTTGCTGGGCTTCGAGCTGAACGATCCGCGTTTTGCGTTGGACATCACCGACCTCTCCTACGCAGCGGAATTTCAGAAAATGTCGCTCCGAATCCTGGGACGGGGCCAGGAGAGCAATACCATCCGAGCCCGCCTCGAAGTGGTCATTCCCGAGATTCGAATCCAGGCTGCCGAGATCGTCGGACGCGACCTGAATAACGACTGGCTCGGAGAGTTCGGAATTCGCGATGTCCTCGCCCGAATCGGCGGCAGCACCCCGCCCCCCATGATGCTCTCGAGCGACTTCGAGATCCGCCTCCACCCGGATTCGCAGTTTCGGCTGAAACTCCTGAGCTTCAACACGAACCTGACAGAGACTCCGGTGCAGCTGGAATTTTCGCGAGAGATCCGACTTCCAGTGGTCGAGGTTTTTGTCAACGGCCGGAAGATGAAGCTCAACCCAGAGCCCATTTCAGAGCTCATCCACCAGCAACGACAGCGCCTCGCAGGCGCCCTCCAGGCCTATCTCGACAACCTGCTGCGCGAAGAAATTCCGTTCTGGTTCAACGATGCCAGCAAGGCACTTTCGATGAAAACCATCGACCAGGCCATTTCCATTCCTGCGCCGGGAGCGCCGGAGAACCTCTCCGAGGAACTCGGAAGCCTTCATCTCGGATTTTATCCTGAGCGGATGGGTCTCAGCGGAGATGGCTCGCTGCGCCTTGCGGCTGCCAGCTTCATCGAAGACAAGCTCGCAGCAGAGGACGCAATCCCCCGCCCTCCCGCAGTCGCGACATCTCCACCGATCTTTGATCGGAAAGGGCATTATGACTTTGCAGTGGCCCTGCACCCAGTGCTGGTCAACCGCATGCTCAGCTTCAGCTACCAGCGTGGCTACTTCCGCGACATCAAGCTCAACGATGGCTCGACGATCGAACTCTTCGAAGCGCCCACGTTTCGCGTCGGCCCCGAAGTGCCGGCCGGAATGCTGAAGATGCGACTTGCACTCAAGACTGCGTCAGGCGGAGGCCTGAAACGACTTTTCGTCGCCAAGGACGTGAAGCTCCGGTTTGACGCCTACGTCAAAGTCATCCGCAATCCGGATGCAAGCTTCTCGCTCGCGATGTGTGTCGTGGACCTGAACTCACTGGAAGTGGACGCCAGCTCTGCCACCATCGGCCTGTTCAAGGGACTGGTCAGGAACAAGGTCCTCGAACAGCTCACGGCATTCGACACTGAACTGCGCCAAAAGCCGCTGATGCTGGCGGCCCAGTTGCGCCCCCCGGAAAGCCTGATCGGACTGCGTTGGAGCCTGGCCGCAATGACGACCGAACCCCGCTCGGGCTTCATCACGACCTACTTTTCGTTCGAGCACTAATTACAATGTAAAGTTCATGCTCTTCAGGAGCATTCCCGGCATCAGCATGCCGCCGGCCTGCCGATGATGGTACGTTCCCGTCTCGGCAATCATCGCCCGGAAATCCGTCACGGCTTCGAGCTCCGAGCCAAAGAACCGGTAGATGCCGTCATCCCAGCGCATCGTCTCGATCGGTCCGACGACTTCGCCATTCTCCACCCAGAGGCACGCATAGCGGGTCATGCCCGTGATGCGACCTTCGAACGGATCGCTCCAGTTCAGGTAGTGGAGGTTGCTCAGGAACACACCCGTACCGAGGCGCTTAAAGATATCGTCGCGCTTGAGCGATCCCGAGGCCATCGACGGCGAACGGAGCCCCTCATAGGAGGTCGCGCCGTTCGAGGACACGCCGTACTCGGCTCCCGTGCGAGAATGCACGAGGCTTCCGACAAGCTGCCCCTCGCGAACGAGGTCGATCTTTTCCGGGGCGACGTCACCCTCGCCATTGAAGCGGGGAACGACCCCGAGGCTGAAATCTTCCGTCAGCGAAAAGAGCGCAGAGAGCCTGCGCTCACCCGTACGCAGGAACCGAAGCGGGCTCTCGCCCTTTCGGATCGCGCGCTCGCCGATGCAGCCCCACGAGAACATGCCCACCAGATCGCTGACAGCGGCCGGAGCCAGATAGGCGCGATATGAACCGCGGGGAACGCGAACCGGCTTCTTTTCCATCGCAGCCAGCAGCGACTTCGACTGCGCCAGATCCTGCGAGAACTCCGAACGGTTCCAGCGCGATCCCGCGAAGGTGCTCTTCACGGCCTTTTCCATCGGAGTGTAGACCGAATAATCGAGCGAGAAGTTCTCGGTGTAGAACCACTGCTTCTGGCCGAGGCTATTGGCCGTCCCACGAACCATCGAACCTGAGGCGTAAATGCCGGCAAGGTCGACACCCTGGATTTCCGGCAGGAGCTGGTCAAAGACCTGCTCCGCCCCAAGGATATTGCCCTCCTCGATCTGCTCGACGTTGCCGCGGTTCTGCGGCAGCACGGCGTACGGATCGAGAGGAAGCTGAGGCACTTCTTTCTGGAGCGACTCGAGCGCCGCCTTCACGCGAGGAAAGTCTTCGGTTTCTTCACCCGTCAGCGAAATGCTCGCCTCGCCATTTCGGATTCCTTCCGGCGACTGGATGAAGAGCTTGAGGCGCAGCGTGGCGTCCTGCACCTGGCCGGCCTGGCGAACCTTGGCAGCATTGAGACGGACGAACTGACTGTCTTCCGCGATGAGCTCGCAGGCCAGCACCTGGCCGGCACCGAGCGCGGCGAAGGCCTTCGAGGTGAGTGCATCAAAATGTTCCTGGAAAGCAGCTGAGGAGCGGATCATGCTCCACCTCCGAAGACTTCGATGTTCGTGAACAGGCAGACGGGTGAACGGTGGCCGACGCGGATAACCTGGTTCGGCTCGGCCTTGCCGCAGTTCGGAGTGCCATGGGTCTGGAGAGTGGAAGCATTTCCCACCATCTTGAGTCCATTCCAGAACGGCGTCGTGATGCCGCGGTAGTTCGGGTTCCGGAGCGTCTTCGTCAGCTTGCCGTTTTCAATCAGCTTGGCGTACTCGCAGCCGAACTGAAACTTGTTGCGATAATCATCGATCGACCACGAGCGGTTCGTGTCCATGAGGATGCCGCGTTCGACTGAAGCGATGATCTCGTCGAAGCTCGAGGTGCCCGGCTCCAGGTTGATGTTGGCCATGCGATCCACGGCCGGGCGATTCCACGACGAGGCACGGAAGTTCGCAACTCCGGCGAGCTTCGAGCGCTGCTGGCTTTCGAGCCCTCCGAGTCCGCGCAGGAGCACGCCGTCCTGGATCAGGTACTCGCGTTTCGCAGGATTGCCTCCATCATCAAAGGCATAGGAGGCCAGCTCGTCAGTGACCGTCGGGTCAAACGTCACGTTCAGGAGCTTCGATCCGTACTGGAGCGATCCGAAGTCTTTTTCACGCACGAAACTCCAGCCCGCGTAATTGCGCTCATCGCCGAGGATGCGGTCGACCTCGAGCGGATGCCCGATGCTTTCGTGGATCTGAAGCGTCATCTGGGTCGGCAGGAGCACGAGCGAGGTCGTTTCGCTCGGGCACTCTTCAGCCGCAAGAAGTTCCAAAACCTGCTCGGCGACGCGGTCCACGCGATTCCACAGCGAAGGATCCTTCAGCAGCTGAAGATTGCCCTGGAGGTTCTCGCCGTCCGAGCGCTTCTGGGTGATGCCGCCGTCCTGCGCAGTGGCCTCGAAGTGCAGGATCACGCCTTCGAGCCCCTGCTCCACTTCCGTTCCGGAGGTGGACACGAGGCGCGACTCGCCGTCGAGCCAGTCGACGTAGCAGAGCGTCTGGACGATCTTGGCTGATTTCTTCAGGCGCTTCGTGATCTCCACCACGAGCTCGGCAAGCTCCGCGCTCGTCGTGCGGGCCGTGCTTGCCGGCGAGGCGTAGTGTCCCTTCACCGTGGGACGAACGAGCGGCGCATTGCCATCAAAGCCGAACTTCGCGACAGACCAGCGCGAAGCCGACTCCGCCTGCTTGAATGCCCGAATCGTCGTCTCGCGAAGCGAAGCCGAAGTGATCGCCGGAGTTGCGGCATAGCCCATCTGGCCATTCACGAAGACTTCGACCATCACGCCGTGGCTTTCGCCCGTCGACGTCTCGCGGACATGTCCATCCTGGCCGACGAAGGTGCGATGGCGCTCGCGCATTTCGCGAAAACCGATCCAGCTTGCGCTCTTGAGCTCGGGCAATGATTGCACTTCCTGAAGCAGCACCTTCAACCGTGACAAGGACATCGACTCACCTCTCCAAAAGTTTTCGGGCCTCGACGGCCACGCGCTCGACTGAAATGGTCTTCATGCAAGGAAACGACGTACAACGCTCGCCCAGACAGCGAAACTCCTGCCCGCAATACACTTCCGGCGTGAAGACTGCGGCGTGCTGCACGCGCGACGCATCCAGCACCGGGCCTTCGTACGGACCCCAGCGCTTGGCGCTCTGGACCCGGATCGGAGGATAGAACGTCAGGACATGGCGTTCCACCGCCACAGCCAGGTGCAGCGGCCCCGTGCTCGGCGCAACGACGAGATTCATGCGAGAATACAACGCCGCCAGGCGCTGCACATCCGGCGCGGACTTGCCGCCGTAAATCCGAAACGCCGGATGAGAGCCGAAGCGTCCACGAAACCGATCGAGGATTTCCTGCTCTCCCGGACCGCCGGTCAGGATGACGCCGGCGCCGTCTGCGAGCAAGGCGGAGACCAGTCCTTCATAATGGGCTTCAGGCCAGTTCAACGCGCTTCCACCCATGCCCGGATGGATCGCCACCCAGTTTCTTGCCTTCAGATCGACGCGTTCGGACACGAGCCAGCGCTCAACATCAGCGCGCGCCTCCGTGGAAATGGCAGCCTGCGTGGCGACGGTGCGCGAACCCACCTGGATGCCCAGCGGACGCAGGAGCTGCAGATTGTAATCCGCCTCGTGCATTTCCACCTGCGAGCGACGCTGGCGGACTCCGCGGTTATAGGTCAGGAACGAGTACCACTTGCTGTAGGGCCCCAGGCGAATCGGAATGCGCGCGAGCAGGAGCGCAAAGGCCACTCGCGCCGGAGCCTGAAGCACAATCGCCAGGTCAAAACGCCCCTGATGGAGCGTCGACACCAGCCGCCAGAACCCGCGCCACCCCGTGTGACGGCCTTCGGGTTCGAACTCGATCACTTCATCGACCGACGCCAGACCCCGGAGCGCAGGAGCGACCCGGGGCTGCGCGATCACCGAAATCCGCGCCTTCGGATAAGTTCGGCGCAGCACTTCAAGCGCAGGTGTGGAGAGCAGCACGTCGCCCAGCCGATCCGGACGCGCCACGACGATCCGCCCCGTCGACGGAATGAAGATCGGAAGGAAAATGGAAGAGTCGGCGCTCATTGTGTCAAACCGGACCGAGCCGCTCGTGCACTTTTCCGGCCAGAAACTCGACGACCTGATCGAGAGTGAGCGCGGTCGTGTCGACCAGTATCGCATCTTCGGCCTGCTTCAGAGGAGCGATCGAGCGACCTGCATCGGCCGCGTCACGCATCTCGATCTGCGCCTGGAGTTCCTCGAACGAGGGCACCACGCCGCCTGCGGCCTGAAGCTCGGAAAGACGACGCCTCGCACGCACTTCGGCGCTGGCCGTCAGGAAAAATTTTACGTCGGCATCCGGAAACACCACCGTTCCGATATCGCGTCCTTCGAGAATCGTTCGACCCTGGCAACCCAGCCGACGCTGGAGTCCGAGTAGCGCCGCGCGAACTCCCGGCACGGAAGACACTCCGGAAGCCGCGAGCGAATTTTCAGGAGTACGAATAAAATCGGTCACGTCCTGGCCATTGGCGAGAATGCGATTTTTCGGTCGAACATTTGCGTCAAAACGAAACTCGAGGTGGATCTCGCGCGCGAGCACCTCAGCCGCAGCGCGCTCGTCTTCGGTCGCGCCAGTCTTCCATCGCCCCTGCGACCGGAGCACATAGGCCAGTGCGCGATAGAGAGCGCCGGTGTCGACATGAACGAACTGCAGGCGTTCGGCCAGGCGCTTCGTCGCCGTGCTCTTGCCGGTTCCCGCAGGTCCATCCAGCGCAATGACCGGGCCCTGCTTCGGAATCTTCAGAACGTCCATCACGCGCGCGTCCCCTTCACCTTTTCCAGGGCCTTCAGGGCGAAACGGTTTTCGGCCATGGTGCCGATCGAAATGCGAAGCGCATCGTGGAGCCCATAATTGGCGACCGGACGAAAAATCACGCCAACCTTCAGGCATTCCTGGAAGACTTCCACTCCTGATTTTCCGAATCCCTTTCGGGCATTCACGAGAAGAAAATTTCCCTGGCTCGGCCAGTACGGAATCGAGAGGCGCTCGAGTTCCTTTTTCCAGAACTTCATGCCCTGCTGATTTTCGCGGATGGCCTGGCGGACATAGGTCTTATCGAGGAGAGCGGCTTCGGCTGCGGCAAGAGCCGGAGCCCCGAGATTGAACGGCATCCGAATCCGCTCGCAAAAGGAAAACAGCTCGGCGGATCCGACGCCGTAACCGATTCGGAATCCCGCAAGCCCATAAATTTTCGAGAACGTCCTGAGGACCACCACGTTCGGAAATTCTGCCTGGAGCTTCATCGGATCCGGAATGGAGTTCGCGCCGCCGCGATCGGTGACGTACTCCCAGTAGGCATAATCGAGCACCGTGATGATGGTGCCGCCGCGGACCTTCGAGACTCCCGCGAGGAATTCGCGAAGCTCGGATTCGGTGTTGTGCGTGCCGGTAGGATTGTTCGGATTGGCAATGAAGACGATCTTCACGCCCTCATCCTTGCGCACGAGCTCCAGGAGTGCCGGCAGGTCAAAGCGCAGGTCAGGCGTCAGTGGCGATTCGACGATGCGGGTGCCATGGGCCTGAGCGCAAACGCGGTACGCCACGAAGGCGGCCTGCGAGGTGGCGATCGCATCGCCTGGAACCGTGTACGTGCGGATCAAAAGATCGATCAGCTCATTCGATCCATTGCCCAGGAGCAGCTCTCCCGCAGTGAGCTTGCGCTCAGGGGTCGAGAGCGACTTGCAGAGCGCCTGCCTGAGTGCGTAGGCGCCCGCATCCGGATAGCGGTGTTGTTCCCCGAGGCTCTTGCGGGCTGCCGCCAGGGCCTTCGGGCTCGGACCCAGCGGATTCTCGTTCGAGGCCAGCTTGACGACCTTCTTCAGGCCATACTCGCGCTGGGTCTCCTCGATGGGCTTTCCGGGAACATAAGGCTGGAGCGTACGAATGTATTCGGGCGGAAGCGGCAGTGGGTGCATGACCGACTGACTAGACCACGGCAGGGGTCTTTGGGCAACAGCCTCGCACCTTCCGGCGGGGCCGAAATTCCGGTACGCTGGGCTTCGATGCTCACGGATTCGCCCATCCTCTTCGAGGACGCCCAGCTCGTGCTCGTGAACAAGCCGGCAGGCGTGCTCTCGCACCCCAACCCGGGCCAGATCACGGCCCGAAATCGAGGAACATTTCTGGGGGTGTACGACTTTGACGAGAAGACCTTCGAGACCGAGTCCGGAAAGGTCTGGCTGCTCCATCGGCTCGACCAGGATACCTCGGGGGTACTCCTGGCAACCAAAGATGCCGAGTCAGCCGAGCGCCTGCGTGCGGACTTCGACTCGGGCAAGATCCGCAAGGAGTACCTCTGTCTCGTGCGCGGTGACCCCGGACCGAAGGGCGTCTGGAAGGACCACCTGACGCTCAAGCGTGACGGCACCAAGGTCCGGTCGTTCGTCCTGCGAGGCCATGCCCCGAATGCGGAGCTGCGATTTGAGCGAGTGGGATTTTCAACGGCTCACCGCGTGTCGCTTCTTCGAGTCGAGCTGATCACGGGGCGCACGCACCAGATTCGCGTGCAGGCCAACTCGCGGCAGCATCCGCTGTGTGGTGATGACGTTTACGGCGACTTTTCCTGGAACAAGAAGATGGCGCGCGAGTTCAGTTCGACTCGCCTGTTTCTGCATGCCTCGCGACTGGAATTTCGGCATCCCGTGACGGGTCGGAAGGTAGTCGTCGAGGCACCTCTGGCTTCCGAACTGAAGGAAGTCCTGACGGCTCTTGGCCTCTGACGGCCGGGGAGTGTCCCACCGGTCCTACCCCGGCGAAATTTGACCGGATTTTGCTCAGCTGTCGAATCCTTGGACACCGTTTGCGCTGATAACCCGCTTTCGGGCTTTTGACAGCTCTTCATCCAGCGACGATTCAGTGAGCAGCGATGGTCCCGTCCTTGCTCTCTCTTTGGGTATGGTTCACCACACCATCACCCCTTCTGTCCGCATCCTGACCCTCGTGACGACGATGATCGCGACGTGGGCAGGCACCAGTTCTCCAGCCGCCCTGGCGTCCGGCAGCTGCGCCGAGATCGCGCCGCACGAGATTTACAGGATTGTCGTGTCGTCTCAGTCGTCGGCAACGGGGTACGACGAGCTGGTCAGCGACATCAATGCCCTCACTCAGGCACTTGCGACACGCAAGTCCGAGGGGCGCTATCGTCGCTTCGAAGTCGAGCTCGCGGACGAAGTGCACGCCCTTCAAGCACCTCTCGTCTTCACCCAGGCTGCGCACTCGCCCGAATGTGGAATCGCTCTTCGCTCGCAATCCGAATCGTCCGCGCTTCTCAGGCCTGCCGGGTCCATCACCGGCTGGTCGAGCTATCAGGGCGACGTCGTCCGAGCGGTGGTTCCGCCCGGAATGAAGGTCAGCGGCCTGTCGTATGACGGACAGCTCCTGCTCCGCTCGCGATTTCCTCATCGTGATATCGATCGCCCGGTGGGCACCATTGTCGAACTGGACGGAAAGAAAGGCGCCTTTCGTCTCGAGTCGCACGAATCGACTCGCAAGCTTCAGCAGGCGTTTTCGTCGGCTCGGGCTGAAAACGAGGGAGACCCCCAGATCTGGATTCCGGGCACCGGCAGCATCTACACCTTCGACATCAGTCGGGTGCAGTCTTCCAAGAACGGTGTGCTCGCCGTCGCTGGAGACGACCTGCAACACCGTACGGCCTTCAAGTGCATGGAGTACCTCGCCCAGAACAACCTTTCGGCCCAGGAACGCAAGGCCTGCCGTCTGAACCCCGGAAACTCGAACCTCGCCCACAAGGAAGTCTGGCGCGGCGTGAAGCCGCATCATCCGTTCTTCCTCGAAAACCATGTCGAGTTCATCTCGGCTCCGGGTGAGTGGGCGTTCGACGCCCGTACTCGCTCGCTCTACCTCAAGATGCCACGCGGAGCTTCGCTGGCATCGCTCAACGCCCAGGGTGTGAACTTCGTGAACTCGCTCGGCCGGGCCGTCGCGATGCAGAACCTGCTGAGCGTGAACGGCGTTCCGCACTTCACGCTCGAAGGCCTTCGCTTTGAAGGCGCCACCTTCGTGCACCAGGAGCCGATCTTCGCCATGGCTCGTGGCGCAGTGTCGACGGCGCACCTGATCTGGAACGCCCAGCAGCGGGGCTTCGAGAAGCAAGGACTTTTTTCAGCCATCGACATCCGAAACTCTGGCCCTCTGACCTTCAGGCGGAATGAATTCTCCGGATTCGATGGAGTCGGTGTGACCATCTCGGGCGGTGCCGGCCACCGCATCGAATCGAATCTGTTTCGAGAAATCGGATTTTCGTCCTTCGAGATGATTCGAGTGAGAGACACCCATGTCAGCAATAACGTATTCCGCAACATTGGCCTTCGAGGAGTGGGAGACGCCCTGCGGGTTTCCGGCCTTCACCTTCGAATCGAGAACAACGACATCCGCAACTCCTCACGCGGCGGCATCCAGGTGGCGGGCGCGTGGTGTGGAGAAAAAAGATCGGAAGACCGAGGAACCTGCAACATCCTCGTTCGTGGCAATGCCCTTCGTGATGTGATCACGGGAGGACTGACCGACTACGGCGCAATATATTTGAACAGCATCTCGCACGACAAGGTGTCGCCGAAGTGGCATCTCGACAACCCGAATGTCCAGATCACCGGAAATTTCGTCGAAAAGGTGCGAATCGCCGGATTTTATTCGCCGAAATTCGAGATCGAGGGTCCGACGGGCATCTACCTCGACAGTGGCAGCAAGAAGGTGCTGGTCTCCGGCAATGAGCTCGACTTCATCGACAACGCATTGAACCAGAACTGCTCGGACGCCAACCGCTTCTTTGACAACCGGATCACCCGCTCGCGAGAGATCCTGAAGTCCCTTAAGAAGTACGGGTCTGAGAAGGACTGGGTCGACAAGTGTGTTGCGGTCGATCGTACCTGGGCCAAGCTCAAGGGCCTGACCGAGCTTCGCAACAACGACGCCTCCGCTCCGCGCGTGCGGGGAGCGGGTCTCGTTTCGAGCGAGTTCCAGTTCTGGCGCTCGCGCGGGGTCTACGACCTCTACAGCAACTGAATCGACCCGAGCCTCTACGAGCGCCCCATCCTCCTCAAGCCGAAGGATTTGATCCCCTTCCGTTGATTGTGCTGGAAACAAAGCAGCCGGAGGTTCTTCACCGTATTCTCGCCCCCGAGTGCCCAGGGCCGGACGTGATCGACTTGAAGCCGGTGCCTTGACCCGCATTTTCTACCGGTCGTTGGATCCGTATAGCTGCAGCAGGATGCATCGCGCCGCCAGACCTCGCGCTCGAGTGCCCGGGAGGGACGTCGGCGATCAGGCACGACTTCCGACGTCGGAAGTGGCGAAACCGTTGCCGAAACCTGGACCGAAACCGGTTCCGGATCGCTCGAGGACGCTCGACGTTCCGGCTCGCGAGCTCGATCGAGTTTCCTCACAGCGAGAGCGACCGCAAACTTCAGCAGCTCGGCCATCGATGCGTTCGGGTGCGAATGGGCCAGTAGTCCTCGCAAGATCTCCAACTCGCGCACGAATGTCTGCTCTGCCACGAAACGAATCTCTGAAAGCTCCGCGCTGACGGCTCGAACTCGCTCAGGCAGCACCTGCACCGGGTCGCTCGACCTCGCGAGCAGTGCCCGCTCGGCCTCACGCGCCGACTTTCCCTCGAGCTCCTGAAGAATCTCACGCTTCTGCGCCGTAGACACCGGAGTGTCGACCCGCGACTCCTGCCTGAAGAACGTCTGCGCACGACTCACGACAGAAAGCGAAAGCCTCCCCTCTTCGATTCGAGTTTCGATTTCGGGCAGCTCCCTCAGGAGCCTCATGCTCGCAATGCGCCGTTGGGCCGCAGCCTCGGAGTATTTGAGTTCACGGGTGCAGTAGTCGAATAGACTTCCGTAGCCCCGATCAGCAAAAAGTCGGCGGCGCTCGATCTCGCGAAGGTGCCGGAGAACCAGAAGCGTGACTCGCCTTTCTTCCTGGACCAGTGATTGAGTACCGTGGAGAAGTTTGTCGTCGCTCAGCTTTTGAATTTCATGAACGTGCATGAGTCGCGTGTACCATGACAAATTTCTGCCCTCTGCTTGCGGCATGGAGCCGCGCATAAAGGCCCGCGAGAGAAAAAAAGACATCCGCAGCAGATCAGCCCAATACAGCCCAATGGCGCGCGTTTCCGAGCTTTTTCCGGATAGGATCAGCGCACTGGAGTTCCTGCTCGGAAAAATCCGTCAATGAGAAAATGGGTTGCGCCATTCGTATTCCAAAAAACACGACTCCCCCACTTCCGACGTCGGAAGTGAAGTGCGCGTTCGTTGGGCTTGATTTTGAGTGCATACGCCTCACGACGCTTTGCGCCCCAAACAAGTACCGAATACCGTTTTTCGCCCTGCGTCCCCAGTGACCCATCTTTCCTACTCAATTCCGACAAGCGATGATCATGAAATGAGTGCCACTTCGAAGCGGGGTCGGTTTTGCCGATAATGATGTTTTACTCACCCGAGTCTCGCGATTCGCAACTTCCTTGCGAGAGGAATTCAGGCAATGCCATGGTCAGTGCCCTGGTGGCCCTCGTCGTCTCCTCGGTGGCCTCGATGGCGTCAATCGCCATGATCCAGAACAGCCAGAAATCAGGGCTTGCCGCTCAATCGCATTCCGACATGCGAATCCTCGTCGATTCGCTGAGCAGCCTGGTGGCCGATTCGCCGAACTGCGCTGGCGCGTTCTTTGATGCTGGAGGAGCCAAGGTCAGCATTCCTGCAGGTGGTTCCACAGAAGTCGACGAAGTTCGATTTCAGGGGCAAGTCTTCGCGAAAAAAGGCGGACAGGCCGGCGCTCTCACCATCGAAAAACTCGAGCTCATTCGTCCTGCGAGTGGATCCATGATGCAGCTCAAGATCGGCACCCGAAAGCCCCAGGGCGCCTATGGCGCTCCCACGCTCGAACGGACCGTGCTTCTCGCTTCAGAGTTCGACTCCGGAAACCGGATCACGGGATGCGGCCCTTCCATGGTTTCTTCGATTGCTGCCGGAAAGCCCGACCTGGTCTTTGAGCTAGGCGACAAGACCGAGCAGACGCACTGGCATTGCATCGACGACATGGACCTGCAGGATTACTGCGGCGATGCAGATGGCTGTCGAGTGATGGGCACCATGACCCATGAAACCTATTACGATCAGACGCTGAGCTTCTCTTTCGAGATTCACATGGAACAGGCTGAGCTCTCGAACAACGTCTACCCCAAAGGAATCTATGGCGGCACGATGGACGTCTACACCCACACCTTCACGCAGTGGTACTCGGGTAGTCCCGATTACCCCTACTACAGCGTTCTGTACCCTTGGTACTGGGTTTACCTGTCCACCTATACGCACCAGTATTGTCCCAAAAAGCCCACGGCATTACCACCCGACATGACCCAAAGAGGCGTGGCCACTCCACTACCGGCCTATCACTTTAGCTTGATGATCCACCCTCACGTCACAGGACGATTCGTGATTCGCGACAAGCCGTGATCATCGCTCCAGACGCTGAGAAGGCATCGGAGCCGCAGTGGGAGCTGCAAGTGCGGGCGGTATCATCGGCTGGCTTCCCGACTCTTGAATCTTTTTCATGTCCTGAGGCAAGGGCAAAGGCCCTGTCGGAATCGGTTGTGGCGTTCGCCCTTGCCCCATCATCTGCTCCAGGGTCTCGCGCGCTTCGGCGCTCGTTCCATAGGGGTCTTTCGGGATCATCGGCTTTCGACCGGACTCTTGAAGCTCCTGAAGGGTTTTTGGATTCTGCGGCATCGCAGGATTCCGCAACAGCCCTGGCCCACTCAGGGCTTCGGACATGATGTCGAAGCCTGGCGGGTTCGGCTGGCTCGGTATTGCGCCAGCTTCAGACGGCGCGCCCATGCCGGGCGGATTCGGTCGACCCTTCTCTCCTGGCTGAGCGTTCGGGGCTTTGTCCCGACCGATATTCGGCACAAAGCCCGGAGCGACAGGAGCGACCTCGGGAGCGCCTCCCGAGGCCGGAGCTGCAGGCTCGATCACCTGGGGCGACAGCGAAGGCGCCGGAACCGCCTCACGGCGCGGACGCCCGCACCGCAAGCAGCCCGAAGCCAAGAGGACACTCACAGCAACCAAGACGAGGACCCCACTGTTTTGGCCGAACATGACTTAAACAGATTCGAAAACCGTCGCCACGCCCTGGCCCATGCCGATGCACATGCTCGAGACGCCGAGCTTGGCGCCGCGGCCCTTCATCAGGTGCAGGAGCGTGGTGCTGATGCGTGCACCCGAGCAGCCCAGCGGATGGCCGAGGGCGATCGCGCCGCCGTTCAGGTTCACCTTCTGCTCCATCACATCGAGCAGGCCGAGATCCTTCACGACCGGCAGCGACTGCGCGGCAAACGCTTCGTTGAGTTCATAAAGGTCGATGTCGCTCGTGGAGAGCGAGACCTTCTTGAGCGCCTTGTTGACCGCAGGAACCGGTCCGTAGCCCATGATCGCCGGATCGCAACCCGAAGCCGACATCGCACGGATCTTTGCCATCGGCGTGAGTCCGAGTGCCCGTGCCCGAGCACCGCTCATCACAAGAAGCGCGGAAGCCCCGTCGCTGACGGCGGACGCATTACCGGCCGTGACCGTGCCGTTCTTCGGATCGAAGACGGGCTTCAGGGCCGACAGGCCTTCCATGCTCGTTTCGGGACGAATCACCTCATCAAAGTCATAGAGCTTCGGAGCGCCGTCTTCGTCGTGTCCGATCGTCGGAATGATCTCGTTCTTGAAGCGCCCTTCGACAGTCGCGCGGTGGGCGTTCTGGTGCGAACGCAGGGCGAACTCGTCCTGCTTCTTTCGATCCATGCCGTGCATGCGCGAGAGCAGCTCAGCCGTCAGGCCCATGTTGCCGCCGCCCTTGGCCATGACCTGGTTGAGCTTCGGATTGAAATCCAGGCCGTGCATCATCGGCACGTGACCCATGTGCTCGATGCCACCCACCAGATAAACATCGCCCTCGCCCGCCTTGATATTCGCGACCGCCGCATGCAGGGCCGTCATCGACGAGCCGCAGAGGCGGTTCACGGTCTGGGCGCTGACGTGCTTCGGAATTCCGGCAAGCAGCTGCGCGAAGCGTCCAATGTTGAACGCCTGTTCGAGGGTCTGCTGCACGCAGGCCCAGATGATGTCATCGATTTCGCCGCCATCCACTTTCGGATTGCGGGCAAGAATGGATTTCATGACGTGCGCCGAGAGATCCTCGGAGCGGGTATTGCGGAACATGCCGCCCTTCGAACGCCCCATCGGGGTACGAACGGCATCAATGACGACGGCATCACGATCCTGGAACGAAGCTGAGTTGGCCATTGAGAGAACTCTCCTTGAAATAATTATTAAGCCGAGTAGAACGCCGTGCCCTGTTGCGCCATTTCGCGAATCTGGGCCGTGGGTTCATACATCTTGCCGAGCGCGGCAGCGTACTTCTGGCCGAGCTCGACGAGCCTCGAAGCGCCGATCGAATCGGCATACTTCATTGCGCCTCCGCGGAACGGCGGAAAGCCGAGGCCATAGAGCAGCGACAGGTCGAGCTCCATGGCGCTCTCGACGATCTTGTCCTCGAGGCAGCGCGAGCTTTCGAAGATCATCGGCAGCATCATCCGCTCGAGGATCTCCTCGTCGGTGACGTCCTTCTTTCCTGCCACGGCCGATGCGATGATCGGCTCGACTTCGGCGTTCACTTCCTTCTTCGGGCGTCCCTTCGGATCCTGCGTGTAGTTGTAGAATCCCTTGCCGTTCTTCTGGCCGAAGCGCTTGTTCTCGTACATCGTGGCAACGATGTTCTTGTAGCCGGGCTTCATGCGGTCCGGAAAGCCATCGGCCATCACGGCCTCGGCGTGCGCGGCAGTGTCGATGCCGACGACGTCGAGCAGGTACGCCGGTCCCATCGGCCAGCCGAACTTTTCCATGACCTTGTCGATGCGCTGGAAGTCGACGCCATCGCGGATCAGCGCGCTGAAGCCGCCGAAGTACGGAAACAATACGCGATTGACGAGGAACCCCGGGCAGTCATTGACGACGATCGCCGTCTTGCCCATCGCTGTGGCGTACGCCACTGCGGTTGCAACGGCCTTCTCCGAGCTCTTCTCGCCGCGAATGATTTCGACCAAAGGCATGCGGTGCACTGGATTGAAGAAGTGCATCCCGCAGAAATTCTCGGGACGCTTGAGCCCCTTCGCCAGGCGCGAAATCGAAATCGTCGAGGTGTTCGAGGTCAGGATCGCATCCGGACGAATCGTGTTCTCGACTTCGGCCAGGACCTGCGACTTGATCTTTTCATTTTCAACGACGGCTTCGACGACGATGTCGGTTCCGGCGATCTCATTCATCGAGAGCGACGGACGTACGCGGGCCAGGGTCTCACCCATCTTGGCAGCGTTCATCTTGCCCTTCTCGACCTGCTTTTCGAGGAGCTTCGAAGCTTCCTTCATGCCGAGAGCGAGGGCTTCCTCACGGATGTCCTTCATGACGACCGGAATCTTGCTGCTCGCCGACTGATACGCAATGCCGCCGCCCATGATGCCGGCACCGAGCACGGAGGCCGACTTCACGTCGATCGCGGCCTTGCTCATCTTCTTCGACTGGCGCTTCACGAACTGATCGGCAAGGAACACCCCGACGAGCGCCAGAGCCTGCGGCGTGCGGGTGACCTTCACGAAATTCTGGGTTTCGATCCTGAGCGCTTCGTCGCGAGTGAGCTTGGCACCCTTCTCGATCGTGTCGATGGCCACCATCGGAGCGGGATAATTCGGTCCGGCCATGGCACCGACAAAGGCCTTCGACGTATTGAAGCACATCGTGAGCTCGATGGCCGAGAGCTTGAGCGGGTCCTTCTTCTGCTGGTTGCGAGCCTTCCAGTCGAGCTTGCCTTCCCAGCACTGCGCGAGCGTGCGCATTCCCGCATTCAAAAGCTTGTCGGCCGGAACGATGCCGTCGATGGCTCCGACCTTCAGCGCTTCGGCTGCCGGGTTGGCGTTTCCACCGCAGATCCACTCAATGGCCAGATCCGCGCTGCAGAGGCGCGACAGGCGCACGGTGCCGCCCCAGCCCGGAAAGATGCCGAGCTTGGTTTCCGGAAGTCCAACCTTCGCATCCGGCGTAGTCAGGCGGTAGTGCGCAGCGAGCGCCACTTCAAATCCGCCACCGAGCGCAAAGCCCTGGATCAGGCAGACGACCGGAACTTTCGAGTCATCGATGCGCGAGAAGAGTTCCTGCGTGGACCAGAGCCACTTTTCCAGATCAGCGTCCGGCTTTTTGAAATGGTCCAGAAACTCAGTGACATCGGCGCCGACGAAAAAGCCGTCTTTCGCCGTGGTCATCAGCACGCCGCGAGCGGCGGAGTCCTTTTCCACCATCGTCCAGGCGGTATTCAGGTCGCTGAGCATCAGCGAGCTGAAGCGATTGGCGCTCTCGCCGACGAGATCGAACTCGATCTCGCGGACGCCGTCGCCCAAGTCTTTGAGTTTAAGGCCCTTGCCGTCGAACAGGATTCGCGAATTGTTCATGATCCACCAAGAGTGAACCATCCGGACAGGCCGGTCAAATAGTCGGGGCCACCATTTGGTTTCGCATCTGCGTTAATCCCGACACAAATGGCAGGACAATTGCTGCTCGTCATCTCCATGCCACGCAAAGCACTCGACCGATCAGACCTCCTTCCCTACCACGTCACCGCACGCGCCAATAACCGAGAGCCCTTTCCTGGTGCGCTTCGGGAGGTCTGGAACGTCCTTACCGACGAAGCCTGGTGCATCTCAGCGCTTTATCAGGTGGAATTTCAGGCTCTGGTGCTCATGCCCAACCACATCCACGCCATCATCACGGTACCGAAATATGATCTGGGAAAGGTCATGAACTGCTTCATGAGCTCCGTAACCCGGATCATCAATACGAGAACCGGACGTTCGGGGCATCTTTTTGGCGGCCCTTATCATTGGTCCCTGATCGAGGGCACGCGCTACTTCGGACACGCGCTCAAGTACGTCTACCGGAATCCCGTGAAAGCGGGCCTTTGCTCCTCGGCTGAGGACTGGCCCTACAGCACGCTGGCTGGACTCATCGGGAACGCGGCGCTACCGATTCCCATCCATTACACACGCCCCGGAATGGAGCTGGGTCTGCCACTCGATAGAGCATGCGAGTTCCTCAACTGGCTCAACCGGCCGTTTCCCTCAGAAGCTGAGAAGCTCATTGGCGAGGGTTTAAAAAGAAAGAGGTTCGACGCCGGAGTGAAACGCTCCAGCCGAAGGAAATTACGGATTCTTGACGACGCTCTTTGACGCATCTGCGAAACCAAATGGTGGGCCCGACTATTTCATAACGCAGTTGCGAAACCAAAAGGTGGGCCCGACCATAGTGACTGTGCAAAAGCTTTCGTTCCTCCCGACCCTGCCGTCGCTCCTGGCGGCGCCGGAAACGCCGCTGATTCACCGCGACCTGAGCTGGCTTCAGTTCAATGACCGCGTGCTCGGAGAATCGCGCGCGCCGGGCAATCCGCTTCTCGAACGAGTCAAGTTTTTGGCAATCTCCGCCTCGAACCTCGATGAGTTTTTCGTGATCCGACTCTCCTCGCTCACGCGGTCCATTGCGCGTGCCAAGATCGGTCCCAAGGACCAGCCACCCAGCGCCACCTACCAGCACCTGAGCCGCACGGCTGAATCCATCTTCGAAATCATCGCGAAGTTCGGCGCCAAGCAGGTCGAGGCGCTGGAACTCCTCTCCGGAGAACTCGAGCATGTCGGCATCCAGCTCCACAGGCAGGCTCGCCCCGGCACTCCCGGTTTCGACGTCGGGCGAGAACTCTTCAATGAGCAGATCCTGCCTCAACTCTCGGCGCCCGAGAGCTTCTCGATGCAGCAGCTCTCGAACCTCGAAAACCTGCAGCTCGCAGCGATCTTTCCGGGCGGCCAGTTCCTCCGCATTCCGAAATCCATCTCTTCGCTCCTGTACCGAGAAACCCACTTCTTCTTTCTCGACGACCTGCTCGCCACGCATCTCGGCCCGGCATTTGGAATCGAAGGAATTCCAGGAATCGTCCGCCTCTCGCGCGACGGCGACTTCAGCGTCGACCTCGAGGAGGAAGACACGGAGTCGATTCCGGACATCGTGCGCACCAGCCTCAAGCGCCGCGAGAAGGGCCGCGTCGTCAGGCTTCAATACCTCGGTCCGCTCTCCGAGCAGATCCTGCACAAGTGCATCTCGCAGTTCCGGCTCACGCCCGCGCAGATCTTTCCGGCTCCCGGATCGCTGGTCCTGCAAGGACTTTGGGCACTCTTCCAGCATGCCCCCCAGGAACTTGTCGAGAAGCACGGACTGAAGTACCCGCCCCACCAGGCCTCGATTCCGCGTCCGTTGAAGGACAAAGCGCACCTGTTCGACGAGCTCAAGCAGCAGGACTTCCTGCTCCATCACCCCTACGACAGCTTCGACGCGTTCGTGGGATGGATCGAGGCCGCGTGCAATGACCCGCTCGTCTCGAGCATCGAGCAGACGGTGTACCGCATGGACGCCGTCTCGCCGGTGATCGAGGCGCTCAAGCATGCTGCTGCAGCCGGAAAGGCCGTGCGCGTCTTTATCGAGCTTCGCGCGCGCTTTGATGAGCTCAATAACCTCAGGCTTGCCGATGAGCTGAGAAAAGCGGGAATCGAAGTCTACTTCGGCTTCGGAAAGCTCAAGCTTCACGCCAAGATTGCGCTCATCACTCGAAACGAAACGTCGGGTGCGCGCTATTACACCCACCTCTCGACCGGAAACTACAATGCTGCGACAGCGCGCCAGTACACCGACCTCGCCATCCTGACCGGCAACCAGGAAATCGGCCATGACGCCCATCACTTCTTCAGCTCCGTCATGAAGGGAGAAGTGCCCTTCCACTTCAAGGTTCTGCTCTCGGCTCCCACGCGCCTGCATCGTCGTCTCATTGCCGACATTCAGGGCGAGACCCGGGCAGCCAAGGCCGGAAAACCTGCGCGCATCGTTGCGAAGGTCAACGCGCTCGTCGACGAGCTCGTCATCGAACAGCTCTACAAGGCGTCGCAGGCGGGAGTGAAAGTTGATCTGATCGTGCGCGGAGCGTGCTCGCTCGTGCCGGGAGTCCAGGGCCTGAGCGACAATATCCGGGTCATCAGCATCGTGGACCGCTTCCTCGAGCACTCACGCCTCTACTACTTCGAAAGTCGACAATCGCTTTACTTGTCGAGTGCCGACTGGATGCCGCGAAACTTCTTCTCGCGCCTCGAAATCGCGTTCCCGGTCCAGGACCCGCTGCTCCGGAAGTACCTGATTGAATTCGTCATCCCGACGTACTTGAACGACAACGTCAAGGCCAGAGAGCTGACACCCCAGGGCACCTGGAAGAAGCGCCCCACGCGTGGCGGTAAAGCCATTCGATCGCAGTTTGTCTTCGAAGAGGCTGCAGCCAACCAGTATCGTGGAACGACTCTCGAATAAATTTCGCGCGACCCAAAACCCCGGGTGTAAACTGGAACCAGAATGCACCAGACGACCCTGGGTAAGTACTTTCTCAAGAAGCGCGAAGAAGCGGGCCTCTCCCGGGCCGCGCTTGCTGAAAAATCCGGCACCACTCCGGAGCAGATTGAAGCCTGGGAAATGACCCAGGAAACTCCACCCTCACAGTCGATGTTCAGCATCATCGCCGCTCTGCAAATTGATGAGCTCGAGATGTTCGAAATTCTCGCTCAGGACAGCATGGAGCGCTGGCGCTCGGTCATGCTGACGCTGGCAGGGCACCGTAAGAAATCGGGCTGATCACCGCCCCCGCTTCACCACGAGCTTCCGCCGAAACATTTCCTCGAAGAGCTCCTTCTTCTGCTCTACGCGGAGCACTTCGAGATCCGAAGACTTACGCGGATCAAGCTTCAGTTCGACCATGCCGCGCTTGAGCTTCACGTCTCGCAGGCACGGATCGGCCTGGTGGCTGCGATCGAGGGCATCGGCGACACGCAAGATGGCCAGGAGCTTCAAGAACGCCTGCTGCCGCGATTTCTCGCGAAGCTCCGGAATTTTTCGAAGATCGGGTTTTCCGCCCGCATGCCAGAGGCAGAGCTGGGCAACGAACTCGAGTTCCCACGCATCGAGCGCGGCGACGTCAACGTTCTTGGCGATGTAGTACGAGTGCCGGCCGTGATGCGCCGGATTCACCACTTCTCCGACATCGTGCAGGATGGCCGCAGCCTCAAGAAAGGGACGCCACTCGGCCTTCAACTGATGCACGTTCTTCAGCCGGTCAAAGAGCCGCATCGATGCATCGCGCACCGATTGAAGATGCCCTTCATGGACTCCACAGCGTCGAGCCTTCGCGACCAGATCATCCATGTGAAGTCCGAGGTGCGACTTCTGGTGCGAAGCGACGAGCTCGATCTCTTCCTCGAGCACTCCGTCGCGAAGCGCAAATGGCGTGAAGCTGAATTTCTTCGCGCCCAGAGCCGAGAGGCACTCCTCGAAAAGCACCGCTCCGGCGAGGATCATGTCCACGCGCTTGGCTTCCATTCCTGGAATCGCGATCAGCTCGATCGGTCCCATGCCTTCCATCTCGGACACGAGCTTCGAGAGGCCCTTCTGGAGCGGCTGCTTGTTCGACCCGGACTTGCGCAGGATGCGGTAGATGACCTTGATCGTGCCGCTCGAACCGAGCACGCGATCGACCTTGGGCCACTTCTTGTCGCGCATCTGGCCACTCAGGACGGGCAAGAGGACCGAGCGAATGTACTTGCGAAGCTCGTCCACCGGATCGCGCCCGTTCTTCTGCTGGGGCGGACTCGATTTCAGGAATACCTGCTGCAGGCGGGCCGTGCCGAGCGGAAAGCTTTCCGAATGGAGCACCTTCCGGCCCTGGCAGATCGAAATCTCCGTACTGCCGCCACCGATGTCGATCAGGGCGAAACGTCCGTTGATGCGTTCCTCGTGCGAAAGGATTCCGCGCGAAATCAGGCGCGCCTCTTCCGCTCCGGAGATGACCTTCACTTCGATTCCGCTTGCCGCACGGATTTCGTCGATCAGCACTGACTTGTCGTTGGCTTCGCGAAGCGCACTCGTTCCAAACGCCAGCACACGCTTGACGGACAGGTCATCGCAAGTGCGCGCAAAACTTCGAAACGCCTGCACCGTTCGATGGCGAGCTTCGGCATTGAGGCGTCCCTTGAGAAAGACGCCCTGGCCGAGGCGCACCATCAACTTTTCGCGGTGAAGCAGCCGGGCGCGTCCGTCCGAACCCACCTGATGGACGTCAAATCGCACGGAGTTGGTGCCGAGATCGATGATGCCGAAACGCATCCTCCGAGCGTAAGGCTGAACGGCTGCCTCGTCCAGAGACGAGGGCGCCGCCCCCGGCGGATGGCTCTCCTTACATAAGAATTACACGAGCCCCGGGCAGAGCACGCTAGGCTCATGGGATGAAAAAGACCCTGTCCATCCTGACCTCGCTTGCTCCGTTTGTCGCCGCCTACTTCGGCTTTGCCTGGCTCATCAGCCTGACGGTCGGAGCCCACGGCATCTTCGCCCACGCCTTCGACGAGAACGCGGGATGGAAACTCGCCGGCTACCTGTTCTTCATGACCCACTTGACGATCACCGCGATGAGCCTGTGCTTCCACCGGGCCCACACGCACAAGGGCGTCAAATTCCATCCCGTCCTCGACTCGGCCATGCAGGTCTGGCTCTGGGCCACGACCAGCATGTCGAAGCTCGACTGGGTTTCCGTTCACGTCTACCACCATGCGCATTCGGACACCCCGCTCGATCCGCACAGCCCGGTGCAGAAGGGACTCGCCCGCGTGTTCTTCCTCGGCGTGGCCGACTACTCGCGCGCCAAGTCGCATCCGGAAGTGCTGAAGATCCGCCATCGCCTGCCAGTGAACCCGCTCGAACGTTACATTGCCGATCACCTGTTTATCGCGCCGATCGCCCTCGGCATGGCGCTGATGGTGGCCTTCGGCCCGACCTGGGGCTTGATCCTGATGACGACGACTTTCCTCATCTCGCCGATTTTCGCCGTCGGGGGCGTGAACGCGCTCGCGCACTGGTTCGGCTACCGAAATTACAAGTCGACCGACAACAGCCGCAACCTCGGCTTCCTGTTCATCCTCAACTGGATGATCTGCGGCGAGCTTGACCACAACAACCACCACTCGCATCCGAGCTCGTGCTCGTTCCGCCACAAGCCCTGGGAGTTCGACATCGGCTACGCCTACATCAAGATGCTCAGCTGGGTGGGACTTGCCGAAATCAAGCACCTGCACCGCTCACGCGCCAAGGCCCCGAGCGAAGCGACGGCTGTGGCTTAAGTCGTACCAACTGGCACCCTTTGTCAGCCAGTTGGTGCATCGTAGCCGCCAGGGGTCGCACGAACTGTCCTACGGCAGCACCTCGGATACCGGCGCCGCGCCCTGAGGGGTGGACGATAGAATGACGTAAAATCGAGGGGTTGGGTCAGCAGATCGAGAGCTGAAATTTTCTTGTTGCGCTGCGTCATTGGGGGGGTATAACCCGCGCCATTGATAAGGAACGAACCAATGAAAACCCAACTGATGTCTGTCGTTACTTTGTCTCTTGCCACTCTCCTCTCCACCTCCGGCGCCCTGGCGCAGGAGCCCACCCCGAAGGGCTGCTTCGTGTTCTCGGACAAGTCCGAGAGTGTCGTTGTGGGATATCAGGACAAGTTCTTCTCCTGGAGCAACCGCCCGCTCTACAAGGAATGCCCGAAGGATGTCGTGATCCCCGACTCCGTCACGAAGATCGGCGAGTGGGCCTTCAACGGTAAAAAACTCACCAGCGTCGTGATCGGCAACTCGGTCACGTGGATCGGCTGGAGGGCCTTCGCCTTGAACCAACTCACCAGCGTCGTGATCGGCAACTCCGTCACCAAGATCGACGAAGCAGCCTTTGCTAAGAACAACCTCACCAGCGTCGTGATCCCCGACTCCGTCACGAAGATCGACTCAATGGCCTTCCACTTGAACCAACTCACCAGCGTCGTGATCCCCGACTCCGTCACGAAGATCGGCTTCGGGGCCTTCGCAGGGAACAAACTCACCAGCGTCGTGATCCCCGACTCCGTCACGGAGATCGGCGAGAGGGCCTTCCTCTTTAACTGCCTCGACTCAAAGAGCGTCTCGCTTCCGAAGGCACTTCAGAGCCAGGATACGCTGGACAGCATTCTGGGGAACCAGGCAGAGGACCAACGCAACTGTCAGTAATCTCCACCACGTCGGCGCCGGGGCTTCGTCGCCCCGGCGCTTCGTCGCGTTCCTGCCGAGAAGTGGCTCATGCAAACCGGCGCCCTTCTGTGCGCCTGAATTCGGGCCAACACCCTGGATTTGCTCCGAGACTAGGAAATACGACCCAGACTCTGCGACCCTGTTTCCTGAGGACGGCGAAGCGCTAAAGGATCCAAGGCTTACCGGATGAGGTGCCGCTGTCGTGCACACTCTCGTCAGCCAGTTGGAAAGTCGCACCTGTCTAAACTTTGGACAGCCTCCGCCTGTAGGGATGCCTCCAGCCCGCATTGAATCGCGGGAATGGCGCTGTCGTGCGCTGGCCCCCCGCTTGCTTCTCCTGCCCCCCAGGAGACCTCCATGAAGCAGCTTTTCGTCCGCACGGGTGCAGTGCTCGTCCTCGCCAGCTCGATGGTTCCGTCGGCCTTTGCGCTCGATACGGCCAATCTGGGCGAAATCCTCCAGTCTAAAAAGGTCTCTCGCGCGCTTCGCGGAGCCGACATTCGCACCGTCGAAGTCGAAACGATGCGCTGCCCCGGCTGCTACCACATCCTCGTTTCCGGAGTCCGCCTCGACAAGGACACGGGCGAATATCGCGACGTTGCAGCCATGATCACGACTCGCCATGCCTTTCGATCTCTGAACCAGGTCGAAGTGGATGAGGTCAAAGAGACCGCGCCGGTCCACAAGTAAGATGAATCGCAGTGGGATTCTCACCCTCGTCCTGCTGGCCACGGCGCCCGCCGCTCGCGCGGAGACCGCCCTGCACGCTCGCATGGGAGAGTACCTCACCCGGCACGCGGTGTGGAGTGGTCCGAACTGCCATCAGACGACGCTCTTTGCCCAGGGTGTTTCAAATTCGTTTCGTTACGTCGACTCGACCGAATTCGAGGAATTGCTCCGGCTCCAGCATTGCTCGCCGCGCTCTCCGAATGAACAGCATGAGGATGGCCGACATGAGGGCGACATCGGATTGATCCTCGATCGCGACGACGGCCTCGTGCATAGCTTCACCTGGCTGTCGAAAGACCGGGTCTTCTCGAAGACCGGATCGGCGAACTCTTTCAGTGCCGCGATCCAGAGCTGGAACACGATGAACGAGTGGTTTCATGTGAAGCGGGAATGCTCGACGCCCGGCACCCCGCTCTCCACGGAGTGCAAGCGAGTCGTCATGACGTGGCGCTGCGGAGAAATTCCAGCGACTCCGGCGCCGGAGCTGTCTGAAGCACTCCTGAAGATCCAGTCCGAGCTCTCACGCCTCGAAGATCTGACTTCTCATTGGGTACGGCAGCGCGACCTTCCGCCGGATACTGAGCTCGAGCGCGAGTTCCGGGTCGTGGCTCAACTCCGCTCCAGTCTTCAAGCGTGGAAGGACCCTCATCCCCGGCTCGAGCTCCTTCGCGCGCGCGCGTTCTCGATCGAACGCCAGCTCGTGATGTTTGCCGACCCGGACTAGAAATGGTCGGGCCCACCTTTTGGTTTCGCACCTGCGTCAACACGCGGGATCTGAAAGAGTCGCACCCGCGAGTTCTGTACGTCAAATGGCGCAGAAGCGATCCGGAACCTTCCCGTTCGGTAGTTCCGCAACGACGCGCAGCGAAGTGAGGACTGTCCGTACCCGAACGGGAGGCTTCCGGTCGTTGCTGCTCTATGACGCGGATCTGAACCAAAAGGTGGGCCCGACCTTTTAGACCGGCCTCACCTTCGTGCAGGCATCGACGATGCCACTGAACTCGGCAGCGAATCGAGTGAGCGCTTCACGCGCAAACGCCACCGGGTCCACGCCCAGTTCCGAAAGACCGACGGCCTTCACCGGTGCTCCGGCAGGATCGATATTGATGCCGATATGGAGGAGCTGCGAGACGGCCGACGACGTGACGATCGAGACCGAGAGCTTGCGATCACCGATCCAGAGGTCGTCTCCGGTGCGAATCGTGGAGACGCTGAACTTCTCGCGCAGCACTTCTCCCAAAATCGAGACGAACAACCGCTGCGTCCAGACGCCCTCCCGAAGCGTCGGGCCAAAGAACTCCCCGAGGAAGTGGACCATCTCGGCCGCACGAATCGAGTCGTTGACGAGGCGGTCTTCCCAGTCCACGAGCTCGTCTGTCTTCACGTCGCAGGGTCCGCGAAACGCGATGACGGCCGAACCCTGGATCTTGAACTGCGAGAGGATGAAATGGGGACGAAGCTCGGGGCCCGTGTACGGAATCGACTTCTCGATGAACTGAGTCTTGAGCATCGTCATCTCCTCTCGGCCTCTCGCGCCTCAACCCTGTGCCCGCGCCAGGCGCTGGCAGCTTTCACAACGACCGCAGGGGTTCTTTTCCGCTGAATAACAGCTCCACACGAGGTCCATCGGAAACGGACGCGCGAGCGCACGAAGCTTCGCCACGATCTCGCGCTTGTCGAGATCCACGGTCAGGCTGTCGACCCGCACTTTGCCACGGGTGGAATATTCCAAGGACCCGTTCACCGAGTCCATGAACGCGCGCGTGTTGTCCGGAAACGTGGCTCCCTCTTCGCGATTGAAGCCCACGAGCACGTGCGATGCGCCGATCGACTCGGCATAAGCGCAGGCCAGGTGGATCAGCACGCCATTGCGATTCGGAACCCAGACCGCGTCGGCCGACTTCGTCACGACGCTCATCGTGTCGAGGACGTCGCGCGAGAGCTCGGGCACCTCACGCGTGCGGTCCGTCAGCGCACTTCCACCGAGAGCTCCCAGAAAAGGCAGCTCCACCTCGCGCCAGGTGGCGCCGTAATGCTCCGAAAGCGCGCCTGCAGCGCGGCGCTCGGATTCCCACGCGCGTTGACCGTAGTTGACCGTCAGTGCGGCGAGGCGATCCCCGCGCGCATGCGCGAGCGCCAGGTTCGCGGACGAATCGAGGCCTCCGGAGAGCAGGACGACGGAAAATGACGGAGACACGCTCAAGGTGGAACTCCTTCGTCCGGGCACTCAGGCCCGCGGCAGGCGCGCGGCGGCCTTGCCTTCGACAAAATAAGAAGCCGAGCAGCGCGGGTTTTCCCAGATCGTCACCTTCTCGATCCAGGTCTCGCCATCATCGATCAGCGCCGAGAGGCGATCGTAAGACAGCTTGGCGATCTGCTCCGCGGAAGGGTTGATGTCGCGGAAGTCGGCGAGGTCGTTCAGGTTCTGGTGATCCCACGGCGCGACAAGCTCCTTCGCAGCACCCTTGAGCTTGCGGAAGTCCATGGCCATGCCGATCGAGTCGAGCTTGATCGAGCGGGCGAAGACCTCGAGCACCCAGTTGTGCCCATGGAGACGGGCGCAATCGCCCGGATAGCCTTCCAGATGATGGGCGGCGGGAAAATCCACCTGCACGCGAAGTTCAAACATGCCGCGCTTTTAGCCAGATTTTGACCCTCTGCGCAATAGCAATGGTCATGTAGTGTGCGAGCCATGGAAAAAACCCTGTTTTCGACGTTCCAGCTGGCTTCGCTTCCCCTCAAGAACCGTTTCGTCATGGCTCCCCTCACCCGCAGCCGAGCCATCGGCAATGTGCCGAATGATCTCATGGCCCGCTACTATGCCCAGCGGGCGTCGGCAGGCCTGATCATCACCGAAGGCACCTCGCCCTCGCCGAACGGCCTCGGCTACGCCCGAATTCCCGGCCTGTTCACGCAGGATCAGGTGGCGGGATGGCGCAAGATCACCTCGGCCGTCCATCAGGACGCCTCGCGCATCTTCGTGCAGCTGATGCACACCGGTCGCGTGAGCCACCCGGCCAACCTGCCCCCCGGAGCCCGGATCCTGGCTCCTTCGGCAAACGCTGCACCAGGCGAGATGTGGACGGACTCTCAGGGAATGCAGCCCCACCCCGTGCCTCACGCAATGTCGGAAGACGACATCCAGGCGACAATCGGCGAATACGTCCACGCGGCGAAGCTCGCGATCGAAGCCGGGTTTGATGGCGTCGAAATCCATGGCGCCAACGGCTATCTCATTGATCAGTTCCTGAACTCGGCCTCCAATCATCGTGATGATGCCTGGGGAGGCTCGGTCGAAAATCGGGTGCGTTTTGCGGTCGGCGTCGCCACCCAGATGGCCCAGGCCATCGGCGGCGGACGAGTCGGCATCCGCATCTCTCCCTACGGCGTCTTCAACGGCATGCAGCCCGATCTAGAGATGGACGCGCTCTACCTCGAGCTGATCCACCAGCTGAATCCGCTGAAGCTCGCCTACGTCCACATCGTGGATCACTCCTCGATGGGCGCGCCTCCGGTCAGCGCGGAACTCAAAGCCGCCATTCGCCGCACGTTCAACGGCGCACTGATCCTGTCGGGAGGCTACGACCTGGCCCGCGCGAATGCGGATCTGGAGCACGGCAAGGGAGACCTCGTCGCCTTCGGACGAGCCTTCCTCTCGAATCCGGATCTCCCGCAGAAATTTCGCAGCGGCACGCCCCTTAAACCCGCCAACCCGGAGACGTTCTACACTCCGGGCGAAGTCGGCTACACCGACTATTGACTCCGGACCAATCCGGCAAAATGACGCGCATGCGAAACCAAAAGGTGGGCCCGACCTTTTAGAACGCCTTTTCTTCGGAACTCATCGCCGAGTCGTCGAGGTTCAGGACCATCGTGTAGGCGTCTTCGCCGTCCGAATAGAAGCCCTTCCGCACCTGCGCGACCGCGAACTTCATCGACTGGTAGAGTTGGATCGCGGGTTGGTTCGACTTGCGCACGTCGAGGATGACCTTGCGGATATCCTTTTTGATCGCGTGAGAAACGACCTGGCGGATCAGGGCGCGGGCCAGGCCGAGTCCGCGAAACGGCAGGTCGACGGCGATGTTCAGGATCTGCGCCTCGTCGAACATCAGCCAGAACACGACGTACCCGGCGATGACCGAATCCGTTTCGTCATCGGTCATCACCAGGACGCGCGAATACGGCTTTTCCATTTCGGCCAGGAAATGCGCTTCATCCCACGGAGACGCGTGCACCTGCTTTTCGACTCGCACGAGCTCGGCGACATCATCAGTGCTGGCAAGCCTCGGGCTCAGCGTCGGTACGGGATTCGAAGGCAGATTCGTCATGGCCATCGCAATTACGAGAACCACCCCTGGCAGTCAAACGGAGAACTGCCGGAGGGAAGACCGAGCAAGTCGTCCGCCCGCTGAAGCTCGGCCTTTCGAGATTGGCGCGCGGGTGCTCTGCTGATTTCCGGCAGGTCTTCGCTCACGACGGCTTCCCAGCTCACTTTTCCGGCAAACTGCCGTGAGGCAACCCGAAGAGGAAACGAGATCCGAGCAGGTCCGACCCTCAGCCGAAAAATCGGCGTGCACACCGAAACGCCCGGCGCAGGAGCCAGACGGTACTCGATGCGCATCACGGCACCAGGAGTCCAGCGCACCTCAAGCGGAAGCGGTCTCCATTCTGAAATCCGAGAATCGAGAATCACCCGCGCCTGGAGCACGGCGCCGTTCGCCACCGAGTAGCGAAACTCCGGACTATCCGGCGCGCCTGCCGCCACGAGCCTCGACAACACGGAGAGCGTCGATGGAGCAGCAATTCGAAGCATGAGGCTTCGGAATCCCTCGTTCTTCCAGACTTCCTCGCGCAGGAGTCCGCCGACATTCCACCCATGATCCTTTCGCTCTACAGGCTCCGGAGCAGGCAGGCCGCCCAGGACGCGCAGCGTGAGCTCGGTGGTACCTCCCTCGCGCCTCGAATCCAGCCTGACCAGAAGGGTGCAGACCGTAGCCGGATCGCGAAGCTGCCCTCGCCCGCCAAACACTTCATGAAGAGGAATCAGTCCGGACTGCGACTCAGGATCCCACTCGATTCGATGGGGTGCCGCTCCGTTGCCAGCCCGACTCTCGTCGCCGTCAACCGAACCGTCGGCCCTCACGCAGCGAGCCGCCCAGTCACCCGCAGCGTCGCCTCGAATCTGAATCATCAGGATCGAATCCGGATCATCGGGCCAGGCCAACGGTTCCGTGATCACGAGACGATCCTCGGCCAGCAACCCCCGAAATGGTACTGGCGATCCGAGCGCCCAATGCGAGGTGGGATTTGCCGACGCCTGCGGCTTTGCCTCTCGAATCGTCCAGTCGAATCCGCTCAGCTCAAAAAAACCGTCATCGGGCGCCTCTTTTTCAGAAATGGCGATCTCCGGACCCGGCAGATCCGAAGTTCCGGACCCCCTCCCCTTGCCCGGTCGAGGCTGGATCCCGCAGGCCCCCACGGCGATGATCAGAACGAAAACCCCAGACCACGGATAGCGACTTTTTCTCATGCTCCGCTCCTTGCCAGCACGGGCGATAGCAATGAGCATGCCGCACGCTGCCGCGCCTCACGAAGCAGGCTCAGCTCATGAAGCCGCGGGCAATCAGATAGGGAAGGAGCAGATAGAGAAACGAATCGCGGACGAGATAATACACGAAAAGAATCGCGAAAATCCGCCAGCCGCAACGCTTGATGACCGCACGGGGTCCACCCTCGCGATAGGCGTCTCGGGCGACGGTCAGGAATTCCGGAATCCAGCGAAGGAGGCTCGTTTTTGACTTCTCTGATTCAGCCACGGCCCGACCTTACACCAAAGGCTGTCCGCGAGAAACCTCATCACCCCATGAGCCGGGGGGTGTGCCCGATTTCAAACCTGTGCTAGCGTCAAGGCACTATGAGCGCCCCGCAAAACGTCCCCGCCGACTTCCAGGAACCCGAAATTCACTCCGAGCTGGAGACCATGCGCCATTCGGCCGCCCACCTGATGGCCCACGCCATCCAAAAGCTCTGGCCCCAGGCCAAGTTCGGCATCGGCCCGACGGTCGAGGACGGCTTTTATTACGACGTCGACCTCGACGTGAAGCTCACCCCCGAAGACCTGCCGCGCATCGAAAAAGAAATGGCGAAGATCATCGCCGAGAACCAGCCCTTCGTCCGGCAGGAGCACTCGATCGACGAGGCACTCGCCCAGTTCAAGAAGCTGAATCAGCCCTTCAAGGTCGAGATCATTGAAACGCTTCGCGACCAGACGAGCGCGACTTCGGTGTCGACCTACGGCGAAGGGGATTTCACCGACCTCTGCCGCGGCCCGCACGTGAAGTCCGCAGGTGCTGTCAAGGCGTTCAAGCTGATGTCGATTGCCGGCGCCTACTGGCGCGGCAATGAAAAGAACCCGCAGCTCCAGCGCATCTACGGCACGGCCTTCGGCTCGCAGAAGGAGCTCGATGAGCATCTGGCCCTGATTGAAGAAGCCAAGAAGCGCGACCACCGCAAGCTCGGCAAGGAACTCGAGCTCTTCACGTTCCTGCCCGAGTCGCCGGCATCGCCCTTCTTCTACCCGAAGGGCGCCACGATCTATAACCGCCTCGTCCAGTACATCCGCGATCTCTATGGCCCGTACGAGTATTCTGAGATCATCACGCCGCAGATCATGGACGTGTCGCTCTGGAAGACCTCGGGCCACTACGACAATTACGTCGAGAACATGTATTTCACGAGCTGCGACGAGCGCGAGTTTGGCGTGAAGCCGATGAACTGCCCGAGCCATGCCCTGCTCTTTGGCACGCTCAAACACTCGTATCGCGACCTGCCGCTTCGCTACGCCGACTTCGGTCGCCTGCACCGCTTTGAAAAGTCTGGCGTCACGCACGGCCTGACCCGCGTGCGCACGTTCTGCCAGGATGACGCCCACGTCTTCTGCACCAGCGACCAGATTGAAGCCGAAATCCGCAAGGTCATGGAGATGATCTTCGGCACCTTCGATCTGTTCGGCTTCACCGACATGCAGATCTACCTCTCCACGCGCCCTGAAAAGCGCGTCGGATCGGACGCACTTTGGGATGAAGCCGAAGCGGCGCTGAAGCGCACGCTCGACAATCTGGGCCGCCCCTACACGATCAATCCGGGAGACGGCGCCTTTTACGGCCCGAAGATCGACTTCATTGTCCGCGACGCACTCAAGCGTCCGTGGCAGCTCTCGACGATCCAGCTCGACTTCAACCTGCCCGAGCGCTTCGACCTGACCTACACCGCTGCCGACAACTCGGCCAAACGTCCAGTCATGGTCCATCGCGCGGTGCTGGGCTCTCTCGAGCGCTTCATTGGCGTGCTGACCGAACACCTCGGTGGAGCCTTTCCGTTCTGGCTCGCGCCGGTCCAGGCCCGCCTCGTGCCGATCAAGGACACGCACAACGACTACGCCCACGAGTTCGCGAAGAAGCTCAAGAAGCTCGGCTACCGCGTGGACGTTGATGATCGCAACGAGTCGATGGGACTCAAGACCCGCGAAGCGCAGACGGCGAAGATTCCGTTCTCGCTGGCAGCCGGTGATCGCGAGATCCAGGCGGGCTCTTTCGCCGTGCGCGCCTACGGCAGCCGCGAGCAGAAGGTCATGACGATGGACGAAGTTATCGCGATGTTCGTGGAGCTCAACGAGCTTCCGAAAAAAGTCGCGAAGGTCTGATCGTCGCCATGTCGCGCACGCCGCTCGAACTGTGCTCGAAGGCCGAGGCGATTCTTTTCGACCTCGACGGCACGCTCATCGACTCGATGCCGGCGCATACGGCGGCGTGACGAGGCGCACTGTGCTATCAGGAGCTCGATGAAACGGCCGTCCCTCTCCCGGATCTTGCTTGTCCTGCTTTTTTTATCGGGCGCCGACTGCTGGGCGCGCGCCCATCATGAGCTTTCGGTGACTCTTCAGCCCGATCAGTCGCACCTGTCCGCCTCAGACGAGATCCACTGGCAGCAGCCCGTTCGTGAGATTGAAATTCAGCTGCATGCCGGCATGCAGCTCAACCTCCGCACTCCAGGCGCGATCCTGGAGCAGATCGAGCAGTCGCCCGGCCGTCCTCCGATCGCGCGGTACCGTGTGCGGATGCCCACGGAGTCCAGCACCCTCGCGCTGGAATACTCCGGAAAGATTCTCCACCCCGTCGAGCAAGACGAGACTCCCGGAATCATCTCCAGCGCTGGAGTCCACCTCTCGGGCGAGTCCTCGTGGTTTCCGCGAGTCATCGGAGACGACCTCGTGACCTTCGACCTCACGATCACTGCTCCGCAGCCGTTTCGGTGGATGAGCCAGGGAGATCGCCTGGCGGACATCGACCTCGGCAACGAGCGGGTGACCCGCTTCCGCTCGGAAGATCCGCAGCAGGAAATCCACCTCGAGGGCGCTGCGTTTCACCAGTACGAAGAACGCGCGGGACAAACGGAGATCGTCGCCCTGCTTCGAAGCGAGGACTCGGCGCTGGCACGCCGGTACCTCGACGCGACAGGTCCGTTCATCGACTTCTACAGCAGGCTCCTCGGCCCTTACCCGTATTCCAAATTTGCGATGGTCGAGAACTTCTTCGAGACCGGCTACGGCATGCCGTCGTACACCCTGCTCGGCCCGTCGGTGATCCGGCTTCCGTTCCTGCTTCAGTCGTCTTATCCGCACGAGATCCTGCACAACTGGTGGGGAAACAGCGTCTACGTGGACACGGCCACGGGCAACTGGTGCGAAGGACTGACCTCGTACCTTGCCGATCATTTGCTTCAGGAGCAGGCAGGCGCAGGTGCCACGCACCGGCGTGAAATCCTCCAGAAGTTCACGAATTTCGTGACCGACTCCAATGACTTTCCGTTGTCAAATTTTCGCTCGCGGTTCGACGACGCCTCATCGGCAATCGGCTATGGAAAGTCGGCGATGCTCTTCCACATGCTCCGCGAAAAGCTGGGGGACGAGCCTTTCGTACGTGGGCTTCGAGCGTTTTATGCCGGCCATCGCTTCCGGAAGGCTGGCTACGCCGACCTGCAGGAGTCGTTTTCTCGCCAAGCCTCTGGCCTCGATCTGTCTGCCGAGTTCCGCCAGTGGACGGAGCGCACTGGCGCACCGACGTTGCACATCGAGGAGGCGTCTTCGGCCCCCGAAGGCTCGCTGCATCGCCTTCGCATCCGCCTCAGCCAGATCCAGGCCGAAGCCCCCTTTTCGATTCGAATTCCGATCGCGATCCATCTCGAAGGACGGGCCGAGGCTTTCCAAACGACGGTCGTGATGAATAGCGATCAGGGACGAGCCGGGGAGTTCACGTTCCGACTCCCTGCGCGCCCGGTGCATGTGGAGGTGGATCCGGAGTTCGACGTCTTTCGACGGCTGAGCCCGGAAGAGTCTCCTCCCTCGGTCTCGCAGCTGCTGGGGGCAGCGAGAGTCCTCATCCTGATTCCGTCAGCGGCTCCGACATGGCAGCAGGCGGGATACCTCGCGCTCGCCAGGGCGATTCAAAACGATTCCTCAGGCCAAACCGAAGTTCGTCGCGATGACGAGTTTTCCACCCTGCCCGCCGATTCGGCAACATGGATTCTGGGGGCTGAAAATCGCTTTGCACCAAATGGAGCGTCCGCGATCGCACCCTACGGCGTCTCTGTTTCCAGCACCGAAGTGACTGGTCTCGCCTCCGGATTTCCACGCACGGACCGCTCCTTCGTCTTTACTGCTGATCGGCTCGGATGGGTCGTGATGGACCCGGCTCAGGGACACGATGCATTCCTGGCCCTCGGAAGAAAGCTTCGGCATTATGGAAAGTTCAGCCATGCCGCCTTCGAATCGAGCCGAGCCACCAACATTCTCAGAGGCGAATGGCCTATCCTGGACTCGCCCCTTTCGGTCTCCGTCAAGCAAGAGGACGGCGCCACCCCTCAACCCCATCGTGGGAGCCTCGCGAAGCGGAAGCCCCTGTCCGGTTTCTGAGCGGCAGCGCCACAGTCATGATCAGGGAACCACGTTTCCCGTGCCGTCCGAGCAGTTGATATCGGCGTTCTGGGCACTATTCCGGCCCTTGTCGTAGATGATCGCCCGGTCCGCTGTCTCGAACATGCACTCGCCGCGCTTCAAGGAATTTCCGGAAGCGTAAATCACATGGTTGGACTGCGCTCGGATCATGATCTCGCAATTTTCGCAGCGATTATTCATGGCATAGACCGGTCGAGCAGCCCCACTTCGAGTACTGCCGCTCATGGGCCGGGCGGAATGCTTGAAGAGATTATTCTCGATCCGCACGTTGCTGGCCGGACCGTTCATCTGGATGCACTTGTCCTGGCACAGGTAGAACCTGCTGTTGATGATCTTGTTGTTCCTGCCCTTGGTGGTGACGCAGTCTTCTTCGCAGTCCTGGTTGATGACGTTGCTGATGGTGGTGTCATCAGCCATCAGGATTCCTTCCAGAGCGCACTCCATTCGAAGGTTCCGGATCTGAGAACCGGGAGCCATTTGAAACATTCGGCTTTCGCCTTCGCTGAGCTCAGAGGATGCGTGGCATTTTTGAGGATAGCCTGATCCTCTCCAGCGGTAGAGGCATCCCTTGCCATCGAAAACTTCGTTTCTTTTGAGCCGAATCGTACTCCTGACGTTGACGACGCAGGAGGGAGTCTTGTCGAAGCCCTCCTCCTCGTACACCTTCTTCCAATCCGTACGGTGCTGATACGCGCTCTTCTTGCCCATCGCGGATGCCGGCGAAGACCCGAGAAGTAGGACGAGGCAGGAAAAAAAAACCAGTTTTTGAAGCATTTTGAACCCCTTTGAATGGCGGCTGGAGCCACCATTTCATCAGGTTCTGCAATGGCAGGGCCGCACGCTCCAATCGCCTCAGAGGGGCTACGATGCCTCGGGAGTGTCTAGGCCTTGTTCACGTGGCTGGCGTCTGACAACTCTACCTGCTCCGGCGTTACCGCCAGCGCTCGAAGTACCAGCACCCCGATCGCTCTCCGCGATCATGTCCCGTGCGCGCGCTGCAGGTGCCCTGGTAGGGGTCCATGCCATCCAGCCGCTCTTCGAGCGCCACCGTGCAGAGGCTCGCCTGGAAAAGCGTGTCCATGCGGCACTGGGCCTTCGGGTGGGTCTCAAACGTTTGATCGACCCTGGAGCGATCCGGGGTATCGAAAGCAGGCAGGGGTTCAGATGCCAGCGTCGCGAAAAGCCGGGTCAGCGAAAGCGTGGCAAACGAGGCTCGGCGGCAGATGTTGCGATCGAGCGCATCCGGAAACTGCCGCGAACACTCGGCCTCGACCATCGGATCCACCGTCCGAAGCCCGATGGCCGCCTCGTTGTCCTCGTCCTTCCAGACCTGCCGGAGGCACTTGAGCGAGGCATAGTAATCCGCCTGCCCCTCGACCGACGCCCACTTGTCTCTAGTCAGTCCGGTACGGCGAGGTGCGCCGCCGTAATGATGGCCAACCTCATGGCATCCGATCAGCAGGAATCCCTCTTCCGTGATGCTGGGATGCCGCGCGAGCCCCCCGTTCAGCACCACGAGCTGCTCTCCCTTTTTCGTCACCATCGCGTAGGCGTTGACCTCGGCGCGCTTCCAGTCGCGCTGAAAGACGATTCGGGGATAAGCGGCTTGAAGCCTGTCGATGACCGACAAGAACTGCGCCTCGGAAATTCCCCCAATGCCTCCACTCGCGCCTGGGGCATGGACCGGAATCCGAAGGTCATTCGACGGGATTGCCGTGCACGAATTCAAGCCATCGTCGGCGCGCGCCATCGTCAGAGCACTGAGAGCCAGGATGAAAGTCGAAAAAATCCAGAGCGAACGAGGCATGCCGCCAGCCTAAGAGGCCGGCTCGCGGAGATCAAGTGCCTGTCGGATCGGAATTGGAATCGACGGGAGAACCTTCAGCCGGCACCTCGTCATCGCCGAACTCTCCCGAAAGCTTCTGCCAGACCCACTTTCCCTTCGTGTAGGCGAGAACGTAAATCGTACCTTCAAACATCTTCAACCCGTTGTACCCATGAAGGTAGGCCACGATGGGGCCGACCACCATGGTCCCGGGCGAAAGATTCTCAGTGCTGAACTTCTTGACCGTGGGAATCCGGAAGATCCGCTGAAGCGCCAGCGACACCATTCCCGACTCGGGATGGATGTATCCCGGAGCGATCACTGGAAAACCCGCGCGAATGAACGTGAAGTTCGGGTACATGCCGCAGGTCTGCAGTATTCCCTTTTCGGCAGAGCAGAGGGGCGAGAACGGATCGAGGGTCTTATGGTTCTTGTCCAGGAGAACCGAGACGATGCGCTTCTGTGCCCGAGAGACATTGAGTTCGGCGTCGATCGATCCTGTGAACTTCTTCACGGCGACCTTGAGGCCTCCGAAGAGCGGAGCGCCCTTCCTGACATACGCGTCGCGCGAGATCACGCGGTAGTTGCGGTAGTTTCCGTAGTAATGATGTCCCCCGAATCGTACCGTGCTGACGGCCTCGACGGGCTTGAGAGAGATTCCTGCCGGCATTGCTTCGAGCGAGCTCCGGGCCGATACGGAAAGCGATCGCAGGACATCCGGGAGGCTCTGATTGCTCGCATTCACCTCATTCAGGAACGCCTCGGAAAAGGGAGTCTTTCCGGAGCGTGACGTGATCTCCCACTCTGGAATCACGGCATCCGGAAGCGACACGTCCTTCGGAAAGAGCGGCTCCGGTGCAAGTCCGCGCGCAGCTCGAAGTTCCGAGTAGATCGCCTCGAGCATGAGCTTCTTGTAGGCCTTGGACTGCCACATCCATTCCGTGGCCTTGGCCTCCTGCCCTGCGGCGCGGGCTGCACCCACGACCAACGAGATGGCGATATCCATCTGGCGCTCGGCCTCCTTCAATACATCGTGCATCAGCGCATCAGGCATCTTGATCCTGCCCAGAAGCGAGCGGCCGATGACCAGTGACTGTTTGACCTGCGCGTCGATCCGCGACGAGAACACCCACTCGCGCAAGGAGCCCGGATTGGTCAGGTCGAGCAGGCTGTCAAACGTACTCGAATACTCCGCCGCCTCGAGTGCCCCCATCCGTGAATCGGTAGACAGAAGCGCCCCGAGCTTCTCGAGTTCCTTGGCCTGCATCAGCTTGGGCGCGGACTTCGAAACGGCGCGAAGCGCCCGGGCGTCGTCGATTGTGGCGAACGCATCCGCACAGGGCGTCTGGGCGTAGGCACCGGTCGCCGTGACGAGAGCAGCTCCCGCGAGACCAAGAACACGGAAAAATTTTGCACTCATTCCCTGGTTTATCAGCATTTTTCGCGAAAATCTTGACGTTGCGTTCAAGCAGGGAGGGTTCGGGATGACACATGCTGGAATCATGCGGGGCCGCTGACAACTTTCCCTGTGCTCTGTCAGCTCCACTCGATGCCCCCGCCAAAACCCGGTGATACACCGAACTCATCGAACCCTTTGAAACAGGAGAAATGAAAATGAAGAATCAAATCGTTGCCATCCTCGCCCTCGTCGCCAGCACCTTCACCGCCGGATCGAATGCCGTCGCCGCCGAAAAGGTCCGCGACATCCAGCTCAGCAAGGCCCAGAAGTCGGCCCTCGTCGCCCACCTTCAGAGGCAGATCGCGCGCCATGAGAACATGACCCTCGAGCAGATCCAGGCTGACCTGGTTCAGGGCCTCGAACAGAACCGGAAGGCCATGATCGAAAAGGACCCCTCCAAGGCTGTCGTTTTCGACAAGGCCGTCCAGGCCTCGATCGACGCCGTCCGCGCCGCCGATGACAAGGACATGCTCATCATGGCCGAGAAGGCCAACCTCCAGCAGCTGATGACCTCGGCCAACTACCTGTTCATCGTCACCCGAACCTGCGTGACCGAGCTGGCCGGTGGATTCAAGGATGCGCCTTTCATGACTTCTCTGGGCTTCGTCTTCGGAGTGCCGTTCTCGCTCGCGGTCGATGGCGTCGCATTCATCTTCCAGCTCGCGATGACTCTTGACGACCTTTACAACGGAATGTGATTTCAACTCCACGGAAGGACATGACCCCGCCGCGCTCCCCTGCGGCGGGGTTTTTCATTTCGCGCCGCCGGAACTGGCCAATCACCCGCATGCGTGTGACACTAGTTCCATGCCCTTCTCCTGGCTCAAGCAGATCCTGAACATCGGCCGGGGAGCCTCCGACCGAAGTCGGCAGGTCGGCGCCTCGTCCGGGCTCGCCACTCGAGCACCTCGGATCAAGCTCAGCGCCGAGCACCATGTTTCTCTGGAGCTCTATGATCGCCTGCAGCGCGGGCGCACGACCCCGTTCACCCTGGCCAATATTTCCGTCACCGGAGTTGCCTTCCTCAGCCCGGACTTCGATTTCTCTACCTCGGTCGGTGGAGTGCTCCGAGGCGTCCTTCGACTCGGAGAGCAGTCTTCGCCAGTGGAGCTCCAGGTCATCCATCACACCCGGGGAGTAGTCGGCGCTCGATGGGTGTCGATCGATCCGGTCTTCAAGAAGGCGCTCTGGGAATTCCTCGCCCCGGAACAGGCGGCGGCCGAATGCGTCCGCACCCCTGACAGCGCACTGAACCCCGAACCCGATGGCACGCTGATTCATTACCGGGGCCTCTCCGGCAATGCGTATTTTGCAGTCCATGACCACGGTCGCGTCGTCCGACAGCAGGTGACGCTCTTTGGCATCCGCATCTACCGAGTCACAGGCCAGAAACCCGAGTTTACGGCACGGGATGCGAAGATCGGCGAGACCCAGCCGGGCACCGGAGGCGGAGAATACGTGCCCTTTCCGATGATGCCCGATGACCAGCAGAAGGTGCTGGCTCAGGCGGCGCGTTTCGTTCGAGGCCTTCCCGGACTGGAAAAAGAGGTCCTGGAGTCGGGCACTGCGGCCCTCGGATTTTGACCGCCCCGCTTTTAGCCCTGTCATCCACCGGCCGATCTTTGGCACACTAGGACCATGAGTTCGGCCCTTCCCGGAAGCGTTGCCAGTCCACGTCCCGTTCGAAACCAGCGGGTGATCTACGACGTCCTCTATGGATTCATTCCGATCACCGAATGGGAGGAGCAGATCATCAACTCGCCCTTCTTCCAGCGCCTGCGCTGGATCAAACAGCTGGGCTTTTCCAACTATATTTTTCCCGGAGCCGAGCACAACCGCTTCGCCCACGTCATCGGCGTGATGCATTCGATGGATCAGATGATCCGGGCGCTGGGCATCGCCGTTCCGGACCATGAGCTTTTCGACCGGCATTCCACGAGCCCGGCGGCGATGCTGCACAAGAGCCTGCGCATCGCGGCGCTCCTGCACGACCTCGGCACCTTTCCGTTCTCGCATGCCATCGAGCATGCCTACATCCGCCATGGCAACGACACGCGCCGCCCGCGCGCCACCGGCAACAAGCACTCGGGCAAGACGCCGAAGCAGCTGCCCAACAATCACGAGCACCTCGGATCGTTCATCATCAAGAACACGCCCTACGACGGCGGCATCACGCGCATCCTCGAGGATTTCGAATTCGACATCCAGCTGATCTCCGACATCATCAAGGGTGACTCGAAGTACCTGATCGCCAACCAGCTCATGCACTCGGATCTCGACGCCGACCGCATGGACTACCTGCTCCGCGACTCGCACTACACGGGCATCAAGTACGGGCAGTTTGACCGCGAGTACATCCTCGCCAACCTCACGACCTATGACGCCGGCAATGGCCAGGTGGCCTTCGGCGTGCGCGAGAACGCCATTCATGCGCTCGAAGATTTCCTGATCGCGCGCTTCAGCTGGTACTCGCAGGTCATCAAGAATCCGGGCTCGGCAAAGTTCGATATCATGTCGTCGCACATTGCCGAGGCATTGCTCGAGCACGACCTGATCTACCAGTTCCATGACCTGCTCGACATGATCTTTGCCGGAGACGAGCGGTTCTTCTGGTTCAATGACGTGTATTTCATGAACCGCCTGCAGCAGGTCCGGCTCGAAAAGAAGATCAAGGACCGCAAGGCCTCCGAGCTGATCCAGATGCTGCTCTACCGAAGGCCTCCGAAGACTCTCCGGCATTCGCTCTTCCAGCACCGAATCCTCAGAAGCGATGGCGACGACAGCGAAAAGGCTCAGCTCACCGCCAAGATCCAGAAGAAGGTCAAGGAGTTCGAAAAGATCCTCAAGCGCCACGGCAAGGGCAAGGCCTGGATTCTCGCCGACATTCCGCACAAGGACGTGGTCTTCACGCGCGGCATCGGCCACCTGAAGGCCACGCGCGACCAGCCGCACCTGGATACGGAGTCCGTCAAGATCATCAGCAAGACGGGCAAGCCCTCGCTGCTCGTCCAGCGCGAGAATGCACTCATGAAACACCTTTCGGGTTTCATCAACTTCGTGCCGAGCGTGTATGCCAATGACGAGGCCGTCGAGCTGCTTCGCCGTCGACGACTGATCACCTGACTCGGTTTATTTGTAGATGCAGTTCGTCCTGCCCATGTCATTCGCATTGAGCTTGCTGCGAACTTCGCCTGGGCCCTCCCTGGTGACGAGAAACTGGGGAAACATGACCGCATTCTTGTAGGCTTTTGGAAGGTACTTCGAATTGCAGTCAGGAATTCCATCGGCGGACCGATACTCGCACGAGTGTCCGAGACCCAGCATGTGGCCCATCTCATGGACCAGGATGGAGATCGGATCCGGCTGCGGCTTTCCTGGCGCAAAATAGTGCTGAAGGTTCAGCTCGATGATGGACATCTTGTAGCGACAACCCAGCCCCTTGCAGGCCTGCCGTCGGGGGCAGGTGGTGGTCAGCGCAATCACGCTCTCGGACAAATCCGGGGGCCAGGCGGCTCGCTTTCGGATCACGATCGGATCCACGAACGACTTCTCGTCCGTCGCCAGCAGGTCAATGCTGCACGCAGGAAACCCTCCGGTGTCCCACGAGTCCACGCGCACTCCGCTTCCGGGCTCACGATAGTCGATGATGGGATATCCGAAGCTGATCATTGAAAAACGGTTCCAGACCTCTGCCGACGTCTGGATCAGCAGCTTGTCGTTCACGGTATCAGAACCCTCCACCGCACCCACCAGTCCGCCCAGGGCAATGCGCACCGGAGTCACGTCCCATTTACCGTTGATCGTGCTGAGCTGATCATTTCCGATCACGCACTGAGTGACGGACTTCTCGTTCCGGGGCAAGCCACAGGCGGTCGCGAACAAAAGCGCGACGACAGCACTCCATTTTGCGCCAAAACCGAATCTCATTCGCCCTCCCCGCGCGAGAATCCTCACGTCTCCCCTTTCGGAATTCTGACATGTCCGCATAAGTCTTTCTTGAGTTTTATTATCGGGTACTAGTCTTGCAATTTTATTTAATAATTACAGCACCTTGCCGGTCCGTCCGAAAAACCGCCGCCCCGGCCTCTCTCACCCGCCCCAGGGTTTCGGGATGGGGATGTCCATGGCGATTTCCAGGTCCGGACGAAACCACGACTGAGGTGGGCTCAAATGCGTTTAAAAGCCCCTGGGACGAAGAAAACCTCGAGCCATGATGGCCGAGCTTGAGGACGGACCGACGCGAGCTCCGAGCCTCATTCCAGAGCGAAGGCCAGTGCCGTTCGAAGGCCGTGGCCAGGGCCAGCTCCGAGGCCCCCTTGCGCCATCCGGCATCGCCCAGATTGAGGTATGCCCCACCCGAGCGCAGAGGAATCAGCACGCCCCCCATGACCCCGTTTGCTCGCGAATCACGGATGGCCACGAACCACGGAAAAGGAAAGCACGAGGAAGCCTGATGTCCTGCCGGAATTCCGCGTTCAGCGAGCAGCCGACGGAGCCTGTTGTCGGGACTCGGGTCGAGGGAAGGAGGCAGGAGCACGCAGCGTATTCGGATCCACGGCAGGAGCTGCGCAAGCGCCCCTGAATGATCTTCATCCTCGTGAGTCAAAACCACTGCCTCAAGCTCGACCACTCCCCTGCGCGAAAGCGCTCGAATCCAGCGGGCAGGATCCGAGGCCAGCGACGAACCGACGTCGATGGCGGCAGCTTTCTTGACTCCGCCTTCGCTCCAGCTCACCAGGGCGGCATCTCCCTGTCCGACATCGAGCTGGATCACCTCATCGGCTCGCGTCTCGGCAGCGGGGTCTCTCGCCCCAAGCTGAACGGACCGAAAAGCCAGAGCCGCAAACACGAGCAGCACCAGCACCCGCGCCCGCTGGTGTGCCGGCGCCAGAGCCCTGACGCCGCAAACGCCCACCGCAACCATTGCAGCTCCGAGCGCCGAAGCCGACCAGAGCGCCCCGGGCAGTTGAGCCAAAGGCAGCGTGACTTTGAAAAGCACGGAGGCAGTGAATCCCAGCGCATCATCAAGAAAAGACAAACCTGGAAAGGCTTCCATTGCGAGAGCCAGAGGCATCAGAACATAGCCCGCCACTGGAATGGTGATCAGGCTGAGAACCGGGGTCGACAGCGCGATCCAGCCCTCATGTGCCAGCTGCAGCGGAGCGACCGCAATCCAGGATCCGACTGCCATCCACCAGTGTGCGCGCCAGCCGGTTCTTCCCGCTACTCCCCACGAACCTCCCCAGACGGCCAGAAAGTAGTGCCAGCGTCCCCAGGCCGCATCGACCTGAAACGCGGTGGCCAGGAGCGCCTCCAGGCTCACGCTCGCCACGAGCGGCACACCTCTCTGCCACTTCCACCCTCGCGCACGCGACACCTGCTGCAGGCCCATCAGGGTGAGCGGCCGCAGCAATCCCCAGCGCCAACCGGAAAGCGCCCAGACCCAAACGAACAGACCCCATTGAAGCACGGTAAGAATCGCTCGAATCGGCCGCACCCAGAGGACCGGCGCTCTCGTGCACAGCTGGGTGACGATGAATTCCGTCACTGCTCCCAGCAGCAGAAGGTGAACCCCGGCACTGGTCAGCAGGTGGACATACCCCAGCATGAAGAAAAGCGTGGGAGGAACCCCTGCACCCGACTCCTTCTCGCTGATGCGCGAGAACGAACTCGAGGATTCACCGATGAGCCAGGATCGAAGCCAGCCGCTCGGATCGGCCGGAACGAGTCGCGCCGAAAACGACTCGCGCCGTGCCTCGAGCCACTGCGTGGCCGACAGTAACGGGCTTGCGCCGAATCGTTCTCCAGCCTCTGGAAATGGGGCAGAGTCCGACACCAGGAATCGACGCCTCGACGGACGTCCCTCGACAGGAGCCTGCTCATCCAAAAGTGGAGGAAAGACTCGCACCCATCTTCCCTGTGCCGGATCAGGAGAAGGGAGGCAGTGAGGTCGCCGGAGTGACAACCACCGCAGCCACGTGGCCCTCGAAAAGCAGACGTCCAGCTCTCCTGCCGGATCCGTGGTCAAAACGGACACCCAGCACGAATCTCGGACTTGTCGGCGCACCTGGAGCGGGATGAGGCACTCGGGCGACGCCCCGGCAACATCCGAAAAAAGAAGAAAAGTCGACATCACCAACGCTCGGACCATCAGCTCGCCCGGACGCAGGGGTCGTGCCATAATGGGTGACGTGCCATCACCGCTCGCCCAGCAGCTCTCGGAAATCTTCAGCCCCGACCAGTTTGCGGCCATCCAGCTCGTGCTGCTGGCGAGCCTCGGCTTTGCGGCGTTTCGGTTCGTTTCGAAGAGCCAGCGAGAGTCCCAGTTTCGGAGCGACGCCTTCCACCGGCCGCGCCTGAAGCCGAAGCATCAGGATCGAAAGCGTCAGGAGCGAGAGGAGCGTCGCGTGCTTCTCGGTGGATTTTCGTTCACCGGACTTCCGCACGAAATTCTCGGAATCGCAAAAGACGCCGGAGAGTTCGAAATCCGGAGAGCCCACCGCGCACTGATCAAGCGTTTCCATCCCGACAAGATCGGACAGCAGGGCTCGCGCGAGTGGCATGATGCGCAGAAAATCGCCGAAGCGGTGAACACGGCTCGAGATGACATGCTTCGAGCCCTGCCCAAATGATTTCCGGCACGAGTTTCGTAATGGCCGGGCGGCATGACTCGAATTTCCGCCCCGTTGCACCGCCAGATTGAACCCGAACTCCAGCTCATCGACGTGTGGAGCGCCATGGCCATTCCGAGCTTTCGGGTGGTCGGACTTCCCGGACAGGAGATCATCGAATCCTGCGAGCGCGTGCGGGCGGCAATCGAGGCCAGCGGAATGGAGTTTCCGCGCAAGCGCGTCCTCGTGAACCTCTCTCCTGCGGGTGTTCGAAAACAAGGAACAGGAACCGACCTCGCCATTGCGCTTGCCGTGATCCACTCTTCCTGGAGCGCAGGCAGCAGATCCGAAGAGTCGCGACTCATCGTGGCCTCTGGTGAGCTGGCTCTGGATGGCTCCGTGCGCTCGGCCGGCCGCGTGCTTCGGGCCTGCTGGGCGGCTGTCGTGGCTGGAGCGTCGGACCTCATCCTCGCAGTAGAAGACTCCAACACGGCCCGCAGTGCGATCGCCCTGATCCAGCAGGCGCGCGACACGCCTCTCCGCCTGCAGGTGCATCTGGTGGGCTCGCTCGTCGAGGTGCTGCCGATCCTGGAGTATCCCGTGAAAGTGCGACTCATGCCTCCCGACACCACTCCGGATCGTGATGAAGTGCCGATGGACCTTCTGCCGCTCCAGCCATCACTGGAACGCGACCTTGCCACTGCTTCGGCGGGCGCGCATCACCTGCTGCTCATCGGCCCGAAGGGCACCGGAAAAACCGCCGCACTTCAATGGCTGCAGGCACTGCAGGCCACCCTCGGACCAAAAGAGCTTCTCGATCGGCTGCTGCTCGAAGAGCTGGTCGAACCCGGACCTCCCGACTTCGCGCAACGAGCTCCACTTCGAATCGTACCACCGCAGGTCAGGCCGGAAGCCCTGGTGGGAGGAATCCATCGAGGCGAGCTTCGCCCGGGAGAGTTTTCTCAGGCCCATGGCGGTGCCCTGATTGCCGATGAGTTTCTCGAGTGGCCGCGCGATTCGCGCGAATGCCTGCGTGATCCGATGGAAACCGGACGCTTGCAGCTCACCCGCTCGCAGCGGAGCATCGAGCTTCCGGCGCGCTTCCAACTCGCGGCCTCCGCCAATCTCTGCAGGTGCGGGGGCTGGCCACGGGCCTGGAGCAGGACACGAGAGCTGCTGTCTTCCGAGCCTCCCGCCTTCTGCCAGTGCACCGATCAATCGCGTACCGACTACCTGTCGAGGCTCTCTGGCCCCATCCTGGATCGCATCGACATCGTTCGACTAGTGCTGCAAAAACCCTTCGCCCGACATTCGGAGTCGACTCCTCCCGAGCAGCTTCGCGAGGAGACCGCACGCTGTCGCACGCTTCTCCTCCAGCACTGGGGAGCGAGCTCCGGCCGCCTTTCCGGAGCCCAGATCGAGGAGATCCTCCGCGATGAACCCGCGATCGTCCGAAACTGGAACGAGGTGCGACGCCCGACGGAAACCAGCCTTCGCCGCCGGCACAAGGAGATCCGCGTGGCGCTGACCCTCGCCAGCTGGGACCAGATCCGGGGAGCGCATCAAGGCCCGATTCCGACCCGCAGCCACTTCGAGGAGGCCTCGAGCGGCTCCGCCGATTCATGGATCCACACCTTGTCGCGAACGGAACTGCGGCGAAGCGCCACCGGCAAATCAAGAATTGACCCCGGACCTGCAGCAGTCTAGCTGTGAAACCGTGGCGCAGAAATTCGACATCGTTTTCGAAGACACGCACCTGGTCGTGCTTTGCAAGCCCGCCGGCCTGCTCTCGCAGGGCGAGCACACGGGCGACGAAAACCTCGTCGATCTGCTGCGGGCGTACTTCGGACGGAATTACGTCGGCCTCGTCCATCGGCTGGACCGCAATACTTCCGGAATCATGGTCGTTGCCAAGCGCAGCAAGTCCGCCGAACGCCTCACCCAGTCACTGCAGGAAGGATCGCTCCGGCGCTCGTACATCGCGTGGCTCGAAGGAGCACTGCCGCTGTCGACGGATCCGATCCGCTGGGACGACTGGCTCATTCGCGATGAGCGCACGAACGTCACTCGCGTGGCGAAGGCCGGTGCACCAGGAGCCAAGCGAGCCTCGCTCGAGATCCGAACGTTGGTGCACGAATCCTATCTCGGCCAACCGGTCACGCTTTGCGAGTTCGAGCTCGACACGGGCCGATCACACCAGATTCGCGCCCAGGCCTCATCGCGAAGGCATCCGCTGCTGGGCGATCGAAAGTACGGAGCCCGACTCGATTTTCCGAGGACTGCGCTTCATTCGCATCGGATCGAGTTCCCGCATCCGATGACAAAGGAACTCGTGCGCTTCGAATGCCCGCTTCCCGCCGACCTCGCGATCAGGACTGAAAGATGAATCCCTTCAAGTAGCGCGATTTTGGATTCACAGGATGGCTCGGAAACGACTCCGGCTGCTCGATCCTGCCCAGGAGCTTGAGCTTTCTTCCGAGTTTTCGCGCAGCCTGCTGCACGTCACGCTCGTATTTCTCCCAGGGAACGTTGGCGGAGTTGATCGACGTCACGAGAACTCCTCCGGGACTGAGCACCGAAAAAAGCAGCTCGTGCAGGTCCACGAGATCCTTCTGGGTCGAAAATGTTCGCTTCTTTCCTCGAGAAAACGAAGGTGGATCCGAGATCACGACATCGAAGGTATCGCCACGTCGAGCCAAGCGCGGCACCTCCTCGAAAAAATCACCAAAGAGGTAGCGCGATCTTTCGACCGGAATGCCGTTCATCCTGCCGTTTCGCTCCGCCCATTGCGTGGTGGGACGCGAAAGGTCGAGCGTGACCACTTCCGAGGCTCCCCCCAGCCACGAAGCCACGCTCAGGCTACCGGTGTAGGCAAAAGTATTGAGCACTCTCCTGCCCGCAAGTTTCCCAGAGCAGCACAGCCAACGCCGAAGCGGAGCATGGTCCAGAAAGAGCCCCGGATGGCGTCCCTCAAGGAGCTGGATTTCAAAGCTCATCACGTGCCCGTCGGCATGCTCGACGACCCTGAAGCTGGGCGGAGGCGCTTCGCCCCAGAGAAGCTGGGGCATTTCCGGAATGCCCTGCCGCGGACGCCGAAGCACGACGGCTCCTCGATATCCCTCACGCGAATAGACCTGCTCGGAGGCCTTGCGAATCTCTTCGACCGATGCTGGAGCCGACTCGCCTTCCCATTCCGTGATCCACAGGGAACTGCCGTATCCGTCGATGGCCCAGCTGGCGAGCGGATCACGGGGATGCACCTCGCCTGGACCGTAGAAAAGCCGCAGCGCGGATTCGTGGATCCTTTCGAGCTGTCCGGAGTGGAGTCGAGCATTCCATGCCTGCTCGAGGGTTCGGGTCATTTCGATGCTCATGGCGCGCCTCGTCCCATCCGGCGTGCCTGTTCGACCCAGCCCGAAAAATCCGCCGGCCAGGGTGACTCGAACACTTCTCCCGAGGGCAGCGAAAGCGAACGCGCGTGAAGGGCCACTCGTTCGACCTCGATTCCTGGAGCCGGCATGGCAGACCCTTCATATCGGCGATCGCCCCAGAGAGGATGCCCAGAGCGCGAGAGGTGGATCCGAATCTGATGTCGGCGGCCGGTGACCGGACGCGCGCGTCCCAGAAAACCTCTCCGCTCGCCGCTTCCGAAGCGCTCGACCACTTCCACCTGGGTCGATGAGGGTTTTTCCTCGATCGGAAGATCCACCCGAAATACCGGCAGCCGAGGCAGCCCGGCGGCTAGAAATTCGTACACCTTGCGCACCTCGTGGCGCGCAAACCAGTCGCAGGCCTTCCGGTGGGCTGCGTCGGAGCGCGCAAAAAGCATCACTCCGGAGGTCTCCTCGTCGAGCCGATGCACGACCCAGATATCGCCGTGGTGATGCCGAAGCCAGTCGACCAGCACCGGACGCTCCGAACGGCCCTGGACGCTCAGCCAGCGGGGGGGCTTGTCGACAACGCACCAGTCGTCGGTCCGGGCGATGAGGCGGGGTTCCAGGTTCTGGGCCATGCCTCTCCAGTAGCCAAGTTCCTCGCTCGAGCCAAGCCCTCGTGGTAGATCTCGCTCATGCATCCGCATTCCCGAAAAGTTCTGCTGACGGCTGCAGTCATTGCCGTGCTGGGCCTGTCCACCCGCGCGCTGCTGTCGCGCGGGCCGGATTATGAACTCACCTTCGAACGGCAGGTTCGTTCATCGTTGGCCATTGAGGAGCTTCGGCAGGAGCTCGCCACTTCCAGGAACTGGCCGGAATGGCACTTCAACGCCGTCCAGGTAGAACCCGTGCAGACGGGCGAGGACACGGCTACCGGCCCGACCCTTCGTCTGTTGATGGAACCCCCGAAAAAAGAGTGGAAGCGCTTTGAGCTCGATCTTCAGGTCCACCAGAAATCACCGGATCATCTCGAAGCAAAGGTGGTCCGAGAGTCGAAGGGACGATTGGAAAAGCTGCTTTCGGAGATTCGCTGGTCGATCGAGCTCTTGCCCGCTCCGGACGGACAGGGCACGCTCATTCGAGGAGAAGCCCACGCACGGACGATCGGCCCCAAGGCCCGCATGATCGGTCGCGTGGTGCCTCGAGTCGTGATGAACCAGGTGTTCTATCCCGATCTCGAGGCCCTGGCCCATCCTGAAAAACGACGAGGAAAAACCGGTGAAAAACGCGATGGACGGCTCCTTCCCTTCTGACGAGCTTCTTTTCGAGGCGGCATGGATTCGTGACGTACTGGGCCTCGCTGGCCGTGAATCATCCGCGCGTTTCAGCGGATTCACCACCGACTCTCGCAGGATTCCCACCTCCGGAGTCTTCGTCGCGATTCGCGGCGAAAAGATGGATGGGCACGAATTCATTCCAGCCGCGATTGCAGCCGGTGCCACTGGAATTCTCGCTGAACAGTCCATCATCGACTCACGGGGATGGGCGGCGCAGTTTCCTTCGATCGAATTCTTTGGAGTCGAAGACGTGCAGGCGGGCTTTCGAAAGCTGGCTTCCGCTTGGCGCTCGAGATTCTCCATTCCAGTCATCCTCGTCGCCGGTGCCAATGGCAAGACCACGACCAAGGAGCTGCTTTCCGCCCTGCTTCGAGGCCGGCATGAGTCGGTGCTCAAGACCACGGGAAGCCAAAATGGATTTCTCGGCATTCCGATGACACTCATCGAACTGCGCCCGCATCACGGAGCGGCCGTGATCGAAGTAGGCATCGATGAAATCGGGGCCATGGCCCAGCACGTTCCGCTCGTGAAGCCCACCCACACGGTCCTGACCGTCATCGGACCGGAGCACCTCGAAAAACTGATCGATGTGCCCACAGTGGCGCGCGAAGAGTGCCTCGCCTTCCATGAAACAAAAACGCTGGGCGGCACCTGCATCGTCAACCTGGATGATCCGTGGATTGCGCGCGAGCACTCCAAACTGCCCAAGGCCTGGAGCTTCGGGCTGGATCAGGTTCCGGCATCACCGGGTGTTGCAGGAAATCACCGGATCGCCGAGGGCAGGAGCATCCTCGACGTCGAGCTGCAAGGAACCGAACTCTCGCTCGAGGTTCCACTACCGGGACGCCACAATGCCCAGAACCTGCTCGCAGCCGTTGCGACTGCCGCGGCAATCGGATTGACCCCGCAAGAAATCCAGAAGGGCCTGGCCACCTTCGAAGGAGCTGAAGGTCGCTCGCAAATCCGTCCGCTACCCTCCTCTGCCGGCACTCTAGTGATCTGCGACTACTACAACGCCAGCCCCGTCTCGATGGGCGCCGCGTTCCAGCTCCTGGCCCAGACCGGTGCCCCGCAGGCGACGCGGATCGCCTGCCTTGCCGACATGAAGGAGCTCGGAACGGAAGAGCTTCGCTTTCATGCCGAGCTCTCGCAACCCCTCATGACCTCAGGCGCCTCGGTGATCCTGCTCCACGGCTCGCGGATGAAGTCGCTTTTCGATGCCCTGGAAAAATCCGGCTTCACCGGAACGCTGGCCCACTTTGAGGATCTTCCGTCGCTGGCCGCAGAAGCCCGCAAGGCGGCCACCCCGGGATCCGTCATCCTCATCAAGGGCTCGCGCAGCATGAAGATGGAAACCGTGTGGGCGGAGCTCCAGAAGCCATGAACACGCTCTCGGGAGGATTCCAGAGCATCCAGAAGTGCGTGGCCCTGCTGCGCTCGGGCGACGTGCTCGGCATTCCGACCGAAACTGTGTACGGACTGGCGGCCAATGCCTTTGACGAAAAGGCCGTGGCCAAGATCTTCGCCGTAAAGGATCGCCCCACCTTCGATCCGCTGATCGTGCACATTCCCACCGGATGGGGAAGCCTCCGCAAGCTGGATGAGCTGGGCATCACCGATAGCTCGCTCCTTTCCAGCGAGGCAAAGGCCATCACCGAAAAATTCATGAAGGCCTTCTGGCCCGGTCCGTTCACGATGGTGCTTCCGCGCGGATCACGGATTCCGGATCTCGTGACGAGCGGACTCTCGACCGTCGGCGTCCGGATGCCCCGGCATACGATCACGCAGGACCTTCTCAGGACGCTCCAGCTTCCGCTGGCGGCTCCGAGCGCCAACCGGTTCGGAAGAATCAGCCCGACCACCTCATCAGCGGTCGTGAGCGAGCTCGGCGGGCGCGTGCAGTACGTTCTCGAAGGCGGCCCCTGCGAAGTCGGGCTCGAAAGCACGATCGTCCACGTGGCGCCGGATGCGACACTCACGCTGCTTCGCCCCGGAGCCATTTCTCGCGAGGAACTCGCGCAAGCCAGCGCTCGCGAAGTCGCGCTACCGGAAAAGACGACCTCGGGAAAATCGTCTGCCGAACTCGCGCCAGGAATGCTGGCCAGCCACTACGCTCCAGCAAAATCACTCACTCTCGGATCCATCGAAGAGCTTCGCCTGATGCTCGCAGATCAGCCTGAAATCCGCTGGGGAGCACTGCTCCTGGATCCGGCTGCCGAAGCCAGGATCGCAGAAGTCGTGAGGTCACGGCTGACTGTCGAAAGGCTTTCCGAGGAAGGCGACTGGTCGGAGTCCGCACGAAGGCTTTTCAGTGCGCTTCGCAGGTTGGATGATGATGGCGCCGTGGACCGAATCTTTGCGGAAGACCCTCGCACGACCACGCTTCCGGAGCGCACCGGGGGAATGGCCTCGGCCATCCTGGATCGGCTGACGCGCGCAGCCGCTCCACGGCACTAGCCCCTCAATCGCGAAAGCTCTCGAACCAGCGCATGGGTGAATCTCCGCGTCCCTGTGCCCGCACCACGAATAATCCGTTGCGTGAGAGCCAGATATCCGTCGTCACCTGCCGACCTCGAATGACCTTCAGCGGCAGCCTGAGACGGTCCTCTTCCCAGCGAAGGTTTTCGAGAAAATCGAGACTGCTCCAGCCATCTTCATGCTGGTAGTCGAGCGGAGGAATCCCCTCCTCGCTGAGCGCATGAGCTTCGAGGAACGCCATGCTGGACCACAAAAACAGCAGCCCTACCGCGGTCCTCTCCGGTCCGTAGCCTGCGCCTTCGATGCGAGCAATCAGCTCGCTTTCAAAACCGGGCTGCCAGCTGACCAGCACCAGCTCGCAGTCGAGTCCCTGTCTTAGTAGCTCCATCGGAGAGGTGCTGGGCATCTCTCCTGGAGATGCAAGAACCGGGAATGGAACAGTGCCGTTTGAATGGATTCGATTCTATCAGCCCGCACTCGTGGCGCGGCGCTCGTTGCGATTGCGCCAGAGCTCGATGACCGCGGGCAGGATCGAAAGCACGATGATGGCCAGGATCACCCACTGGAAGTTGCGCTTCACGCTGGGCAGGTTACCAAACCAGAATCCCGCCAGGACGAATCCGATGACCCAGACAACGCCACCAAAGACGTTGAAGGTCAAGAAGCGGCTGTAGGACATCTTTCCGATGCCGGCCACGAAGGGCGCAAAAGTTCGGATGATCGGAACAAAACGCGCGAACACGATTGTCTTGCCGCCGTAGCGCTCATAAAAATCATGGGTACGCTCGATGTGCTGCTTGCGGATCGGCAGCCAGCCTCGATCCGACCACTCGAGCAGCTTGCCGCCCATCTTCGCCCCGATCCAATAGTTCACCGCATCGCCCAGGATGGCGGCAACAATCAATAGCACCAGCATCAGACCGAGGCTGAGCGGATATCCACCGCCGGTCTGCGACAGAGACACCAGCGCTCCGGTCGCAAAAAGAAGAGAATCACCCGGAAGAAAAGGCGTCACGACGAGCCCGGTTTCGCAGAACACGACGGCAAAAAGCAGGAGGTACAGGTAGGGCCCCAGCTGTGCCGCCCAGTCGGCCAGATGCAGATCGAGATGCAGGAAAATATCAACAAACTGGTGAAGCAATTCCATCGGTTCCCCTTGGATTCCTTTTGGAAAGAAACGATCAGCTGTCGTCTTCGGAATCGTCCGAGGCCGATGACCCTTCCCGCGGCTCCAGAATATAACCGGCTCCGTACAAAGTGCGAATGGCATAGGTGCTGCCGGCCAGTTTTTTTCTCAGAAAAGATACGTGGGTGTCGACGGTCCTCGGGGTCACGACGGCATTCTTCCAGATGTCCTCGAGAATGCGATCGCGAGACAGAATCTGCTCGCGGTTCTCGACGAAGTACTCGAGGAGCTTGAACTCGAGTGCACTCAGCATGAGCGTGGCACCGTTCACCGAAGCTTCCATCCTGGCACGATCGATCGTGAGGTTTCCGAGCGTCACCTGCTGACGCGGAGCCTGCTTTTCATCGAGCCTGCGAATCTTCGACTCAATTCGCGCCAGCACCTCATCGAGGGCAAACGGCTTGCTGACGTAGTCATCCGCGCCCATCCGGTAAGCCATGGTGCGCGCCTCCTGGTTGTCGTGTCCCGTCATGATGATGATCGGAATGTCACGAGTCTCCTCGCTTCCTCGGAGAGAGGAGCAGACGGCAAGGCCGCTCTGTTTCGGAAGCCGCACATCCAGCAGCACCAGATCCGGCACATGATGGAGCGCCAGGCGAATTCCCGTCTCGCCGTCATTGGCGGTGAAGATTTCGTAACGATCCGAAAGCAGCTCGAAAAGAAGGCCCGTGTGCGCCTGCTCATCATCGATGATCAGGATGGACCGCTTCTCGGCGGAAGGGCTCGCAGCGGTCATGGTTTTGCCTCGCGGGTAATTCATCAATGGAAAACTCGTTTCATTGATTTTCGACCCTAAACCCGGACAAATCAAAACAAAAGCCCTGTGCCTCCCGTCACCGGAAAACACAGGGCTTTTTCAAATCTCACGCACCCGGGTCATTTCGGACCTTGTCCGG
>CAMAQA010000010.1 GCA_945860415.1 Bacteriovorax stolpii
TCTAGACGATGGGGACCCATGCGAAAGAGGAGCCGTTGAATTAAACCCGGTACGATCGCTTTTCAACCAGTAAAGTGGACCGCCTGAAAATATTTTAAATCAGCGTCAGTGCTCGCTCGAAAACCCAGGCAAGCACTCCTGCTCCAGGAATCACCGCCCAAGCCGGGGCTCGATACCAAAACTGAGCCAGCAGGCTGGCCCCGAGCACGGCAGCAAGAACTCCGGCGTGAGCGCCCGCAGAATGGCCGGTTTGAATGGCGAGGCGGGCTCCTGTTCCGAATACTCCGCCCACCACCGCGGGTACGGCACCGGCGATGAAGGCCGCAGGACCGGCGGCAGCCCGTTTTTCCAAATGTCCCCAGACTCGAGGAATCACGAAAACACCGTTCACGAAGGCCGCGGAAAACACACCCGCAGTGGCCACCAGTGCGCCGGCAAGTCCCAGGACCTGAAAGCCTAGAAAAGTTGCCGTAATCGTCACCGGACCCGGGGTGATCTGCCCCACGGCAAGACCATCCATGAACTGGGCGTGGGTCAGCCACCCCATCCTTCCGACGAAATCTCCTTCGAGGACCGGTACGACCGCAAGACCTGTTCCGAAGACGAAGGCTCCAGCCTTGAAACAAATCCAGAAGATCTGGAGCAGCTTCTGCCGAAGCTGTTCATCGGCAAGTCCTAGAATTGCCCAGCCGAAGGCGTTCAATCGGGTCGTGCTACCCGCCAGGCGAAAGCCGGCGTAGGAGAGCAGCCCGAATCCGAGGATCAATACGGGCTCGGCCTGGGGCCTCCACGCCACCACTGCGGCGGCGATGAGGCCGATCGCCCACGCCCGCCGGCTTTGCCGATACGGACGCGCCAGCTGGACCACCGAGGCTAGGATGACGGCAATGGCTCCGGTCTGGAGCCCCGACCAGAGTAGACCGGCCCGCGAGATGACTTCAGCCGAGTCCTGGTACCAGGCTCCCATTCCGAGCACGAGAAGGAACGCCGGCAGGATGAACAGGAATCCACCGACCAGTCCTCCGGCCACGCCGTGTCGGATGCTTCCGATGGCAATCATCATCTGGGTCGCCACCGGGCCAGGAAAAAGCTTGCAGATGGTCAGCAGGTGCGAAAAGCGCTCGGGCGAAAGCCACTCTCGCTTGCGCGAGCACTCTTCCTCGATCATCGCCATCGCGGCGGCAGGGCCCCCGAAACCGAGGCAGCCCAGGCGCAGGGCAACCTTAGCGTAGGCTTTGAAGGCCATCGCGGGTATCCAGCGCGGCGAGCTCCGTGTAGCCGCCGATCAGCCGCTCATCCGCGAAAATCTGCGGCATCGTCTTCATCCCCGAACGCTTCTCAAGCGCATCCCAGGAGGCCTCATCCTCTTCCGACAGCCGAATCTCCTCGAACGAAATTCCCTTCCGCTGGAGCAGCGATTTTGCGCGCTCGCAATAAGGACAATAATCCATCGTGTAGACCGTTACTTTTGCCATGGCTTCAACCCCGCCGTTTCCTCGAGCACCGTCTTCAGGAGCGATTTGACTTCAATGTCGCGCCCCTTGTCATCGCGCCACTGCTGGAGCGCTGGATCGAAAGAAAAGTGATAGGCCGTACCGCGCGAGGCCAGGGCCACCCAGAGCTGCCGCACCGAGGGCTGGGCACTCAAGATGATCTTGGTGCGGTCAGGAAACGTGATGGTCACCACGCCGAATGCCTGCTCGCACTCAGCAACGTCAGGATCGACGTTTTCGAACTGTGCGGCGACGTCATCGAAAGTTTCCTGCACGCGCTTGCGATAATCAGCCTCAGGCCAATCCTTGGAATCCAAAAAAGCATTCATGATTCCCTGAATAGCATGAGTGCGGCCTACCGGAACAGGGCGCCGGAACGTCCTCTGCAGAACGTGCGGCATGATCTTCCGAATTCACCGATTGGCCCTCGTCATCCTGATCTCGCTCAGTCACGCGTCGCTATCCTCCAGTCGCGCCCTTGCCCGGGATGGGCTTCAGCCCACGACGCCCACAGTCAGCGAAGTGGCGCGCAAGGCCATGCCGGCGGTGGTCAGCATCCAGAGCACGAGGCAGCAATCCGCCGGAGAGAAGCGCTCGCTGGGGGTTGGCAGCGGAGTGATCATCCGCGAGGATGGCCTGATCGTCACGAGTTACCACGTGATCGAGGGGGCCAATAAGGTCATCGTGAACCTGGAAGGAAAGAAGGAGCCTCTCAAGGCCAAAATCATCGCCGGCGATGCGAGGAGCGACATTGCCCTGCTGCAGCTTGAAAATGGGCCACAGAAATTCGCCTCGCTGAAGCTCGGCGATTCGGATCGCGTGCAGGTCGGCGATCCGGCGATTGCCGTTGGAAATCCGTTCGGCTTCGACCACACGGTGACCTCCGGAATCGTCAGTGCACGCGGCCGAAATGGCTCGGCCATGGGCCCTTTCGGAGATCCAGGACCCGACGTCGACGACATGATCCAGACGGATGCTGCCATCAATCCCGGAAACTCAGGGGGTCCGCTCCTCAACTCCGATGGCGAGATGGTGGGACTCAATGCTGCGATCTTCTCGCAGAGCGGAGCATTCATCGGCATCGGTTTCGCGATCCCTTCTCGAGTCGTGCGCGAAATCACCGAGCAGCTGCTCAAGCACGGTCGCGTCGTTCGTGGATGGCTCGGGGTGACAGCCCAGAACCTCGACGACAATCTCGCCAGAAAGTTCAAAACCGAGCCTCGGGGCGCACTCATCAGCGACATTCGCCCCAAGGGCCCCGCGTTCCAGGCAGGCCTCAAGGCAGGTGACATCATCCGGTCATTCGACAAGCAGCCCGTGGCCAATTCACCGGCTCTCAAGGCGCTTGCGACCAGGGCTTCCGCAGGAAAAACCGTGGAAGTCGAGTACCTTCGCGACGGAAAGCAGGCATCGGCAAAGCTGCTGGTGCAGGAGCAGCCCAGGACCGACGAAGAAGAAGACGGCACCGAGGCAGCCGGACTTGCGGCCGTCCAGGAGAGCAAGCCTCCACGGACCGCGGCAGATCTGGGCCTTTCGCTGCAGAACGTTCCTGCCGACCTGCGCGGCATGATGGGCCTCTCGGCCAGGCAGGGCGTCCTGATCGGCCAGGTCACTCCGGGCTCGGCCGCATCCGAAGCGGGGCTGACCCCTGGTGACGTGGTGCTTTCATTTGAGAGCGAGTCCGTGGCGAGCTCGGAAGAAGTGACGGTGAAGATTGCGCGCTGGTTGAAGGCGCGCCGGGCGCCGGACTCGATCCTGCTTCTGGTCCAGCGCGGACCCGGCGACAAGGTGTTCATCGCCCTTCCCGCGTCCTGATTCAAAAAAACCCCGCCCGGCCTGGGACCCGAAGGTCTTGCGCCGAGCGGGGCATGGCAACATCTGCCACACGGTCAAGGCCTAAGCCCGTCAACCGAGGGCGATGTTGAACCCCACGGTACCGGTGAACACTTCGTTCCCGGGCGTGATGGTCAAGTCGGGGCGAATCACGAACTGTCCGAGTTCGAAGTCCGCACCCACGTTCGGATACATTCTCCATCGCGAACCCGCTCCGGCGGTTGTCGGCCCGAAATTCAAGGCATCTGCGACGGATCGGTACGTGAAATTCCCGCCGCTCCGCAGACTCAGGCGGAAGTTCGTATCCGGAAACAGGTATCCGATCTTCAGGTTCAGCGGAACCATCAGGTAGTTGGATCCACCCTGGCCGACTCGCGTGCCAGGATCCGACCCGAAAAAGTTCGAGTTCGGTTCGCCGAGGTGCGAGTAGATCACCCCGGTCGACGGCCCCAGATACCAGTTTTTGGCGAGTCGCGAATCCTTGAAGAAGGACGTGAGGGCGTTCATTTCCACAATGATTGCGCCGGCGGCTCGCGAGTCGGTCTGGTCGAGGGCGTCGTTGAACACCATCACACCAGCCTGCGGCTTGATGCCGACCACTTCCTTCTGTATTCCCCTGTCGGTCACTTCTTCTTCAGTTCGCTCGGTTCGAGCTGCAATCGTATCCTCCTGCGACCAAGCGGGCGTTCCGATGGCCAGGGAGGATACTAAAGCCAGCCCCGAAGCGAGCACGATCGAACTTCTATTCTTGTGCATCATCGGAGTTCTCCCTTTGCCGCCATGTGGTGCAAGGGACGAACCTCAGGCCGGGCGTCACGGGCCGCCCGTCATTATTCGTGATCACGAACTCAGCGCCGCCTGTTCCTTCCAGGAAAAGACTGCTGCGAAGGAGCAGCTTCAGTTTCGAGGATGCCCGACGGTGCCGGTGAAGCAAGCGGCGTTGGTGTCGACTTTGTTTTCAGCGGGGCCCAGAGCAGCTCCGAGTCCAACGCATCCGCCACTTCGCGGGTGGCGGGCCGAGACTCGCGCCACTGGTCCACCCACTTCGCCAGGCCAGACTGCCGCTGACGTGGCGGATCCTGCAGGATCTCACCACCCACGCCGGACCTCGAGGGCAGGAGCGCCAGGAGGAAGGTCAGGACTGACATGGCCAGCAGGCTTCGTTCCATCAGACCATCCTATGCTACCCTTGGAGGATGGGGAAGATTCGGACAATCGGCGTCCTGCTGGCGCTGGCATCACGCATGGCTCTGGCGGCCGATTCGCCGGTGACCTCAATCTTCACCCTGCAGTGCGGAAGCGAGCTCAATCGCAACTGCCAGCAGGCCACCGAGCGAGTCGTCCGACTGCTCGATGCGAGAATCCAGGAGCAGGTGCTCCAGTCGGCCAAAAGTCTCGGATACTATCATCTCAAGGACCTGCTGATGGTGCCCAGGCCTGGACCAGTGTCGAGGCTGGGCCCCGACGATTTCGAATTGAGCCACAAGCCGTTTCCCGAGGTCTGTAGCCTGAATGGCAACCGGTTCAACAGCGGCGCCAGCGAGCAGGAGACCAACCATCTGGGTCGCAGCTGCGGAGCTCCAGACACCATCGAGTGTCGCACTAGCTCGAAGGGCGAGATCCGGGCACAGCTCATTGCCGGAAGCGGAACTCGTGAGGAATCTTACCTTCGTGGTGCATTCATCGAAGCACTCGAGTGTGTCACGCGCGAGATCACGACGGAGATCCGCGACTCACGAGAGCTGAAGATTCCGGGAGACGAGACTTCAAACCCCTGCATGAAGTTCATTTCAGAGAATTCCGCCATCCGGCAAAAGCTGGCCCAGCTTGCAAGCAAGGGTTCTGCAGAGGACAAATCTCGCTGTCGATTTACTCGTTCAGGAGATTTCGAACAGGCCGGCTGCTATGCCGAATCCGCACTCGAAGCCTCGGACGCGCTTTTTACGGCCGTGGCTGCCTGCGAGGCCTTCCGCCGGGCTGACCTCGGATTCCTCGCGCTCGGGCGCGATCTGCACTCGATCGACTCACGTCGCAAGCTCTGGACCAAGCACGCCATGGAATGCTCCAAGCGTCCCACGTGCGAATCGTTCAGCAGCTGCGTCCATGGCAGGTACACGGAAGAGATTCGCAAGGAATCGCTCCAGCGATTTCCAAATTCCACGGAGGGCGGAAAATGCAAAATTCTCTGAACTCGAGAACTCCTCCAGCGTGGCTGATGGTTGCGGCCATCCTGTTTTCAGCAACGACGGCACGGGCCATTCGTCCCGTGGATCCGGTCTTTCTCGATGAGGGTTGCCAGATGGAATCCGGAGTTCATGCCTCGGCCGTGAGCACGGAAATCGAGGTCGTCTCGTTCAGCTCGACAGTCACGCCAGGCGAGATTCCCGTGGTGTGCCCGAAGGGCTTCCAAGCCGGCGAACAGACGCACACGAGCACGGGCGGCACCTGCAGCTTTCGTCCTGCCCCGCAGGCAACACCACAAACCAAGCTGATCTTTTCGTGCAAAAAAAATACGGCGTCAGAGTGCAGTGAAACGGCAGGAACCTGCAACGCAACCGCAACGGTTCGGTGCGTGCCCATTCCGATGAAGACGTCGACCCTGGTGACGACCGAGTCATGCAGGACGCCAGGACTCTATGGCCAGATCAGCGCCTTGAGTTCGGCACTCCTCGCCGGATCCGTCATGAACCTGGGCACCGAAACACTCTCGGAAATTCAGGGCGGAAAGGAATTGCCCAAGACATCGATTGGCACTCCGGGGTCCGGCTCTGGCACGAACGCGACGGCTCCCGAAGCCCAACAACAGGAGGCTGCACCCGAGCCGCAGAGATTGAGCTTTCCAGGTAGAAAGCCTCCCGTGACCGCTGTTCCGGCCCGCTAAAGCGCCGCTCAGGACTTTGCGGGCTGCGTGGAAGCCGAGTCGGTCGCCTCGAAGTGCGGCATCTGCTTGGCCTTGGAAACCGGCTTGGCATTCCACAGCTTCGCGGCCATCCAGAGGCCAGCACCGGCCACCGGAACCATTGCCAGGGGCCAGTTCGACCAGTTGGCAGGATCCTTCGCTGCCTCTCCCGACGGAAGAATCGAGCCGTACACGACGGCCTGGAGGCCGGTTCCGAGGTAGACCATGCCATCGATGAGGCCGACGGCAACGCCGACGTTCCTCTTTCCACCGAAATCCATGGAGGCCGTGCCCGAGAGCATGCCGTGCACGCCGATCACGGCAAGCATCATGAAACTCACGATCCAGCCGAGGGCCGGAGAAGTCAGGAAGCCGATCGCAAAGAAGGAGCCGACGAACAGGATTCCATAAAGAATCGAGGAGACCGGTCCGCGACGCGAGTGGAAGATCTTGTCAGAAATCGTTCCAGCAAAGACTCCACCCAGGATTCCCGCCACGCAGTTGGCGAGTCCCCAGTTGGCGGCAACGAACTGGGTCATCTGGCCCGTCTGCTTGGCGAAAATGACATACCACTGCATGACGGCGTTACGCAGGAAGCCGGAGCAGAACTCGATCAGCGCGATCGTCACGATGACCGGATTTCCGGCCATGCGCTTGGCAACCTCAAGAGCCCCGAGGCGCGGGCCCGTATCACCGCTGGAGGCATCGCCCGTGTCGAAGTCCTTCAGGCCGACATCTCCCGGCGTGTCGAACACCAGGAAATAATCGACGACCGCGAAGGCCAGCAACAGGACCATCGGGACGAAAAACACCATGTGAGTCGGGGCGTTCTTGACGATCAGGCCGCCGATGTCGAAGGCGAAGTAGATGCCGAGAGAGATCAGGATTCCGAAAATCCCGCCGAAAGTGCCACGCTCGCGCAGGTGGAACCAGGCAGCATTCACTTTCACGATCGAAACGGCGCCGAAGCTCTGGAAATACATGTTCACGGCGTAACAGAGCACCAGTGCAGGAACGACCTGCTCCGAGGCGAGCTGCTGCATGCTGTGCAGGTACACCACGAGCCCCATCGCCAGGTTCGCCACTGCTGCGCCGATGGCACTGATGAGGATGGTCTTGCGGCCACCCCAGCGATCGGTCAGCGGGCCATTGATGATGAACGAGATGCCATACACCCAGGTGCCGACGCCGAAGATCGTTCCGAAATCCGCATTCGAGATCACGTCACCGAGGGCATTTTTCGCAACCGTCAGGTTGTAGCGCCCCATGTAGAGGAAGGCATAGGTCAGGCCCAGCGGCAGCCAGTTCCAGACTCGGCGGCGCAGGAACTTCGGCGCATGGCCCAACTCCACCTTGGGCAGCCTGGCAAGGACGAAGGCAACGACGATGATCAGGATCAGGATGGGCAGGAACTGCTGAAAACTCTTCCAAAGCATGGATGCTACTCCTGGGTTTTCTGGGGCGTGACGATCCTTACTCCAAGCCGTCCTTTTCCGGGAGGGGGAACTTCAACCGACAGTGCACGGCTGCCCTGAAGGAAAGAGAGCATCTCCTGTCCCACCAGATCGGCCGCAAACGGTGAAAGAATGCCGCGTGAAACCCATTCCTGCACCGACTCCACCCGGGCCTGTCGGACCAGATCCAGAAGCTGGTGGGTGGTGGCGATGTGGCGGACGGCAATGCGATGCTGATCCGCCAGGATGCCGACGAAGCACTTGAGCAGGTCGAGCACCTGGAGCTCGCCTTGAGACGGGTTCTCCTGCCTCGGCCCGCGAGGCGGAGTTGCAGCCGGACCGGCCTCCTCGGCTTTTCGGAGTGCTTCCAGGAGGGATTCGCCGGAATTCTTGAGCTCACCCTTGTTCAGGCCACGGAACGCGGAAAGGTGTTCCATGTCCTTGGGACGGACCCGGGCCAGGTCGATCAGCACGGCATCATCTGCCACCCAGCGCCGGGGAAGGTTCAACGACCGCACCCGTGCTTCACGCCAGCGCATGAGCTCGAGAAGAGCCGAATAACTGACCGGATCCAGCCGAGCGCCTACGGCAAGCTTCGTGGCAAGCTCTTCCGGATCACTCTCATAAAGCTTTCGGTCTTCCCACTTGGCGGTGAGGTCAATCGCCCACTGCCGTCGCCCCGTCTTGTCGAGCTGGCCCATCAGCTGCTCGGCAAGCTCCACGAGGTGCTCGACATCCGAGTGGGCGTATTCCAGAAGCTGCGCCGGAAGCGGTCGCACGGACCAGTTGGTGCGGGCATGCCCTTTTTTAAGCTGAACATTGAGGACGGACTTCAGGAGATTGCCCAGGCCGACCGAATCGCCATAGCCGCACAGTGACGCCGCAATTGCCGTATCCAGCGAAGGCTTGGCCAGGGTGCCGAACGCCGTGAAGAAGCACTCCTGGTCGCCCTGCGCCGCATGCAGGATCTTCAGGATTCGTGGACTTTCAAGGAGATCGAGGAAGGGCCGGAGCTCTTCTCTTCCCTGCCTGCCCCGCTTCCGAAAGGCCGCCGCGTCGATCAGCCAGGACTGCGACCGAGTGGCAACCTGGATGAGCTCCACCGTGGGAAAAAAGGTGGTTTCTCGAATGAACTCCGTATCGAGAGCAATGATGTCGTGGCGAGCCAGCTCTTCGGAAAGGGCCTGGATCTCGCGCGCCTGGGTCAGTGGTTCGCGGGTCTGAAGCATTTCGCCTCAGTTCTTAACCGCATCCAACCAGTCGCGCCAGTTCCGACCGTGGCGAGGCTTCTTTTCGAACTCTGCGTCATCCTGGCCTGCGGAAGGACGCTTCCGCTCAGATTTCTTCGGACGTCCCTCGGGCTTGCGGGCCGGCGCGGCTTCTTCAGCATTCGGAGTAGAGGAACCGACGCTCGGAAGTCTGCGCGACTCCTCAGGTGCGGCCACTTCGACCGGCAAGCGGCCGAAGCCGTACATGAAGCGATCATTCAGCAGGATGTAGCCGTCTGGATGCGGGCCCCCGCGCGAGTTTTCATGAACCCAGTGGATGATCGCACCGGACGGAGAAGGCTTGTAGCGGGGAGTGGGAGCATTGCTGGTGATGTAGTCGCCACAGGCTTCGACCTCATCGCCGACCTTCGGCTGAGGACGACCGAAGTCGAGGTTGAAGACCACTTCGAGGGTGTCCTGCGGGCGCGGGCCGATTTGGATCTCGAAGTGAGCGTGTGAGGGACGGCTTCCGAGGATGCGGACGACTCGGCCTTCCACGCGGGCGCGCTCGTGGAACTGGTTCGGGGTGACCGCCTTGAAGGTCACGACTCGGTTGTTGTCGACCGGAAGGGCCTGCCCATTCTTGTCTTCACACTTCGGAAGTTCGGCCAGCTTGGCCTGGGCCGAAACGCTCACGAAAAGGCTGGCAGCAACAATTGCAGAAAATACGAAACGACTCTTCTGGAACATCGGTCACTCTCCCCTTGCGAGCGGCGATGTACCGAACGGAAATGCATTGCACAACAACTATTTTCGATATTGGAAAAACATCAGTCCAATTTGGAATAATTCTCGCGAAGAGCTCCCAGCGAGCGAATACAAGGGTCAGGCCGCAATGACGGCTGAACCCGCAAACACTTCCCGGATGATGACTCGAACTTCGGCCTCATGTGAGACCAGGGTGAAATCCGTCTGCGATGGATCGTCGCAGTACCGTCGAAAGGCGAAGTCGACGATCACTCGACGCGCCTTGCTCTCGGCGCGTCGATACTCCTCCAAGTCGATTCGCGATCGGAACCACAGGCTCGCGTGATGCTGGAGCTGGAGGCCGCACGCCGGAGCACTGAGCAGGGTCTCGACATAATCGGCGAAAGCCTCCTCTTCGGCCTCCTGCTCCTGACGGCGGAGTCGGACGGCCAGAACGGGGTCGGGACTCCGATCGGCGAGCGCCTGCTCGATCAGCGAAATCTCCGGATCATCGGAGACGGAATCCAGGATTCGAGGCCTCCCCTCCTCGTCCCTGACGAGCAGGATCAGCACGGTTCCAGTCTGAAGCATCTGAAATACTTTTCGGACCATGCCCATCCAACGAGGAGAATCTTTACAAAGCGTCACCGTGCTTCAAGTGTCCGAAAGGACGCAGGAGTGCTACGAGAAGGCCATGCGCTTCACGCTCCTCGACTTCGAAACCACCGGGCTCGACCCGCAGCATTCCGAGATCCTGGAAATCGGCGCGATCCGGATGGTCCTGCAGGCCGATGGTTCGCTGGAAGAAGAAGAGCGCTTCCAGGCGCTCGTCAGCCCGGAACGCGAGATTCCCTGGGTCATCCAGAAGCTGACCGGCATCACGCCCGAGCTGCTCCGTTCCTCGAATGCCCGCTCGCTTGACGAGATCCTTCCGGAGTTCCTCGATTTTCTGCAGGACTCTCCGATCATCGCCCACAATTCCGCCATGGAGCAGGGCTTCCTCGACCACCAGATTGCTCCACGCTCGGCCCGAGATGCGTTCACCGTCTGGAACTCCATTGAGCCCATGGCGCTGCTGCTTCCCGAACTCGGATCGCACTCCATGGAGACGCTTCGGACCTGGGCGAAGCTGTCGCACGAGGGCTCGCATCGAGCCCTGGAGGATTGCGAAGCCCTGCTCGCGCTCCTCCAGCGCGGGCGCGAGTTCCTGGTCGAGGAATGCCCCTGGCTCTCGGGCCTCGTTTCACAGTACCTTGGCAACTCGGATGACTGGCCGTGGGCATGGTACTTTCTCGACCACCTGCCCAACCACGTCCTGGAAGCTTCCATTCCAGAAAAAACGCTGCTGCCCGACCTTCGAGACCTGAAGAAGCGCGATGAGGCGCGAGTGGCCGACACATCCGCGGAAAGCTCGCTGAAAAAGGCGGACCTCGAAGTCTCTCTTCGGGCCGGAGCGGAGAAGCTCGGTCTCGAGCTTCGCTCGCAGCAGCTGGCCATGTCGTTCGAAGTGCTCGGCGCCCAGCAGTCGCGAAAGCGCATCGCGGTCGAGGCACCCACCGGAACCGGAAAATCTCTCGCCTACCTGCTTCCGGGCGTCCTTCGCACTCGAGAGACGGAAACCCCTTTGGTCGTCTCCACCCACAGCAAGTCACTGCAGGACCAGCTCCTCGAAAAGGATATTCCAAAACTGGCCCAGATCCTCGGCACCCCCGTTCGTGCGACGACCGTCAAGGGACAAAACAACTACCTCTGCCTTCGCAAGCTGAACGAGGTGCTCGCCACCGTAGGCTTCACGGATCCAGTGGATCTTCGCTGGAGCGCCACTTATCTTGCAGCACTCTCGCATGCTGTTCCGGTCGTGGAACTTGACCGCGTATCACGGTACCTGCGAGGCATCTTTCCGGCGCTGGACGAATGGATTGATCGCGTGAGGTCTCATCACACGACCACCATGGGACCGACCTGCCCCTACTACAAGCAGTGCCACTTCTTCGACAGCGCGCGCCTCGCGCACGACGCGGAAGTGATCGTCGCCAACCATGCGCTGGTCTTTCAGTGGCCCTCTCATCTGCCGCAGATTCGTGACCTGGTGCTGGATGAAGGACACCATCTCGAAGACCAGCTCACCAAGACGCTCACGGCATCGGTATCGGAAGAAGAGCTTTCCGAAGCCTGCGACCGCCTGGCCAGAAAGCAGGGCACCCGCCGGCTCGGTGACGGCGCTGGAATCGCGCGACTTCTGGATCATCTCACCTGGAACGACTTCCTCGAGCGCACCGATGAAGTGCGCTCGCGAATTCTGCACGTTCGCCACGCCGTTCCGATGCTCGTACCTCACTCGGAAGGATCCGAGGGATTCGAACAATCCGTGGTGCTCCAGCGAGGTTCACGCCAGCGTGGATCAGAAACCGTCTGGAAGACGCTCGATGAGCTACGCGCTGCGGTCAAGGATCTGGATGCCTTCCTGACCCAAACCCTGCAGCGATGCGAAGGGCAACGTCCTTCTCTGGATCTCGACCTGCTGAAGACGCACCAGCTGCGGTTCAATGCGTTTGTTTCGGCATTCGATTCTCTCGTTTCGGATGACGCCAACTTCCTTCGGTGCCTGTACTGGCATCCGCGAGAAGCCCTCTGGCGTTTCGACATCGCACCGATCGATGTTTCCGGACTCGGCGAACCCTTCTTCGCTGCCCGCAGTTCGGTGGTCGTCACCTCGGCCACGCTTTCAGCAGGCACCCAGCCCCATTTCGTGATTGATCGCGTCGGCCTCAAGCCCGACAAGCCGCTGCTGCAGCTGCAGTCGCCTTATCGTCTTGCGGAGCAGGCGCAGGTTTTCCTTCCGACGGATGTCAGCCCCCCCGGAACGCCGGGGCATCTCGATGCGCTGATTCAGTTTGCCGAGGAGGTGGCGGTCGAGCTGGGCGGACGAACGCTTCTGCTCATGAGCTCGAACCGGCGCCTCCGCATCGCGGCCGATACACTTCGAGAGCGGCTGAAGCGCGCACAAATCGAAGTCTATGACTCGGTTTCCGATCGCCGCGCCGCAGAAGGCTTCGTCTCGTCCGAGCGCGCCCTGCTCGTGGGTGGCGAACGTTATGGAGAGGGCCTTGATATTCCGGGTCCGAAGCTGACCTGCGTGATCATCGAAAAGATCAATGAGGCGATGACGAGGTCGCCGCTGGCGGAAGCCCGCAAGTCACGAACCAAATTCGGCCTGTTCGACTACGACTTTCCGATGCGGATGATGTGGCTCAAGCAACGGATCGGCCGCCTGGTGCGCTCACCTGCGGATACTGGCGCCATCGTGATCTTCGATCCGCGCTACAATGGCTGGAGCGCGGGTTCACGGACGCAGGTGGATCGCACGATCGCGCCCATGCCCGTCACCCTGACGTCACGCGCCTCCATGGTCGAGGCGATCAGCCGCCGCTTCGGAGACTGACGCCCCACCCCTCTCTTAGTGTCCGCCTGCTCCCACGCCGGCAAGGTGGATTGCCTTGAGAGTGACCTCGATCTTTCGAGAGTGAGCGTCCTCCAGGAACGCCACTAGCGCCTCCTTGATGTCCTGATCCACGTAGTGATCCGTCGCATCCAGAACCAATCGCGTTCCATCATCGAGCTCGTCCAGCAGATCCATCATCGCAGGCTTGACCAGAAACGTGGCATCACGACGGAAACGGATCAGCACGGTTCCGTCGGCCTCGAGCTTTTTCACTACGGCGCCACGCACATACTGATGCAGGACGAAAACCACACCGACCACGATTCCGACGATCACGCCTTTCAGCAGATCGAGAGCCAGAACTGCCGCAATCGTCACGACGAACGGAGCGAACTGGGCCACCCCAAGTCGCTTCTGCTCCGTAAAAAGAGCCGGCTTGCAAAGATTGAGTCCGACCTGGATCAAAATGGCTGCCAGGCAGGCCAGTGGAATCTGATTGAGGAGCGGCCCGAGAAAAAGCACCGCCATCAGCAGCCACACCCCGTGAACCAGGGCCGAAAGCCGCTCGCGTCCACCAGCGCTCACATTCGCTCCGCTGCGCACGATCACCGAGGTCACTGGCAGTCCGCCGGCCAATCCGGAAAACACTCCTGTCACTCCCTGGGCAATGAGCTCGCGATCAGGAGGACTGTGGCGCCGAAGCGGGTCGAGGCGGTCGACCGCCTGAACGGAAAGCAGGGTTTCGATGCTGGCCACGAGCGCGATCGTCAATGCCGATGTCCACACCGCGCTGCTGGACACGACGGCCCAGTCCGGACGAGGCAGGGCTCCCCAGAGCTCGCCCAAGCCGCCCAACGGAACATTCACGAACTCGGAAGCTTCGACTGCCAGTGCAGGATGGCCTTGAAAGAATCGCGCCAGGAAGGAGCCGAGCACCACGACCACCAATGCGGCTGGAAGAAACTGCAGCTTCGCCAACGGCGTTTTCTTCCATCCATACAGGATCAGCAGCGAAATACTGGTGATGAGCAGTGCGCCACCATGGATGTCCTGCATCGCTTGCATGATGCTAGCCTTGGAACCAACAGCTACCGGAATCTGCTTGAGGACGATCGTGATACCGATCGATGCCAGCATGCCCTTGATGACGGACGCGGGCACCAGTGCCGAGTAACGTCCTAGACGAAACACTCCCAAAAGCACCTGAATGACGCCTGCAATGGCAACTGCCGTCAGAAATGGCGAGATGCCGCCCAGACGGGCGATCTCCACCAGAACCACCGAGGTCAGGCCGGCTGCAGGTCCGGTGACCGAAAGTGGAGATCGGCTGATCAGTGGCGTGATCAACCCAGCAATCGCGCCAGTAACCAGGCCGGACAGGGGCGAGACTCCGCAGGCGATCGCGATTCCGAGACAAAGCGGAAGAGCGATCAGAAAAACCACAGTTCCCGCGACCACGTCCTGACGAGGATAAGACAGAATGGATGATGAGTGCACCGGTGCGCCTCTCCTTACTGAGTTGAAACTGATGTCTCCGGGCACCTTAAAAGCTGGGGCGCCCCGGTGCAAGCGGCCTTACTCGAATCGAACCGAGCCATTCTCAATGTTGCACAGAGCACCCACCATCGTGAGCTTTCGATCGGCGATCAGCGATGCCAGCACCGGGCTCTTTTTCCGGATGGTATCCATCGTGTGCTGGACATTGAGCCAGGCGGTACGATCGACATTCTCGAGCGTGAACTCTCCGAACTCTCGTCCGAGTCGAGCTGCAGGCTCAATCTCATCGACGACCATCTTCAAATTGGGCGAAAGGCCATCGGGCTGCTGCTTCATCGACAGGGCCGCCTTGATGGCTCCGCACCGCGTGTGACCCATCACCACGAGCAATGCCGAGCCGAATTGCTCGGCCGCAAACTCCATGCTGCCCATGATGGCGGGTGTCGCTACATTGCCCGCAACGCGGCAGACGAAGATGTCTCCAGGACCGCGATCGAACAGGATTTCGGTGGGTACTCGAGAGTCGGCACAGGCAAGCACGATGGCAAAGGGTTTCTGACCCTTCTCCGCCAGCTCGATCAGATCACGGCTACGGACCATCGATTCGACGGATCTTAGGCCCTGGACAAAGCGCTGGTTACCCTCCTTGAGCAGGCGGAGAGCGGCATCAGCAGGGACGGAATTCATGGACTGGGACATGGGGATTTTCCTTTCAGGGTAGCGCCGCCGACCCCAGGCAGACCGGAGCCACAACGGCGGACCCATTCAAATCAGTTCGTTGGGAGAGTCGAATCGATGAGGAAAATCAGGCCCACGGGGGGCGATGCACCGCTTCGGGCCGATCGAGAGCAAAACCCAGCACTTCGAAGGTGAAGCGGGATTTTAGGTCAGGGCCAAAGGTACGAAGAGACTCATGCTCATGCAGGAGGTCCTCGACATCAGTGACTTCGGAACCTGGAGACGACTCATCACCCTCGGCATCGACCGGAAGCTCGTCGTGATTCGCCAGATCCGCAGAAACAGGAGACGTCTCCGCGCTTGCCCAGACGTCAGGGCTCGGGGTCGTCACCGGAACGGCAAGAAAGAACAGCGCTGCCACGAAAACCGTGGACTGGCGGCAGAAGTTCTTCCATCGCGATAGACCCATAGGGGGAGTCTAACCGTTGCGGCCACTGAGTTCAAGGCGACCTTGGAGCCGCCTGCCTTTACAGTGACTTCGACGCACGAACTGCCGGAGCCGTCTTCAAGAACTGGAGATTCTTATTGTTTTCCTCCGCGTAGCGGAGTCCCCAGTCACTCTTGAAAAGCAGCACCGGAAACCCGTCGCGGTCCTCGAGGCAACGCGAGTCTTCACGCCGCTCGAAGTAGTCCGGATCCAGCCCCGGGCCGGCCACCCAGCGCGCATGCAGGTAAGGAAGCTTTTCGATTCGGACGTCGACGGCATATTCGGCCTTCAGTCGATGCTGCAGCACTTCAAACTGAAGCGCACCGACGGCGCCGAGCACCGGATCCTTGTCCAGCAGTCCGCGCTGGCGATAGACCTGCACGACGCCCTCCTCCGAAAGCTGATCGAGCCCTTTTTTGAGCTGCTTGCGCTTCATCGGATCCAGGATCATGACGCTTGCAAAATGTTCCGGCGAGAAGCGCGGCACTCCGTCGAACTCGAAGCTGCCCTTCTCGCAGAGCGTATCGCCGATCCGAAGATCTCCGGACGTATCCAGCAGTCCGACGATGTCTCCCGGCCAGGCTTCATCGACGATCACACGCTCCTGCCCAAAGAAGTTCAGGGGCTTCGACAGGCGCACGTTTTTTTCCAGACGGGCGTGCCTGACGTCCATTCCGCGCGCGAACTTTCCAGAGACGACGCGCATGAAGGCCACGCGGTCGCGATGCTGCGGGTCCATGTTTGCCTGGATCTTGAAGATAAATCCGGAGAACGCGTTTTTTACCGGATCAATTTCGGCTTCACCGGCCCTGCGCGAGCCTGGAGCCGGAGCCAGTTCGAGGAACCGCTCGAGGAATCGCTGCACGCCGAAGTTGTTCATCGCGGAGCCGAAAAATACCGGCGAAAGCTGCCCGTGAAGGACTCGCTCCAGGTCAAACGCATCCCCGGCCACTTCGACCAGTTCGAGCTCGGCCTGAAGTGTCTCGCGAAGGTACGTCGCCTCTTCGAGGTCGTGTCGTGGACCAGCGATCATTTCGAGAAGCTGAGGATCATCGAGTCCGGCCACCTTCTTTGGCAGCAGGCGTCCCTTGACGTTGGCCTCGCCCTCCGTCTGGTACACGAGCATCTCTCCGTTCTGCCGGTCGTAGACGCCGCGAAAGCGATCACCCGATCCAACCGGCCAAACCATGGGGCATGAACGGATGCCGAGCACCTTTTCGAGTTCATCCAGGAGGTCGAGCGGGTCACGCGACGGACGGTCCATCTTGTTGATGAAGGTGAAGATGGGAATGCCGCGCATGCGGCACACTTCGAAGAGCTTTCGGGTCTGCGGCTCGACGCCTTTGGCGGCATCAATCAGCATGACGGCGGCGTCGGCGGCCGTCAGCGTCCGGTAGGTGTCTTCCGAGAAGTCCTTGTGGCCTGGAGTATCGAGTAGGTTGACCTGGTGGCCTTCATATTCAAACTGAAGCACGCTCGACGAAATCGAGATGCCGCGCTGCTTTTCAATCTCCATCCAGTCGGAGGTCGTATTGCGCTGGTTGGCCTTGGCCTTGACGGCGCCGGCCAGATGGATCGCTCCACCGTAAAGCAGCAGCTTTTCGGTCAACGTGGTCTTGCCGGCGTCCGGGTGCGAAATGATCGCAAAGGTGCGGCGACGTTTTACTTCGGTCTCGAGATCAGCCATTTGCAAAATCGGATAGCACAGATTGCGGGCATTTAGGCCAGATTATGGTCGCGAACACTCTGTCCCTCGTACCAGAGCGTTCCTGAGAAGGGAGTTCCGGCCAGCACCTTCGGCAAAAACAGACGGTCGCCCTCCCAGAGGTTCAACTCCAGCAGCCGTTCAGCGGGAATCCAGTGAAGCGAGCCCTCGTCACTGAATCGCGCTCCCTCCGGAATCCTCTCGGACTCTTCCGGCGCGAGCTGGGCAGTCATGACCGTACACCACCAGTCTTCGGCCCGGTGCGCCTTGAAATTCGGAAACTGAAGCATTCCTAGCCAGCGATAGCGATCCGGGGCAACCAGGAGCCCGGCCTCCTCGGAAATCTCGCGCGAGGCCGCCTGCCAGGGCGATTCCTCCAGCTCGAACTTGCCGCCGAGGCCATTCCACTTTCCGGAATGGTAGTCTCCCTCGCGGCCCTGACGATGCATCATCAGCACGTCGCGCCCACCGCCCAAGCATTCGCGAAACAGGTAGACGAGGCATGCGGGAATGATCTTCCTGTCACCCGTTTCAAACGGATTTCGCGACGCGCTCACAGGATTCAGTCCGAATACATCTGATCAATCAGGTCCTTGTAACGAGTCTCAATGACGTTACGCTTCATCTTGAGAGTGGGCGTCATCTCTCCGGCTTCGATGGAAAACTCAGCGGCGAGGATAGTGACCTTCTTCACCTGCTCATAGTTGGCAAGCTCGCTGTTGACCTGGTCCACATGGCCCTTCACGGCCTTCAGAACCTCGGAATCGCGAACCACGCGCCCATCATCAGCGCCCGGGCGATTCTTCAGTTCCACCAGAGTGCCCTCGCCCAGGGTGACCAGAGCCGAGATGAACTTGCGGTTGTCGCCAACGAGGCAGACCTGGCTCACCATGGCGTGCACCTTGATCTTTTCCTCGATGGGCAGCGGAGCGATCATCTTGCCGCCGGATGTCTTCATGATTTCCTTCTTGCGACCCCGGATCTTGACGAGCCCCCGCGGAGTGATTTCCGCCAGATCTCCCGTCTGGAGCCAGCCTCCCTCGGTGAAGGTGGCCTTCGTGTTCTCCAGATCCTTGTAATAACCCAGGAACACGTGACGCCCGCGCGTGAGCATCTCGCCGTCGTCGGCGATCTTGAACTCCATGCCTGGAACGGGCTTTCCGACGGTGCCGGCGCTATCCACTCCCGGTTCGGTCATGCAGACCACGCCCGTCGTTTCGGTCTGTCCGTAATCCTCCAGGATTTCGAGACCGATCGAGCGGAACCAGCGAGACACATGAGCCGGCAGGGCAGCAGCGCCGGAAGCCAAGGTCAGCGCCTGTCCGAGGCCAAGAGCTTTCCGCACCTTCGAGAGCACCAGCTTGTCGGCAAGCTTCAGCTGAGCAAGATCGAGAATCGGCAGAGGACGTCCGGAGAGCTGGATACCGGCGCAACGCGCGCCCGTGGTCAGCGCCCACTCCGCGAGCTTGCGGCGCGGAGGAGGGGCCTTGTCGAGCTTGGTCATGACGCCTTCGACCATCTTTTCCCAGAGTCGCGGAACCGAAAGCAGCAGCGTGGGCTCGACTTCCGGAAGTTCCGAGGCAACCTTCTCGAACTTGGTGGCAAATGACACCTGGTACTGCATCGTGATGCCCACGCCGATGTTCTGGAGCTTTTCGGCGATGTGGCAAAGCGGCAGGAACGAAAACAGGCGACCCGACTGCGGAAGGCGCCAATAATCACGCACGCGATCCGAAGTGTACGTCATGTTGTCATGCGAAAGCAGTGCGCCCTTCGGATTTCCGGTCGTACCGGAAGTGTAGATCATGAATCCCGGGGCGTTCGGATCGATCACTCCGAGCATCTGCTCCATCGTGCGCGCTTTGCCTGACTCGGCGATGCGACGACCTTCCGAAATGGCCGCCTCGTAGCTGACTGCCTTGGCAGAGATCGAGCAGTCGCCGTCGAAGACCAGGATCATCTCGATGCCTTCAGGAAGGGCCACTCCCTTGTCACTGACGAACTTGTTGAAATACTCCGCGTTCTGGACAGACAGGACGCGCGACTCCGTGTGATTCAGGATGTACAGGATGTCCTTCGGCGTGCTGTTCGGATAAAGGCCGGCGGACTTCGCACCGAGCAGCAGCATGGCGAGATCCGCGTGCACCCACTCGGGAGAGTTGTACGCGAAGATCGTTCCGATATCGTCCTTGCCGAATCCCTTGGACTCGAGGAACAGCGCGAGGTGATACACGCGATCGCAGTATTCACGAGCAGTCAGCACGCGCCACTGGTCGCCCTTCTTATAGCCCTGGGCGGGTGACGTCGGCCTGGAGTCGGCCCACTCCTTGAGGCGATGCAGGACGGTCGGACCGGGCTTCACGCGGCTCGAATCAGCGGACATGCGAAGATCTCCTTGGATCTTCAGTGTGCGCTAAAAAGCGAAAATTCCAACGGTAAACTCTGGCCCGCAGGTACACGGGATACAGAAGCAACCTGCGCCTTGCGATCACTTTTTGACACCATTCTCGCGGCTTCGATGCGTTCGTCGAAAATGTGCCGCGCATAGATCTGGAGGTACCAGTAGTAATTGCGGCTGATGAGCGAAACATACTCGCGCGTCTCACGGAACGGAATCAGGTCGACGAAGAGCACCGGATCCTCGACCTGATAGCGCCGCTTCCAGTCGTCGACGCGTTCTGGTCCCGCATTGTATCCGGCAAGAGCATGATCCACCTTGCCCCCGAATCGATTCACGAGCTGCTTGAAGTACTTCACGCCCAGTCGCACGTTAGTGCGACCATCGAGAAGCTCACGCTTGGTGACCCGGTCCAGCCTGCTGGCCGTCGCCGGCATGAGCTGCATCAGGCCCAGCGCTCCGGCGGGCGACCGTGCCGAGCTCACGAACCCGCTCTCCTGTCGGATCAGTGCCGCAAGGATGTACGGATCCAGGCCACCACCTGCAAAAGTGTACAGGATGTGGCGATGCTCCTTGGTGAGCGGAAAAAAAAGCGACAACGTCTGGCGAGATAGCACTGAAGGATGGTCGCGCATCAGCGAGCTCAGCGTCCGGAACGTGCCGATGGCATTGAAATTCCGGTTCTGGAGAACGGCAAGGTACAGGCGGGCCTCGGGCTCTGCCTTGTCCATCATCTCTTCCAGCTGCTCAAAGAGGCTGCGGGTATATTCGGTGGCTCCCTGCTCCTGGAGGGTCTCCAGCGCACGAATCCGGTCATTCCACTTCGAGCCCAGGGCCACGCTTTCGAGCCGGACCACCGGCTCCGGAAGATGCAGGTTCTGGGCGGAGTTGAACGCCTTTTTTCCGCTCAGCAACAGCGAATGGTAATGGATCGGAAATTCGCGGGTCAGCCTGGCCTTGGCCTGCTCGAATCCGAGCATGTCTCCCCGACTTCGGGCAGACCTCGCACGCCAGTAGAGCGACCTCGAAAAGTAGTCATTGCTCCGGTCCTGCGAGAGCTGCTCGAGCCATTTCTCAGCCCTGGACCACTCGCCCTTGGCGATCAGCAGGAGCGAGAGGCGGTACTTCGAACGACTGCTCCATTCCGAATCCGACTTGCAGGAGGCGGCATGCTCGTGAAGCTGGAGCACCAGCGTCCGCGCCTCATCGAGTGGAAGAAACTCTTCCGCCTTCTGGGCCATCATCGTGTTCAACGGAACAGCATCGCAGGGGGCCAGGGCCGTCACCGCCCCTGCCGCCTTGGACAGGGCTGCTGAATTCGGGATCCGGCGCAGCGCCTGGTTGATCGCACTCTCGCTGCTGGAAAGGAGCTCATCGGTATTGCCGGCAATCAGTGCGGCATGGGCCCGGTCGGCCTCCTCCTTGCCCGCGCGCACCTTGCGCCTGGCCTTTCCACGAATGTCGGTCTCTACCGGAGCCTTCGCTTCCGCCAGATCTTGGTCTCGGCAAAACACGCTCCGTGAGGCCGGATTGCGGCACTGGTCGAGCCAGGCCTGCTGTTCGGCAGCGCTTATCTTCTTTTTTCGGAACAGCACGTACTTTCCCGCTGCAATCCGAAGCTGGGTCCGTGTCGCGAAATCCAGGAACTGGAGGCCGGTGACGCGGCCATTCGAAACGGCGCTGAGCAGGAGCTCGTCCACGGTCGCCGATGTTCCGCCTGCGGAGGACGCCCCTGCGGCGCCCGACCCGGCGGATGCCACTCGGACCTGCCCGTTGACGCGGACGGTGACCGGAACCACCTCGTCACTGATCACGGGCTTGCTCCACGCCGGAGCCGCGAGAGCCAGGCTGATTCCGGCTGCGGCACTGTAAAAACTGAGACTCGAAGACTTCATCCGTGACATCTTCAAAACCGCTCCTGCAACAAGGGTATAGAAAGGCCCGAGAACCCTCAATGCGGATCTGGACAAGCTCCCGGCGTCGGAAGCTTGACGGTCTCCCGCGCGAGGTGTTAGCCAGTTTGCTCGTCAAATTTTTCTGAAAGGACTTGAACATGGCCAAGAGACTGAGCACGAAGCATCGCAAGCGCCGCCGCGACCAGGCAACCGCCTACGCCAAGGGTGAAGCCCCGAAGGACCACAAGGTGGCCGTCGAGCGCAGCAAGCGCGCGCTGAAGAAAAAAGCCTACCGCATGGCTTGATCGTTTCGAGAATCGAAGCAAAAAGGCCGGAAGGGGCTCTCCCCTTCCGGCCTTTTGATTTTTCAGGCATCGAGCCCCTGGTCTCGGAGCCCAGGGCCCCCGGAGATCAGGCCTTCACGGCTGCCGAGACGATCGGCTGGAGCTCGCCGCGCTCGAACATTTCACTCACGATGTCGCAGCCACCGACAAACTTTCCGCCGATGAAGATCTGCGGAACGGTCGGCCATTGGCTGTAGTCTTCGAGCGCCTCCCACATCGGGTCATCTGACAGGACGTCAAATCCGCCCAGCTTCGAGGCACCCGCGGCCTTCAGGACCTGCACGGCGCGCGCGGAAAATCCGCACATCGGAAAATCCGGGGTTCCTTTCATGAAGATCATGACGGGGTTGGACTGGACGAGCTTTTCAATTTCGGGACGAAGCGGGTGCGACATGGTTCTCTCCTTGTTCTGGCTTACTGTTGCGGCGCCTGAGAAGGCGCATAAGTCTTGATGGTCAGCGCATGGACGACGCCCGAGTCGATCTCGGCGTGCATGTGCTTCATGACCATCCGGTGCTGCTCGATCATCATCTTGCCCTCGAAGGCGGGCGAAATGATGACGGCCTGCCAGTGATCCTGGGTTCCGGTCATGTCCGTCACCTGGGCGCGGGTTCCCGGAGCAAGCGACTCGAGTCGGTTCTTGAGCTGTTCTACGGTCAAAGTCATGCGCCTCGTCTAGCACGCCTGCGGCGCCGGGGCAATTTGACCCTGTGCCGTCGGCCTGTTCCTTGCTCCTCCCTCGGGGATGAGGTTCATGGCACCCGAGCAAGAGGATCAATCGCAAGGAGCCCGGCAGAGCATCCCGTCGGAGCTTCCTGTCCTTCCGATCCGAAATGCCGTGATCTTTCCCGGCATTTCCATGCCCCTGGTGGTCGGTCGCACCAGGAGCATCCTGGCCGTGGAGGAAAGCGAGAGGCACCAGCAGCTCCTGCTGATCGTGGCGCAGAAGACCATCACCACCGGAGACCCCGAGCCCGAAGACCTCTATCGTACCGGAACACTCTGCAAGCTTGAGAGTTCCACCCCGAGCGATTCGGGCGGTCGCCAGATCGTCGTGACCGGAATCGCGCGCTACCGCGTCCTGGACTACTCACGCGCGATGGACGGGTCGCTCCGTGCTCGCGGCGAGTGGGTCGCCGACCAGTTCGGTCCGGACATGAAACGGCAGGAGGCCCTGTTCGAGACACTGCGTGGTCTTGCCGAAGAAATTCTGGAGATGATGCCCGGAGCGACCGAAGGCCTGGTCCGGCTCATCGACAAGATCGATGACCCCACCTACCTGACCCATGTCGCTGCTGCATACCTGAACCTGAGCCTCTCGCAGAAGCAGGAGCTTCTCGAGAACCCCATGCTGATTCCAAGGATGGAGAAGCTCATCGAATTCATGAGCAAGGAACGCGATGTCCTGGGCATCCAGCGAGAGATCCGCGACAAGATGAGCGAACGCCTGAACAAGGCGCAGCGAGAAGCCCTGCTTCGCGAGCAGCTCCGCACGATTCGATCCGAGCTCGGCGAGGATGCAGGCGAAGAAGTCAGCGACGAGATTGCCGAAAAGATCCGCAAAGCCCGACTTCCCGAAGAACAGGCGCGGCAGGCGGAGGACGAGCTTCGCCGGCTCAGGCAGCTTCCACCCGCGTCGGCGGAATACCATGTCGTTCGCACCTACCTCGAATGGCTGGCATCGATGCCCTGGCACACCATCACCCAGGACAATCTCGATCTCGATCGAGCACGCAAGATCCTGGATGAGGATCATTCCGGACTGGAGAGCGTGAAAAAGCGAATCCTGCAGTTCCTCGCCGTCGCGAAGCTGAAGAACGACCTGAGCGGCCCCATCCTCTGCCTGGTCGGGCCACCCGGCGTCGGCAAGACCTCGCTGGGGCAGTCGATTGCACGAACGATCGAACGAAAGTTCATCCGGACATCACTTGGTGGAGTCCGGGATGAAGCCGAAATTCGAGGGCATCGACGCACCTACGTCGGGGCGATGCCCGGACGGATCGTCCAGAGCATCAAGCGGGCAGGAAGCCGAAATCCCGTCATGATGCTCGATGAGATCGACAAGCTGCGCGCCGACTTCCAGGGCGATCCCTCAGCTGCGCTGCTCGAGGTGCTGGATCCGGAACAGAACAAGACCTTCGTCGACCACTACCTCGACGTGCCCTTCGACCTTTCCCAGGTCTTCTTCATCTGCACGGCCAACGTGGTCGACACGATTCCTCCGCCGCTGCGAGACCGAATGGAGATGATCGAAGTCAACGGCTACACGAACGCCGAGAAGCTTGCGATCGCCAAGGAACACCTGTTTCGGAAGCAGCTCGAGGCCCACGGCCTGAAGAGCGGACAGATCATCATTCCCGACGAAACCTGGAACGAGCTCATCATCGAGTACACCCGCGAGGCGGGCGTGCGCGAACTCCAGCGCAAGATCGCAGCCCTCCTTCGTGCCTGCGCCGAACGCTGGGTGCGCGAACGTCCTACCCAGTCCATGCTGGTGAAGCCCGAGATGCTGCGCGAACTGCTCGGGCCGCAGCGATTCTTTCCCGAAGTCGCCGGAAGGTCGCTGCGTCCTGGAGTTGCCACCGGCCTTGCGTGGACCCCGCACGGTGGAGATATCCTGTTCATCGAGGCAACCCAGATGCCCGGCAAGGGGCAGCTCGTGCTCACCGGACAGCTGGGCGACATCATGAAGGAATCTGCGCAGATCGCGCTCAGTCTTGCGCGTTCGAGCGTGATTCCGATTCCTTTCGATTTCTCGCAGCGGGATATCCACATCCACGTTCCTGCAGGAGGGATCCCGAAGGACGGACCCTCGGCGGGAGTGACATTGGTCTCGGCCCTGGTCTCTCTCTTGCGAAACCAGCCGGTTGATCCGGAAATTGGAATGACGGGTGAGATCACCCTTCGCGGAGTGGTCATGCCGGTGGGCGGCATCAAGGAAAAGATCCTGGCAGCACACCGGGCCGGACTGAAACGAATTTTGATTCCACGGAAGAACGAACAGGACCTGCAGGACATTCCGAAGGAAATCCTCGGCGAGCTGCGGATCGAGCTGATCGACACTATCGACCAGGTGATCGGAAAGGCGCTGCTGCCGGCGATGCCGCGAATGGAAGACACCGGGCAGCCCAGCGTCGCCTGACGGCCTGGAAGCTCGCACCCGCGTTGCAGCATCCTGTCCCATGCAGCAACTGACTTGGCTCATATCGGCTGAAGACGAGATCAAGCAGTCGGATCGCCTTTGTCCTGAATGTCCTCGCGCGTCCGCCCTCAGGTTGTCCAAACTGCTCCTGCAGCGCCTCGGCCCGCCGCTCGCGTTCGAACTTCTCGAGCTGCTCCCCGAGTCCGAGCGCCAACTGGTGGCTGCGGACTGTGCTGATCCGAGCATCGGGCTTCCGGACTTCATTTCCCACGCAGGGTTCGTTCTCGGGCTGCATGAGCCCGAGCTTGCGCCGACCCTGCACGAAGAGCGTCTGCGACGGATCGTGCTGGCCTTCTTCCATGGTGTTGTTTCCGCCCTGCCGGAATCTCTCGGGTATCGGGTGAAGGCGGCCTTGCCGGCGGAAATCCGGCATGCCACGGCGGCCTAATGCTGGCGCGAGACGCCGATCTTCGGGCAAAGCTCCTGAACGACGCAACGATCGCAGGCGGGCTTTCTGGCCTGGCATATCGCGCGGCCGTGATCGATGAGCAGGTGATTCGAGAGAGTCCATTCCTTCTCGTCGATGATGCCCATCATCTCGAATTCGACCTTCACCGGATCCTGATGCTTCGTGAACCCGAGCCGGCGCGTGAGCCGTCCCACATGGGTATCGACGACGATGGCAGGCAGTCCGAAGATGGTTCCGCGAATGACGTTCGCAGTCTTGCGCCCCACGCCTCGGAGTGCGGTCAGCTGGTCGATCTCCTTCGGCACCTCGCCCCCGTGCTTCTCGACGAGAAGCTCGGAGGTCGTCTTCAATGCCACAGCCTTGTTCTTGTAGAAGCCGGTCGACTGGATCAGCTTCTCGAGCTCCGGAAGGGTGGCCTCCGACATGGCGCGGGCGTCTGGAAACTTGCGGAAGAGTTCCGGAGTGACCATGTTGACCCGCTCATCCGTGCACTGCGCGGACAGGATCGTCGCGATCAGCAGCTCAAACGCATTGCGATGGTTCAGGGCGCAGTGGGCATCGGGATACTCGCGCTTCAAACGCGCGATCACCTCGCGCATGCGTCGCCGATCGGCCTCAAGCTTCTCGGCCTTCGAGAGTTTCACTTTCTTCTGAGCCATGACTCCACCTGTTCGGTCGTCCAGCTGTTCACGACGACAGACCCTGGAAGTAGAGCCTTCTGGGCCATCCACGCGCCGTAGATCGTGTCCTCAAACCCGGCCACTTCGTGCGCATCCGGATTCACCGACACCTTGGTGCCGGCGGCACGAAGCTGCGGGCCGAAGCGCCAGTCGATGTCGAGCCGCTGGGGGTGCGCATTGATCTCGATCGCCACGTCGTATTTTGCGGCTTCACGGATCACTCTCTCCATGTCGAGATCGTAGCCCTTTCGGCCCAGCAGCAGCCTTCCGGTCAGGTGGCCAATGAAGCGGGTGCGCGGATTCCGGATCGCCTGGATCATGCGCTCGGTCATCGTGTCGCGGTCCATCTGGAAGCGCGAATGGATCGAGGCAATGACGAAATCGAATCTTCTGAGGACGCTCTCAGAATAATCGAGCGATCCATCGGCGAGGATGTCGCTTTCGATTCCCCAGAAGATGCGGATGTCGGGATACTTCTCCTGCACCTTGCGGAGCTCTTTTTCCTGCTCCTTCAGCGCGTCTTCCTTCAGGCCCTGGGCATAGAAGGCCGACTGACTGTGGTCCGAAACGCCGAGATAGCGATAGCCTCGGTCACGAGCGGCGACGACCATCTCTTCGAGAGTGTTGGCGCCATCGGAGCGAGTGGTATGCAGGTGGAAGACGCCTTGGATCTGCTGGGGCAGCAGAACTTCCGCGAGAGCGCCCGTGCGTGCGAGCCTCACCTCTTCGCCGGTTTCGCGCATCAACGGCTCGATGTAGGGAAGCCGCAGAGAGCGATAAAATTCCACTTCCGTATCCGCGACGGAAGATTCCGGATTACCCAGAGCGCTCCAATGCTCTGGAGACGCCGTCGTCCGGGCGAGCTCGAATCCCCACGATTCTGGCGAGCTGAAGCTCATCGTGATCGCGACTGCGGGTGCCGCTCCCGTCCACTCGCTCTTGGCATCGACGAGCGCCTCGGACGCACGCTTCAGGATCTTGCTCGACGGAGTCCGGTCCGACTGAATCTCTGAACGAGGAGCCTCAACCAGCAGATCGATGGACTCAATGACTTCGCGACGACGACGAATGGCGCCGGTGAGTTCGACTCGAGACTTCAATTTCTTGGACATCGCCGTGGACAGCGCCTCCGAATACGGAAGCACCTGGTCGAGCCGCGCCTGCCCGGCAGTGGACTGCAGGAACCGGATGCTCTCCAGGATCTTCTCCTGAAGCTTCGGTCCGAATCCCTTGATCTTGAGCAGGCGGTTTTCCTTGCACGCATATTCGAGTTCGCGAGCTGAACGGATCTCGAGCTCCTCGATCAGCTGGAGCGCCTTTTTCGGACCGAGCCCCGGAATTTGGGTCAGCTCAAGAAGCCCCTCGGGAAGCGACTCCTCGATCTCACGCTTGATCTTGGACTCACCCGTCAGCAGGAACTCCGTCAGGACCTCGGCGATTCCCTTGCCGATGCCGTCGAGCTCCGTCAGCGTGCCCGCACTCGCGCGCTCCGCGAGATCTTCGCGTCCTGCAAGCAGGCCTGCCGCCTTTTCAAATGCTCGAACCTTGAAAACGTTCTCGCCCTTCAGCGACATCAGTCGGGCGACCTCTTCGAGCAGGGCGACCGCCTCGGCGGTCGTGGGGGTCTTTTTCACCATGCGCCCACCCTATCATGGTCGGGCCCACCTTTTGGTTCAGAGCTGCGTCAATTTTCCTCGTTCTCCGAACGGTGTACTCTGAACTCATGAAGCAGTTCCTCTTGAATTTCTTCGGGCTCCTCCTCCTGAATGTCCTTCCGGCGATGGCCTGCCAGTCCGATCCTCCGGTCGCCCGGCTCGAGGATGGAGTGCGCATCGAGGCTCGCGCCCAGACCGGAGTACGGATCGAGGGTAGAAAATCCACACCCAGATTCATCTCGGCAAAACCTCCCGCAGGCAGTCCGGACATTCCCCTGAAAATCCAGACGACGGTCACCCAGATCCGCGATGTGCGACCGATCTGGAAGCGGGCTGCTGGAGGGTCGCCCGACTACCGCGATGTGGTCGTTCCACGACAAATCGAGATTCGTCCCGAACAAGTCCTCGAGCAGGACCTGCGGTATGAAGCCACCCTCGAAGAGGACGGAGCGACTTCGCGGGTGGAGCTGCTATTTCGTGGGGGAATGGTCAAGTCGCGGGGTTGCGGGGGCGGCGAGGCGGCAGTTACCCCCCTGAAACCGTCGCGCGGCGCGCGCTGACAGCTTTCGCCCCCGGCTGTCAGCTCCAGTCCATGCTCCCGGGCCGAATCCGAGGTACTTCCGCCTCAACACAAATTGAAAGGAAGTATCCCATGAAGTTCACGAACGCATTTTCCGCAGCTCTCGCGCTTGCTCTCTCCGGACCGGCCCTGGCCACTCCGGCCCTCGCCGAAACCCCGGCTACTCCGACCATCGACTTCGCGAAGGTCAACACGCAGATCCAGTCGATCATCGACCAGACCTTCCAGGCCGACGATGTCCTCGAGTCCATCTCCTTCAAGGTCAATCCAAAGACCGCGGACATTGAAAAGCTGAAGTTCGATACGGTGCTGAGCGCATCGGCCAAGACTTCTCTCTGGGCAGCGAATGAAGCCACTACGGTGAAATTTTCGTTGAAATCCAAGGCTGGCGCCCCGCTGAAGAGCGGCAAGGTTCCGGTCGCCGTCCAGGCTCAGGCGGGATTCCAGACGCAGGTGATGAAGCTCGTGCAGTTCCTGGCCCGCAAGGCCGGAACAAGCGTTCAGCAGCCCTCAGACCCCGCCGATCTTCCGGCTTACCAGAAGCTGATGTCCGTGCTGGGACAGCTCGAAAAGGCTGGATCACTCAGCGATGTCTACCCGGCACTCGTCGAACTCAAGCAGGCCCTGCTCGATCGTAATGACGACTCCGACCGCAAGGTCATCGAGAAGATCGAAGTCTCTTCGGAAGTCGTCGACGGAAAGACCCGCTCGATCGCCATCCGCTACCGCGATACGGTCGAGTTCTTCGGACTGCAGTTCAAGAACATCGGCGTGAAGCTCGATGACTCCACCCTCTTCGGCGGCCTGACCGTCAGCGGAAAATTTGAGGCAGCACAGGTCGAAAGCTTCCGCAACGAAGCCCGCACGCAGCTCGTGAAAATTCAGGAGGGAGAGCCTGAGATGATCGAAACCCTCAAGGGTACGATCCAGGGCTGGGCCATGATGGCCAAGGACATGCTCCAGAATCTGGCCAACTGATTCGCACACCAGTTGGACTGGTCCCAGGCCCGCCCATCCCCCCGGATGGCGGGCCTGGTCTTTTTTTAAATTGGAAACTTAGAGCGCCGCGATCTCCGCGAGCACTTTTTCGCGTTCATCGGCGGATTCCATCCACGTGGTCTCGCAGGCATCAACCTCCTGCTGGAGCTTTCCCATCTCAGCGATCAGGGTGATCGAGTTACCCTTTCCTGCCGTGAGCTCCTCATTGATTTCCGCGATGCGCACATGGTTCCTGGCCACCGTGTTCTCGCTTTGCGCGATCTTCTGCTCGAGCTGCCGAAGTCGACGATCCAGCGCCTTCTTCTCTTCCTTGTAGTTGGGCTTTTTGGCGGCGGCTTCACTGCCGCCAGCTGATACAGCACCTGTCTTCAAGTCTGGCGTTCCGGAACCAGCACCGTCCGTCAGGGTCGAGTACCCACCATTCTCGACGCTCCAGACGTACTCATCGTAAGTTCCGGGATAAGTACTCGCGCGCCCCTGGTGCACTTCGAGGATCTTCGTTCCGATTCGGCGGATGAACGAGCGATCGTGGCTGACGGCAATGATCGAACCTTCGTATTTTTCGAGCGCCTGTGCCAGAGACTCGACGGTGTCGAAATCGAGATGGTTGGTCGGTTCGTCGAGCAGCAGGCACGAAGCCTTCTGGAGGAGCACCTGACCGAGTGCCACACGCGACTTCTCGCCTCCAGAGAGCACACGGATCGGCTTCTGTACGGCATCTCCGGCGAAAAGCAGCGTGCCTGCCAGATCGAGAATCTCCTGCGGCAGGACTGCCGGATGCGCCTTCTGCTGGAGCGCGCGCAGCACCGTGTGCTCCGGATTTAGCTCTTCAGCCACGTGCTGCGCGAAGAATGCAAACGTCGCCTCATAGCCATGCTCGATGGTGCCGCGAATCGGCTCGAGCCTTCCCGCGATGGTCTTCAGGAGCGTGCTCTTGCCTGCCCCATTGAATCCCACCACCGCCAGATGATCTCCGCCCATCAGGCGGAGATCGAGCCCTTCGAGCACCTTGCGTTCAGGATAACCCAGCTCCGCACTCTTTACCTCGAGCACGAGCTTTCCAGAGCGTGCAGGAGAAGGAATCCGAAAGCGGGCACGCGTCGGCAGTGCCTTCACCTCGATCGTCTCCATGCGATCGAGCGACTTCAGTCTTGATTGGGCCTGCTTGGCTTTCGTCGCCTTGGCACCGAAGCGCGCGACGAAATCGAGCACTTCCTTCCGGCGCTGCTCGACCGACATGGCCCGGGCTTCGAGCTGCTGGCGAAGCATCTCCTTCTGCTCGAAGTAGTCATCGATGTTGCCATTGTATTTGGTGATGGAACCGCCTTCGACTTCGACAATGTGGTCGGTGGTGCGCCTGAGAAACTCTCGGTCATGCGAGATCAGCAGGAACGCCCCGTCGAAGCCCTGGAGGAATTTTTCCAACACCAGCAGAGTCTCGAGATCGAGGTAGTTTGTCGGCTCATCGAGGAGCATCAGGTTCGGCTGCGCCCCCAGCATTTTCAGGAGCTTCGCACGCATGCGGTAGCCGCCACTGAAGGACTGGATCGGACGCTCGTAGTGCTCGTCCAAAAGACCGAGTCCGCGACCGAGGGTCTTCAACTCCCAGATCGGAAGCACTGCGGCCGAGGAAATGAACTCCTCGATCGTCTCGTCAGCACGCCAGGTGTCGTGCTGCGAGAGGTAGCCCAGGCGAAGTCCGCGCGAACGGATGATGTCACCGGAGTCGAGCTGTTCCTCGCCGATCAGCGCCTTGAAGAGCGTGGTTTTTCCTGCCCCGTTCGGACCGATGACTCCGACATGCTCGCCCTCGTTGATCGAAAACGAGGCCTCATCAAAGAGGACCTTGGAACCGTAGGCTTTTGAACCTTGCTGAAGCTGGATCAGGTTTTCCATCGCGGCTTGGCACTATGAGGCTTGCCGTACGGACGATCAAACTTCTTTTTCAGTCCCGGAAAGGCAGCCTTGGAGCCCGCCTCTCCGACCGGGGTGATTCCGGCGCCGCTCGAATGGCGATCGCCGAATCCGCCGCTCTTGCGGTCATCGCGGCGCTGCCACGGACGTGAACCGCCGAAGCCACCTTCCTTGCGATCGTCAAACCGACGCGGGCCGCCGAAGCCGCCCTTGCCGCCAAAACCGCCCTTGCTGAATCCACCGGGCTTTCGGTCACCGAAGCGGCCTTTTCCAAATCCGCCTTTGCCGGCGAAGCCGCCTTCCTTGCGATCATGAAATGGGCGCTTGCCGACGATGCCGGTTTGAGGAACCGCCTCAGGAGCAGCTGCTGAAGCAGCAGGCGCCTCTTCGCGGAACTCCACGACGGCGGGTTCGATCTGATCTTCGGTCTTCACCTGAAAGCGGCCATGGTCGTGGACGTAGCGTCCCTTCTTGCCGGCCGCCGCGCCCGGAACGAACACATTTCGCTCATCGCGCTCATTTCGGTCGCGACGACGTTCGCGATTCATTTCACGGCGATCTTCGAGCTCGCCCGAAAAATCCGGACGATCCGCCAGGCGCGTTTCACGCTCGACCTTCACCACGGGTTCGCCCTGCGGGCCGCGCAGATCGGCAAACAGGTCTGGATTCATGAGCGCAAGGAAGCGTGCTGCGATTTCGTCCGGCATCATGCTCGAGACGGCATCGCGCCACTCGTTGCCCATGACTTCGACGACCTTGCCCCAGTGGTCCTGCTCCTGGAAAGTCGAGAGCTGGCGCGTGACCTTGCGCATGGCGATTTCCTTCCGCGACGGAACGCGGCTTTCGATCATGCGCGAGCTGGTCAGTTTTTCAATGCGGCGGACGAGTCCCTTGTGGCTGCTCGTGACGAGGCTCATCGCCACGCCGGCCTTGCCGCTTCGGGCCGTGCGGCCGATGCGGTGGACGTACGAGTCGAGCTCACGCGGCAGCGAGTAGTTGATGACGTGCGTGACGTCCTTCACATCGAGGCCGCGCGATGCGACGTCGGTGCAGAGGAGCATGCTCACGCGGCGTTCGCGGAACGCCTTCATCGTGCGTTCGCGGGCATTCTGGTCCATGTCGCCATGAAGGCAGTCGACCTTGAATCCCTTCGAAGAAAGAAAATCGGCCACTTCGACGAGCAGCGCCTTGGTCTGGAAAAAGATCAGTCCGTAAAAATCATCTGCCGACTCGATGAGCTTGCAGAGGACTTCCGGCTTATTGGATTCCTGCGTCACGTAATAGAGCTGCTCGACGTTTTCGGGCAGCATCTTGCCGCCGCGGTTCACCTGAACCTGCTGCGGATTTTCGAGGTACTCCGATGCCACGGAGCGGACACCCGGGCTCATGGTCGCGGAGAACAGCCAGGTATTGGCTTGTCCTTCCGGAATGGCGGCGAGGATGAATTCGAGGTCTTCCTTGAAGCCCATCGAGATCATCTCGTCGGCCTCGTCGAGGATGACGGTCTTTACATTTTCCAAAGAGAGCGTGCCGCGCTTGAGATGGTCCACGAGTCGACCGGGAGTTCCGACAACGACCTGTGCACCACGCTTGATGCCGCTGATCTGGTCGCCGAAGCTGGATCCACCGTAGACTGGAAGGGCGCGAACGCCTCCCATCTTCAGGTAGCGACCAACGAGTTCAATCTGCTGAGCGACCTGGATCGCGAGTTCGCGGGTCGGGCAGAGCACCAGGGCCTGGACGTTTTTCGTTTCGACATCGAGCCGCTCGAGAAGCGGAATCGAAAAGGCGGCAGTCTTGCCAGTGCCCGTGGCGGCGAGCCCGATAAAGTCGGTGGGTTCGCCCAAAAGAACCGGAAGCGCGGCCACCTGAATGGCACTCGGCTTCTCAAAGCCCATTTCTGTGATGGCCTTGAGGATCGGCGCGCTGAGGTTCAGTTCATTAAAATTTTCCATGAAATCTCCGTTAAGTGGTGGCCCGAGATACCACACCGCGTCATGAAAAGACGCCTGAAAATGGTCGGGGCCACCATTTGGTTTCGCAGTTGCGTCATTTTGTGGGCAGCGCCGAACCCTCTGTTAATTAAATTTTGCATTGATATCAACGACTTACATTGTACTAGACGCCGGAAAGGCCCCCCATTAAGACCTCACGACTCAGGAGACCCCATGAAAAAGCCCCTCGGCGAGCCCGCCATCAGGTTCCTGCGAAGCCTCAAGCGTCACAACACCCGCGAGTGGTTCGACGCCCATCGCGACCAGTACGAGCAGGATCTCCGAAATCCCGCCAAGCAGCTCGCCGAAGACCTTCGCCCTCTGCTCTCGGCCCGTTTCCCGTGGCTCGAGATCTCGGGCAAGTCGCTCTTTCGCATCAATCGCGACACGCGGTTTTCTGACGACAAGACTCCGTACAAGACCTGGATCGGCTACTGGTTTCACGATCGGCGCTTCGACAAGGACTGGGCTCCAGGCCTCTACCTTGGGTTGGACCCCACAGGTCTCGCTCTCGGCGGTGGGATCTGGCGCTTTCAGTCACTGCAGCGGGCGATCTTCCGCGAACGCATCACGCAGACTCCTTCCGAGATGAGCTTTTCGAACGCACTTTCTCCACTCGAGCGCGCAGGCTTCGAAATGAAGGGGCGCGAGCTCAAGAAGATTCCCCGGGGGTATGACCCGGATCACTCGAATGCCGAGTATCTGCTCCACAACGGCCTTTATGCCGCAAAGGAGATCGATTTTCCGAAGAGCTTCGGCACGGAACGATTTGCCGTCGAGATCGCGAAGCTGCTGCTGCCCTGCAAGGACCTGCTCGACTGGATGGCAGCCCAGCTTCCGAAGAAGCCGGGATAAGTCATTCAAGGATTCGGGACGTCCCTGATGGGGAACTCGGGCGGCATGCACGGCTGATCCATCTCATTGGTCGCGCTGTAGCACTGACCGTGCTCATTTTTGATGACAGAGAGCTGCAACGATCGTCCGTTTTCAAAAAAGACCCCCTTCTTCCCGAACTCAGAAAAACTGCGGCTGCCCATCACACGGGGCTGACGAAGAGTTAAGTGCGCTCCAATGTAGATTTTCTGTCCGCCTTCAAGGATTTTCGCAATGTGGTCTACCCGCTTCAAGCAGTGTTTTCGGGTGGTGATTGGCTCCTGAATGATGCTCAACACTGTGTCTTCTTCGTCAAGCACGTGAATCATGAAACCAAAACTGCCCCTCGGATCGTCCGCATTCGCATGATCCTTGATATCCTCACATTCCAGAAGGACGCGGTCCGGTGTGACCTGCAGCTCGGTGCGATAGCGATCCTGATCAATCACCCGATAAGACGAAGTGCTGCAACTCTGCGAGATCACGGACAGCAGCAGTGCACCAATGAGACTATTTTTTCTTGAGAATGGCATAGTTCTCTCTGAAGTTTCTCAAGGCTCGTTCCTGGTAATCACTTTTACTCTTTAGCAACCCTTTGTATTCGAGGACGATCTCCTCTGGCGTGGCACCCCGTCCCAGCTTACCCTCCGCCCGGATTCCATGAAAAGTGAAGTCCTTGGCTTCGCCCGCTGGATTCAACAAAATTTTCAATGTTTCAGGAGTGATCTGAGCAATACCGATTGCTTGTGGAGTCCTGGGGCTCTTTTCAAATCCTGACTCACTTGCGATCAAGGCCTTGATGGCGTCTGGATCCAAAGGAGCGCCAGGTGGTCGTGCGGCAAACCTCTCGTTGAAATAATCGACCCAGATCGCGATGATCTCATCATACTTATCGCCGTTTCGGAATCCAAGCTTGTCATCCGACGGATAGATGAGTCCCCTTCGATCTCGTGAAGCTGTAATCGATCGAATACCCTGAGCGTCCAGACTCGATCCAGGAAGTTGCCGTGGGTGTCGATCGACGATCGTAATACCAGAGGGGTTCTTTGAACTCACCGGTACGCGACGAGGATGGGCCCTGACGGTTGTCACCTTTTTACGCTGCTTCTCAACGGTAAAGTCCAGATTTCAAAAAGGCAGATCACTCACCGGTGCGGACGATTTCCGTGCCCGCCGCGCTGGCCGTGGCCACTGCGCCCACTCGAATTTCCCTGGTGCGAGCGCTGGCCGTTGCCGCCGCCCTGGCCCGGGCGACCGCGATTCTGACCACCACGTCCGCCGCCGCCGCCACCACCGCGCTTGCGCGATTCGACTTCGAGGCCTTCCGGAGTCGGCAGGACATGCACCCGCTTGCGAATCAGGCGCTCGACGTCCACCAGAAACGCCCGCTCAGCAGGCGAACAGAACGACACGGCAACACCGTCACGTCCGGCGCGAGCCGTGCGGCCGATACGGTGCACGTAGCTCTCCGGAACGTTCGGAATATCGTAGTTGAAGACGTGCGAGAGCTCGTCGATGTCGATGCCGCGTGCAGCGATGTCCGTGGCAACCAGGGCCAGGATCTTTCCTGACTTGATGTCGTCGAGGGCTCGCTCCCGCGCTCCCTGCGATTTGTTGCCATGAATTGCGGCAGCGCCGTAACCGGCTGCCGTCAGTGATTCTGCAACGCGATTGGCGTCGCGCTTGGTGCGCGTGAACACGAGAGCACGGGTGACCTCGTTGTTTTCGAGCATCTTCTTCAGGAGCGCCGTCTTCTGGTTTTCCTGCACGTGCATCACGGCCTGCGCGATGCGGTCGGCGGTGCTGGCCACCGGAGTGACTTCCACGCGAACCGGCTGATGCAGGATTGCCGAAGCGAGCTTCGTGATTTCCTGGGGCATCGTCGCCGAGAAAAACAGGGTCTGCCGCTCGCGCGGAATCTGCGAGATCACGCGCTTGACGTCGTGGATGAATCCCATGTCGAGCATGCGATCGGCTTCGTCGAGCACGAAAATTTCGAGACCATCAAACTTGATGAGCTTCTGGTTCATGAGGTCCAGCAGTCGTCCCGGAGTGGCCACGACAATGTCGACGCCCTGTCGGACTGCGGAAGCCTGGGGGTTCTGTCCCACTCCGCCGAAGATGACCGTGTGCTTCAAATTCAGGCGCGCTCCGTAGGTCGCGAAGCTTTCGCCGATCTGCGACGCGAGCTCACGCGTCGGAGTCAGGATCAATGCGCGGATCTTACGCGGGCCTGAGCCGGCGCGCGGAGCGCCAGGCGACGGAGCGCGAGGAGCGCCTGCTCCGACGGAAGCCGGGGTAATTCCCCCCACCTTCACCGGCTGCGCGGCGGCCGTGGCGGCCGGGGCGGGAGCGCCGCTGAGGATCTGCGAAGCTGAACCAGCCTGCTGCGACGACTTCGCAAGCAGCTGCAACATCGGCAACGCGAAGCCGGCCGTCTTGCCGGTTCCGGTCTGGGCGATCGCGAGGAGATCGCTCCCCTGCAGCACGATCGGAATCGCCTTCTGCTGGATGGGCGTGGGCTTTTCATAGCCGGTTGCCTTCAACGCGTCCAAAAGCGGCGCAATCAGATTCAAGTCACTGAAATTCATGAATTTTCTCTTTTTATTTCCGCCCCGGGATTACTGCAGCTTCTGAGGGCGGACAGGTCGGCCTGCTGGGGCTGCAGGAACCGAACAAAGAGTGAGATGCCGCGACCCTATACGCAATGCGTCAGTAAAGCGAGGCAATTCGCCGGTTTGACCCCTCCCCTGAAACTCCCTATCCTGAAGAGGCATGAAAACCGTCGGAAAACGCCGACCTCGAACTGATCTCGAAGCGGCGGGCGAGTTCCTCAAACTGGTGGCCGACCTGAGGCAGCGCCTTCCGGGGCACCGGCCGTTCATCCGACGCGGGGTCTACCGTTTTCGTACCTTTGAAGAGGCCCAGAGGGCCGCACTCGAAGCACAAGCAGGCCACGGCGACGCCCCGAAGAAAAAGGCCAGCTCGTGAGCGACCTCGAATCGAGGCCCCCCACCCTCCAGGATCTATTCACTCCCCGGCACAAACCCAGGTCTTCATTCCGCTGAAAAAAAGCTGGTCAAATTCGCGCTTCGACACCTGGTGCTTGCCCTGAGCCATGACCCGAAGCAAACCCTGATAAAGATAGTCGGCATTTCGAAAGCACTCCACGCAGATGCGAACAGGAGCGTCGCCCAGAGAGGCCAGAAAGAGATTGGCCGACTGGGTGAATCGATCGCGAACTTCGACGGTGTTGTCGGTGATGTTGAACTTCAGCAGCTCGATCGGATCGCGGCGATTGCTGGTGCTGCGCAGAAGCTTCGTGCCGAGCCGAAACGTCATCGCCTCGAAGCCGGAGGGTGCCTGAAAAGAAAGCTCGGATGCCTTCGGAAAGGTTCGAAAAGCGCGAGCACGGGTCGCCGCCTTTTCTTCAGGCGAGGCGTTCAGGTCCATGCCGTCCACGCAGCCTCCTCCGCCGAAAACCAGCTTTTCGGCAATCGATCGGACGTCGAAACTCAGAGCCTCAGCAGAGGGTTCGGCCGCCCAGGCCGGGGCACAGGCAAGCAGGGCAAAAAGGGCGAGACGCGAGGGAAGGTTCTTCATGAAGGAGTCCTTTCGATGCGACAGGTATCGCCCACGCGATTACGCACCGCACCTAAGGACTTCTAAGGTCGGTAAATGATGGATCTCATGAGAGAAACAGAGAGCTGAGCTCAGTCGGGGTCTGCTGCGCCCTCTACTGCGCGCAGCACTCGAGCTCTTCGATGGTCACGCCGCCCACGTTAGTGCCCCAGGCAGTACCGCCCCAGAGCGCCCGATTTCCGGAATCATTGTACTCCTTGATCCGAGTCGTGGGGCCGGTGAAGCCCTGCTCCTTGCACCACTGAATGGCAGTGGAGGCATACGAATCATGGCCCTGGATGCGAAGCACTCCCGAGACGCCCATGTCCTTCGTGGGAAATTGCAATCTCTGGCAGGTCCGCTGGACGGTTTTTCGGCAGCAGATGGCGTAGGCCGTGGATAGCGTACCCGTGGATCCCGAGGCGCAATGCCAGCCCTCGCGACCATCCGCGTGGACCACAGGATAATGTCTATACATGTAGGCCGATCCGAACTCCTTGCAGCCGCCACCGGTGCGATGTTCGGTGGCACTGCAGAACGTCTCCGACACCTGAACCGGCGCTCCGCTGTCGACGGTGCGACAGGCAATCCCGGCGACTCCAACTCCGGCCCCGGCTCCCGCCCCCATCTGACAGCTCGAGATCGTGTCGTCAGAGCCAAAGCTCGCCTGCAAAATAAAAGGCTTCACGTTCTGAAGATCGCGTGTGCCCAGCACCTCGCCCTGCTTCTGTCCGACGAGCTGAACGGAAAGGAGATCGCTGGTACCCTTGGGTCGAGTCAGTTGAATGGACTGAAGCAATACCGCACCCGCCTTTTCTCCTTTGCGGATGAAATCTGCTCCGCCGACCCGAATGGCCTGGGCTTCGACTGAAGAGTCCGCGGTTGCGGAAGGCGCAGCGATCTTCACCGCCAAGCCACTCGCATCCACGAACGCCGCCTTGCACGCGTCCGCACTTGAAGTGATGCTCCGGACCGAATCGACCAGGGCGCCAAAATCCGATTTCCCCTGAACTCCCTGACCCGCCTTCTGCGAGTACTGGATCATCGTGATCACGCCGCCGAGCATCGCCATCGAGATGCCGGCGCCGACGAGAACACTGACGAGCGACTGACCTGCGCGAGTACTCTCAGCGCGCGAGTCACGGATGGTGAATGACCCCGATTTCCCTAAAAAATATGGCATTGTTTTAGCCTCTTCATCGCTATTGAGTGCAACACCGGTAGGAGGTGTTCGCGGCGGCCGCCTCGACCTCGTCGGATAGCGCCGATCCGACATCACAGTTTTTGGGTCCGTAGACCAGGCTGCCTCCCAGGAACTGGCCTCCGATATGCGACCCACCCGACCACGTCTGCATCGAGTAGATCCACTCGCGAGACTCCAGTGCCGAGAGATTCATTTCAGGAATTGCGGGACTCGGCTTTTGCGCTGAATTCTGCTGGTGGCAGGCAGTGCTCCACTCATTGTGGTTGCACATCTTCTTGCCTTCCGAAAAACAGACCTGGGTCGCCGATTTGAACAGGGCCTTCGGCCTTCTCTGCGTATCGATGCAGTAAGCGCTTCGCGATCCGGGGTTGCCCACCAGGCTCATGCCCTGCGGACAGGACTGGACTCCGGCGACCGAGGGAGAGCTGGCCACATTGACACAGAACTCGAGCTTTCCGGGAGTCTGCGTCCGCATCACCTCTGCTGTCGACCAATGAAAGATCCTGACGTAACCCGCGGGACAGCTGACGGAAGGATCGTGCCCGAGGCATGCGGCAACGAGCCGCTTTTCGCCCTTCGGCACGGCGGTGCCATCAATCTTGATCATCTCCACATTTTCAGACCCGGTAGCCTGGGTCACGCTCAGGCCACACCAGGACCCGATCGCACCCGGACTACCTCCAGACCCCGCCCCTCCCATCTGACAGCTCGAGATCGCGCCGTCCGCGCCGAAGCTCGCCTGAAGGAGAAGTGGCTTCACGTTCTGAAGATCCCGCGAGCCCCCGAGAACCTCGCCCTGCTTCTGGGCCACGAGCTGAACCGATAGCAGATCGCTTGTACCCTTCGGCCGAGTCAGGCGAATGGCCTGGAGCTGGACCGCACCAGCTTTTTCTCCTTTGCGCATGAAATCCGCTCCACCGACCCGAATGGCCTGGGCCTCGACCGAAGAGTCAGCACCTGCAGAAGGCGCGGGAATCTTCACAGCCGCCCCACTCGCATCCACGAACGCCGTCTTGCACGCGTCCGCGCTCGAAGTGATGCTTCGGACCGAATCGACCAGGGCGCCAAAATCTGACTTACCCTGAACTCCCTGCCCCGCCTTCTGCGAGTACTGGATCATCGTGATCACGCCACCGAGCATCGCCATCGAGACGCCGGCGCCGACCAGAACACTCACGAGCGACTGACCTACGCGAGCGCCCTCGGCGCGCGAGTCAAGCATGCTGGATGACCCCGGACACCCCGAGTACTTTCTCATCCTTCAAGTCTGAATGGCTTTTCGGCCACGGCAAGATGGGTCGCCGCGGACACAGAGTTTTGTGAACAAAATACCTCCGAACCAGGGCCCACTAAAACGCAAGCAGGCAAATACAGCTGACGGCGGCGCCAGCTGAAGATCGATTCAGTGACTCCTATTCCATTTCACGAGAGACAAGTATATACATGTAGATACCATGTTCATCCTGGATCTCTGCAAGGCCCTCGAGTCTTCGAAAATCGACTACTGCCTCGTGGGCGGAGTGGCCGTTGGGCTTCACGGCGCCATTCGCGGCACCCTCGACATCGACATCGTGGTGGCGCTGAACGAAAAAACCTTCGCCAGCGCAGAGGCCGTACTGGCTCGCCTCGGGCTCGAACCGCGCCTTCCGCTTCGAGCCAAGGAACTCTATCAATTTCGCGAAGAGTACCTGAAACGACGAAACCTGGTGGCGTGGGGATTCATCGATCCGAAACAACCCCAGCGACAGGTGGACATCATTCTCACCCATTCGCCCAGCGAACTGAGCCCGATCACGCTCACAGTTCATGGCCGGAAGTTGAAGGTGGCCTCGATCGAGGGACTCATTCGAATGAAGAAGAAGTCAGGCCGGCCGCAAGACCGCGAGGACGTCAAGGCACTCCAGGAGCTGCTGCGCCGATGAAGAAGGCCAAAAAGAAGACCAAAGTCGTCCAAAAGACCTCAACCGTGCGAATCGGGCTCGATCGTCACGTCACGCCTGAGCAGGCCCTGCAGTTCATCGAAGAATTTCAGCTGCTCATGAACGGTCACGAAGGAGAGCGAAAGCTCATCAGCCTGCGAGTGCCCGAGCGCCTGCTTGAGCAGTTTCGGACCAAGGCCGAAAGGCAGGGAAGCCGCTACCAGACCCGGATCATCGAGCTGATGCGCCGTTGGGTTCGCGAGGGGTAAGGTGTGGCATCATTTTTTAGACCCCCCCCATTTCACGAAAAGTGAAAGGGGGGGGTATCGATAATCGACGCAACCCACGAACAGCCCGGCGCTCTCGGCCCCCACTCACCCCTTGAGCTGGAGCTGCATGGCCGCGCTCATATGCCCGGAAATCTCGCGCGCCCAGCGCTCGAGATCTTCATCTTTCTGCGGAACCTTGAGCCCTTCGTCGGAGGCGAGCGCGAAGAAAAGCCCCAGCTTCAGTGCACCTGAATACTTCAGCACGTCCGGATCGGCGGCCTTGCCGTGCATCTTCTTCCAGAGCCGGGCGACCTCCTGCAAGTAGTGCTTCTCGACCTCGCGAATCGTCTTTCCCACCGTGCCGGCGTCGTTGCGATAACGCAGGTAGAGCCCCGCGCTCCAGGGGTGCTGGCGCAGCAGGCGAAGCGATCGCACCATGCGCTTGTGCTGGAGCGTCTTCCAGTCGGGCGCCGAGTCGTCTTCTGCAACCTCATAGAGCTGCAGGAAGACCTTCGTGCCATAGCGAACGGCTTCGCTGACGAGATTTTCGACGGTGTTGCCGAAGTAGTAATAGAGCGTGGGACGCGGCACGCCCGTGAAGCGCGAAATCTTCGAATAGGTCAGGTCTCGCGGCTGAAGACGCACCAAAGTATTCAGGACTCTCTGGTAAACGGTGTCCAGGTCGAGCTTGGGCTTGCGCGCGGTGGTCTTCTTGGTCTTTTCCATGTCGAAGATCCTACCGGCGCCGCAGTGCGGTGGCAAATGGTCGGGCCCACCTTTTGGTTCAGATCCGCGTCAAAATATCGCGCATGACGCGCTCCTCTACCAAAAGGTGGGCCCGACCCTTATAACCTCTCCATGCGCACCGACTGGACTTTGCTGGAGACCCTGCTGTCGACCCCCACCGCTCCGTTCCGCGAGGACCAGATCCAGGCCCTCGCCGAGGATACGCTCGTCGAAGCGGGAGTACCGTTCTTCGAAGACCCGTATGGCAACATCGTCATCGGTGCGAAGTCGAAGGCCGAGTATCTGAAGGCCCTCTCCAAAAAATCCACCGAGCCCGCGCGCGTGCTCATCGCTCACATGGACCATCCCGGCTTCCACGGCCTCGAATGGCTCTCGCCCACCGAACTCAAGATCGAGTGGCATGGTGGATCGCCGGTGAAGCATGTCGAAGGGGCGAAGGTGTGGCTCAGCGTCGATGGCGCTCACGGCTATGCCGACTCGGGCGTGCTGCAGGACGTGGTCATCGCCAAGCATGGCAAGGCCATCGAAACCGCCACCGTCCGCTTCGACGAAAGCTCGGTCTACGCACATTTTGCCGGCAAGCCCACGTCCATCTACGGCGGTTTTCAATTCCGCGCTCCGTGCTTCGAAGAAAACGGCTGCTACTACACGAAGGCCGCCGATGACCTCGTGGGATGTTTCGCGATTCTGTCGCTGATGCGCGAACTTTATGGAAAGTCCTCGGGGAAGGCGGCCGGAGCGAAGTCCTCTCCAGCCAGGATCGGAGCCCGCGGCAAAAATGATGCAAAGTTGAACCAAAAGGTGGGCCCGACCTTTGGACTTCTGACCCGCGCCGAAGAGGTCGGGTTCGTGGGAGCGATCGAACACTTTGAGCTCGGCTGGTACAAGAAAGCCAAGCGTGAAGTCATTGCCGTGAGCCTCGAAACCTCACGCACGCTTCCCGGAGCCGACATCGGCAAGGGGCCGGTCGTGCGCCTCGGCGATCGGAAGACGGTTTTTCATCCCGATTATCTTCAAGTGCTGACGGAGCTGGCGCAGAAGCATCTACCGAACGTACCGGCCAAAGGAAAAGAGCCCGCCGTCACCCGCCATCAGCGCCGCATCATGGACGGCGGCTCCTGCGAAGCCACGGCAGCCACCGTGTACGGCCTTCCAGCCATCGGGCTTTCAGTGCCGCTGGGCAACTACCACAACCAGGGATTCCAGGGCGGACCCGACTGTGCGGGCCCTGAAGGCCCAGCTCCGGAATTCGTGCACAAGGATGATGTCGTGGGATTGCTGAAGCTCGTCCGCGGGCTGGCGCAGCCTGCGCTTCCGTGGTCGGACCCCTGGGCGGCCTACCGAAAGAACTTCAAAAAGTCGCTGAAGACTTATCGCAAGTACCGGTAAGCCTGTTCTAGTTGAACTGCAGCTCTCGTCGCTTCAAGTGAGATGCCTCGAGCTGGGCCAGTCGGCTTGCCAGCTCGGGCGAAACATCCTGCCAGTACTCCGCCCAGCTTTGGGCATTCTGCAGCGATTCGCGAGATTCCGGAAGCTGGTGAAGGGCCGCAAGTCCTGCCTCGAGCAGCACTTCCTGCTCCTCTGGCGAGACCATCTGAAGGTACTCGGTGACTCCCGTAAAGAACCGCCTTGCCGGATAGTTCGGCTCTCCGATCAGACGAGGATTGCGGTAGGCCGGAAGCATCTGCAGGAAGGCCTGCATCGTCTCTCGAGTGGATTCGCAAACGGAACCGGGCCCGAGATCTTCGGGCTCTCGCGTTTCGGCGCAGGCCATTCCGGCGTCACGTATGCGCTCGGAAATCTGCGGATCGGCGCAGTGGCTGGTCTCCACTGAAACCCCGAGCACAAAGAGCGACTCACGACATTGCTGGCGGTGGGCCTGCTCCATCGGATCGGCGGCAGGATCAGCAACAGGATCGACGATCGGAGCAGCCTGAGACCAGCGAAGAACATCGCGCTGGGGTTTTGCCGAGATCGGACTTGAGGTATCACGAGGATCTTCCGAGTGAACACTCGCCAGCGATGACTCGGCCGGACCCTCCAAGAGAGCTGCAGCGGGAACTTCCGTCAGGCGCAACCCAGCCCAGGTCAGCAGCAAGAACACTGCAAACGCGGGAACGAGAGACTGTTTTTTGGAAGAACACGGATTCCGCATACGTCCCCCTTGTGAAAAGGCCTACTCCTTGATGGTGACCTGACCGCCGAGCTAACGAACCCGGTTTTGGACTCCGTTGTACCGATTCGATTTGACCGTCACGACCGTCGGCCCATGTCTCATCGGTTGAATGTCCGCATCATTGGAAGACGCCTGAATGGCCGTCACACAGCCGTTGAAGGTATTTCCTCGCATTTCGCCGCTCGTATTCGGCTTGAATCGAACGCAGCGCTCACCGCCTTCGAAACGGTTGTTGAGGATCTTGATGTTCTTTCCTAAATTGATCTGGATCGTCTTGTCCCAGCTCGACTTGCTCGGAGTCGCCCGCAGCACGGAATTCCGAATCGTGATGTCTTCCGATCCCGGAGTGCCAATCGTGATCATGTCTTCGCGGGCGGGGCCCTGAATGCCGTAGAGCAGAGATTTCCCTGCCCTTCGACACAGCCCGCGATGTGAATCGGCTCTCCCAAGCCACGAGATCCACTCGTCTTGCCATCACCAATGAACTTGAAGTTCTTAACGGTGATATTGTCTGCCTCGATTCGCAGGATCTCCGGACCGCTTTCACGCTCTCCATTGCAGTTCCACTTGGTTCCCTTCCAGACATGAAGCTTTCCTGAGAAATCGTACGTCTTGCCCCGCTCGTTCAAAACAATCGTTCGAGTCACCCGGACGATCGTGTCCGCAGAGTGGGCCGAGGGGCAGAAGAGCGCACCGAAAAGGAGTGGTGCAAGGCCCAGAGAGATCCAGGCGGGTTTTTTATGAGTGGGCGAAATGATCATGGATAGAGTTCCCCTCGCAGGTAGGAGAAGCAAGGCGGGTGCCACACCCTGTCGAGCCCGACCCCTGCTTCCAGAGCCCCGGTGGAAGCCGATCCACTGTCCAAGGCTTCGACAGTTCGACAGGAATCGGTCGATTCAGGTTTCCCCGGCAGGATGCCGGGTCGACCCCATCCCGTTCCTCCCCTATCGCCCGCCCGGGGGATGCGGTATGACCGAGCCATGGCCAAGAAACTTCCTTTGCTGGTGACGACGGATCTTCAACAGGACGCTGCTTCGGTTCAGCGGACGAAGGCGGTGAACCATATGTCGCTCGCCCTGGCAAGGCGCCTCGGAACCTCCGTGGAAGTGCTTTACGTCGCCAACATCGGCGAAATCGCGCAGATTCCGCAGGCTGCCACGGTCATTCTGGATTCGCAAAAAGAGCAGCTCAAAAACCTCGTGAATCCGTTTGAAGGAATCACCAAGGCGCGTTTCCTGGTCGGGCATCCCGTTCCGGCCATCGCCAAGGTCACGGCGCAGAAGGGTAAATTCGAGGTCCTCGTCCAAGGGACGAGCGGAAAGACCGGACTTACTCGCGCGTTTCTCGGAAGCGTGGCCGAAGAAGTGCTGCGCCACTCGCGTGTTCCGGTCATGACCGTCGGCCCGGAGGCGCAGGCCCAGGCCTCGCGCTCCAAGCTTGCCGGCAAGGACAAGCCGGTCATCGTGGTCGCGACCCAGCTCGACAAGACCAGCGCTCCGGCGGAGCACTACGCCATCGAGCTCGCCAAAAAATTGAAGGGACGTGTGCATGCCGTCCATCACCTCCAGGCCGGGCTTCATCCCCTGATCCAGACTGCGATGTCGACTCCGTCGGGCTCGCGCGAGCTTCAGGAGCTGATTCGTGGGCTCAAGAAGGATGCCGAGAAGTCGCTGACCAAGGTCGCCGCCAAGGCGAAAAAAGCCAGAGTCGAATTTTCCTCCAGCCTCGTCGAAACCGGAATCCACGCTTCCGAAGCCGTCATCGATACGGCACGCCAGGAGGGGGCGTCGCTGGTGGTCATGGGAACCCATGCCCGGGGCCTCCTGCTCGGCAGCTTCCTCGGAAGCACCGCCCGCGGAGTCATCCTGGGCTCGCCGGCCCCGGTCATCACGGTTCGCCGGTAACCCGCAGCCTCCAGGCGCAGATCCGAAAGAGGTGCGTCCGCCAACCACGGCAAGCGTTCCCTGCGTCAGCAGCGTTGTCTGAAGCGGACGTACTCTTTCGGTCCGAGCCTGAGGGAGGCGGGATCGACCCGGTCGAACGGCGATTTTGACGCGGAACTGAACCAAAAGGTGGGCCCGACCTCTGAAGTTTTGTGGTACGACTTCGGCCATGTCCCAACCCATCAAAATCGGTATTAATGGCTTCGGTCGTATTGGTCGCAAAATCGTTCGCCTGGCGCTGGCGCCGGAGAACCAGGCGAGGAATTTCCAGATCGTTGGCATCAACGACCTGAGCACTCCCGAGCAGATTGCCCACCTCTTCAAGTATGACTCCGTTCACGGAACGTTTCCGGGTGAAGTGAAGGTCGAGAACGGCTTCCTGATCGCGGGCGGCCAGAAGATCCGCCTCACTGCCGAGAAGAATCCCGAAAACCTGAAGTGGAACGAAGTCGGCGCCGACTACATCCACGAGTGCACGGGCATCTTTACCGATAAGGAAAAGGCCTTGCTCCACCTCAAGGCCGGCGCCAAGCGCGTGATCGTCTCGGCGCCTTCGAAGGACGCCGATCAGACCATCTGCATGGGCGTGAACGAAAACACTTACGACGCTTCGAAGCACATCATCGTCAGCAACGCGTCCTGCACCACGAACTGCCTCGCACCGATGGCCAAGGTCATCGACGAAAAGTTCGGCATTGTTCGCGGCACGATGCTGACGGTTCACAGCTACACCAACGACCAGAACGTGCTGGATCTTCCGCACAAGGACCTGCGCCGCGCGCGCGCCGCCGCCCTGTCGATGATTCCGACCACGACCGGCGCCGCCAAGGCGGTAGGACTCGTGCTGCCGCACCTCAAGGGCAAGCTCGACGGCCTCGCCATCCGCGTACCGACCCCGAACGTCTCGCTCGTCGACCTGACGGCCGAGCTCAAGACGAAGACCGATGCCGCCGCCATCAACGCCGCGCTGAAGGCTGCTGCTGAAGGTCCGATGAAGGGAATTCTCGCCTATGAAACGCACGAGCTCGTCTCGAGCGACTTCAACGGCTCGGTCGCCAGCTCGACGATCGACTCCAAGCTCACGGCTGTGCTCGATGGCAACTTCGTCAAGGTCATCAGCTGGTATGACAACGAAAGCGGCTTCTCGCAGCGCATGCTCGACCTGACCGACTACATGGTGAAGCATTCATGAGCTCGCTAAACCCCACCCTCATCCAGAGCATTCGTGACTTCGACCTCCACAGCAAGGCGGTGCTCCTGCGTCTCGACCTGAACGTACCGCTGACGGATGCCGACGCGAGTGGACACCGTGCCGTCAGCGACGACAACCGAATCCGCGAAGCGCTTCCGACGATCAAGCTCGCCCAGGAAAAGGGAGCCAAAATCATCATCGCCTCGCACCTCGGTCGCCCCGACGGCAAAGCCAAGAAGGAGTACTCGCTCGAGCCTGTGGCCGCGCATCTGGCGGAACTGCTCGGCGAAGACGATGTCACGCTTGCGGATGACTGCGTCGGCGAAGGCATCGAACTCATGGCCGCAAGCCTGAAAAACGGCCAGATCATGATGCTCGAGAACCTGCGCTTTCACGCGGGCGAAGAAGCCAACGATCCGGAATTCGCGGCACAGCTGGCAAAGCTCGCGCAAGTCTACATCACCGATGCGTTCGGCACCGCGCACCGCAAGCACGCCTCCACCTATGGCGTGCCCTCGATCGTCCCGCTCAAGGGAATGGGACTCCTGATCGAAAAGGAACTGAAGTTTCTCGACCCGCTCCTCTCGCAGCCGAAGCGCCCGTTTTACGCCATTCTCGGCGGCTCGAAGGTCACTGACAAGATCGCCACGATCGAGTCGCTCCTGAAGCAGGTGGATGGACTTCTGATCGGCGGAGCCATGGCTCACGCGTTCTGGCAGGCCCAGGGTGACACTGTTCCGGCAAATGCCAAGCAGCCGAAGCCCGACGATGTCGAGGCCGCGAAGCTCATCATGCGTGAAGCCAAGCGCCGGAACATTCCGTGCCTGGTTCCTGCCGACACGAACGCCGGGTTCGACATTGGTCCGAAGACGATCGCCAAATTCAGCGAGTTCGTCGCCAACGCCGGAACGATCTTCTGGAACGGTCCGCTCGGCTGGTTCGAAAAACCGGAATACGCCGTGGGAACTTTCGAAGTGGCCAAGGCCGTTGCAGCGACGAGTGCGATGAAGGTCGTGGGCGGTGGAGATACCGTCTCGGCGATCCAGCAGTCCGGAACGGCCGCGAGCTTTGACCACCTGAGCACCGGCGGTGGAGCGGTGCTCGAGTACCTCGAGGGCAAGGGTCTTCCGGGCATCGACGTACTCAAGATCTCGCAGCGCCAGAAGCAGCTGCAGAGCCAGACACTCTGATTCGAATGTCGAAACCACGCGGAGTCTTCGTTGCCGGCAACTGGAAGATGAACCACGGCCCTGCGGCTGCGCGCGCGTTTTTGGACGGGCTCGCCAGGCTCGGCTTTCCGAGCGATGCGGTTCGCCGCGCTTCTGGTGGCCGGGCACTCCAGAGTGCGGTGCTTGTTCCCGCGGTCAGCCTTGAAGTGGCACGTGCCTCGGTGGCCCAGCACGGCTGGTCGGACCTCCTTCAGGTCGGATCGCAGAACACGCATTTCGAGGCTTCAGGAGCATTCACCGGAGAAGTCTCAGCGCCACTACTGAAAGAAATCGGTATCGAGCTTTCGCTCGTCGGCCATTCCGAACGGCGCCAGCATTTCGGCGAAACCGATGAATCGGCAGGCAAGCGGACGGCCTCGCTCCTGAGCCAGGGGTTTGAAGTGATCCTCTGCATCGGCGAGACTCGTCCGGAGCGCGAAGCCGGCCAGACCGAAGCGGTTCTCTCGAGGCAGCTCGGCGAAGTGTTCCGTGCGGCGGGCGCTTGGATGAAATCCAAGGGACTCGAATTTTCTCGCACGCACTGGGCGCGCCTGACCTTGGCGTATGAGCCGGTCTGGGCCATCGGTACTGGCCTGACTGCCACTCCCGAGCAGGCCCAGGAAGCCCATGCCTTCATTCGCCAGTGGCTGCGTGGGGCTGGTACAGCTGGCGGAGCGGCGGCCGGAGCCCTCTCCGTTCCCCCGGCCGAAACCACGGCCATTCTGTACGGCGGCAGCGTCACGCCCGAAAATTTCGCGGGACTCCTCGCCTGCCCGGATGTCGACGGCGGGCTCGTCGGCGGAGCGAGCCTCAAGCCGGAGAGCTTTTTGAAGTTGATCGAAACAGGTGCCCAAGCTATCTAATCGAAACCTATGCAGACCGTCCTGACCGTCATCCATGTCATCGCCTGCCTCCTGCTGATTCCCGTGATCCTGATCCAGTCCGGAAAAGGAGCCGACATCAGCGCCAGCTTCGGTGGCTCGAGCCAGACGGTCTTCGGAAGCTCGGGTGGCGCGAACTTCTTCACGCGCCTGACCACCACTCTTGCCGTGATCTTCATGCTCACTTCGCTGGCACTGACCACGGTTGCCAACCAGAGCAAGAAGTCGGTCTTCGAAGGTGCCGTTCCGTCGTCCCAGGATTCCGCTCCGGTGGCTGACACGGTTCCGGCTCCGGCAGCTTCGGGTGCACCGGCTGCTGCTGCAGAGAAGTCTGCCCCGGCCGTTCCGGCTGAGAAGGCTCCCGCCGAAGCCAAGGCTCCAGCTGCGGACGCTGCCAAGAAGAACTGATTTCGTCCCCGCTTCACTTCATGCGCGTGAAGTGGGAGCAGTCCGAATCTCCTCCAAAGAGTCCGAATCCCGACGGCTCCGAGCCGCTGGTGCCGCATCTTTTAGGTATTTTCTTTGCTGAAGGAACCCTCGCCTGACCAGGCAGAGGTGACGGATCACCCTCCTTTCCTGAACGAAAGGAGGTGACCCTATGAAACACAAAACAACACCCCGTTGTTATTGTGCTGATCGGGAGCGGCTGGAAAGAACTTTACTGAAAAAATGGCTTCTCATCGTCCTGGCCAGATTTTTAGTCATTCTAGCCGCATTGTTGTCCCACATCTAGCGACGATCGATAGCGACAGTCAGCGGGAGGGACCCGGGTACAGCGTAACCGGAGTCTCCCGACGACGGGAGCTGCCTGGTCGGGTTTTAGAACAACCCGTATCCGGCTTGAAGAATCAGTCCCACGGACCGGCGCGACGAGAGCGCACCCACGATCATGCCGTCCGCTTCGTAGCGCCAGCGCCCGCGCTGATAGGAAAAACCCAGATTCAGGGTGAGCACGCGTCCCACGACCGAGCGACCGGGCTGGTAGAACGTTGCCGTCGATCCGGCGTTTCCGAGCTCGATCGTGCCCCCCGCTCCACGAATCAGCTCCATCAGCACGCCCGTGCCGAGTCGGAATTCCGCCTGCTTTTCCTGAATACCGGCGATGAGTGCGCCCGACAGCCAGCGCGTGCTGCCTCCGCCGTCTGAAATCGCGGCACCCATCGGCGTGAACCACCCTTGAGCCGAAAAGCTGAGTCCCGAAAAGCGCTCCCAATGAAATCGGTACGTGCCCCCCAGCGTGGGCAGGATCTGGCCGGTCGGTGAGGCTTCACCCGAGGTCGTCCGCGTGAAGCGGTTCATCCACGGCAGGTAGGCACCGAGAGAGATCTGGACGGAATTTTTGTAGGGTTCAGTGGGGTCAGTTTCGGTCGCGTGCACTGGAGTCGAGTTCAGGATGCTGCCGACTCCGGGTGTTGGCGCCAGCAGATCGACGGGCGGCTTGTCATTGAGCTTGTCGGCCGCTGGCTCACTCTCGTCCTTCCGGATTTTCTGCTCTTCCTGCTCCCTCTTGAGCTTCTCGCGCCAGTCTTCGGCGTGGGCCGAGCCTGCCGAGAGCGCCGTAAAAATAACGATCAGAGCAGCGATCACGCGCTGGTCGAGCGCAACCTTGCCAACAGGACGCATTCGCGGGCGCGCCCGTGGCAGGAAATGGTGATGAGAGTCAAGCCGCAGCATCTGCCTCGAATTCTA
>CAMAQA010000011.1 GCA_945860415.1 Bacteriovorax stolpii
CACCGAGGCGTTCTATTCAGGCCGTCGAGTGGGCCTCGATGACATCGGCAGTACCCGTCGCCTCAACCTCAAGGCGGCCTAGTCCGATAGGTCACACGGACAAAGTCGCTTTGGAATTAGCAGGACAGAGTCCCTTTGGATTCACACACACTTGCCAGCATGCGTCCTTACTTCAGAAGCCCAATGCGGTCATAGCAGCGCGCGAGCGTTTTTCCTGCTCGCTCTCGGGCACGATCGGCGCCTTTGCGGAGCACCTGATCGAGGAAGGTGCGCTCTTCGTAGAGACGATTGGCCTCATCGCGGAGAGGAGCAATGGCCTGCACCACCAGCTCGGCGGTGTCGACTTTGAGGTGCCCGTACATCTTGCCGGCGTATGACGCCACGATACCGGAGATCGGCTTTCCGGTGATCGCCGACTGGATCGAAAGCAGATTCTTCACTCCCGGCTTCGAATCATCATCGGTAATCTCGTTGCCCGAGTCAGTGATGGCGCGCTTGAGCTTCTTTCGAATCACGTCGTCGGTGTCGGTGAGGTACACCGAGGCATTCGGATCCGGATCGGACTTCGACATCTTGGCGGTCGGATCCTGCAGGCTCATGATCTTCGCACCGACCTGGGCAATCATCGGCTGCGGCACCCGGAACAGATCTTCGCCGTACAGATTGTTCATCCGAATGGCGATGTCGCGAGTGAGCTCGATATGCTGCTTCTGGTCGGCACCCACCGGCACGAGGTCGGTGTCATAGAGCAGGATGTCGGCAGCCATGAGCACCGGATAAGTGAAGAGTCCGACGGCAATGTTCTCGCCGGCCTTCTGCGACTTGTCCTTGAACTGGGTCATGCGTCCCAGCTCTCCCATGTAGGAGTAGCAGTTGAGCAGCCACGCGAGCTCGGCGTGCTCGGGCACCTGCGACTGGACAAAAAGCGTGGCGTGCTCGGGGTTGATTCCCGCAGCGATGTAGGTGGCGACGGCGCGGTAGGTCTGCTCGCGCAATTCGGTCGGGTCCTGGCGTACGGTGATGGCGTGCAAGTTCACGGCAAAGAACCAGCATTCGTAATCGTCCTGGTGCTTCACCCAGTTGCGAATGGCTCCGAGGAGGTTGCCGAGCGTCAGCGTGTTCGAGGGCTGGACGGCGGAAAGCATCACTTTGCGGTTCGTGGCGTTCATTCGAAGTCCTTTTTCAGGGAAGGCCAAGCGGTATCTGGAAAAGCGAGATCGAGCTCATCAGCGTGAAACGCGTCAGGAAATGAATCGGCCCTGACAGGATCGACAGAGCTCCGGTCATCATGAGGGCAAGCAGGATCCAGAAGCTGTACTGGGCGATCGACTCGTAGGCCTTCATGGCGTTGTAGGGTAGGAAGCTCTCGATCATCTTGCTGCCATCGAGAGGAGGAAGCGGCAGCAGGTTGAAGATGCCGAGCGAGAAGTTCAGCATCACCGAAACCTTCGTCATCTCCATCAATGGTTCAAAAAGGTAGAACTCAGGACTGACAAACCTCAGGATCGCGGCAAAGGCCAGACCCGACAAACCGGCAAGCAGGAAGTTCATCGCAGGGCCTGCCAGAGATACCCAGAAGAGTCCTGCCCGGTACTTCTTGAAACGGCTCGGATTGATCGGCACGGGCCGGGCCCAGCCGAAGAGCATTCCTGACCCGGTGAACATCATCAGGACCGGCAGGATCAGCGTGCCGAGCGGATCAATGTGCGGGGCAGGGTTGAACGTGATGCGGCCCTGGTCGCGCGCGGTGGAGTCTCCCCAACGGTAGGCAATGAACCCGTGGGCAACTTCGTGGAAGATCACCGCCACGAGAAAAGGCACGATCATGATCGAGAGGCGCTGGATGCTTGAGTTGAAGTCCATGGATGACTCCACCCTAGCACAAGGCCTTATTCGCCGCGAGGATGGTAGCGCCGATGGGCGCTCTTGAGGTGCTCAGGAGTCACGTGGGCGTAGATCTGGGTGGTCGAAAGGTCAGAGTGCCCGAGCAGCATCTGCAGCGAGCGCAGGTTCATTCCCGCCTGAAGCAGGTGCGTGGCAAACGAATGCCGGAGGACGTGAGGCGAGACGTTCTTCTGGATTCCCGCCTGGCGCGAGAGCTCCTTCAGGATCTTCCAGAAACTCTGGCGCGAGAGGGGCTTTCCCTGGTGGTTCACGAACACGTGGTCGCTCGAGGGTTTCAGCACTGGACGTTCGTGCTCGAGGTAGCTCCGCAGCTGGTCTCCGGCATAGGTGGCAAACGGAACGATGCGCTCTTTTTCGCCCTTTCCCTTCACGCGCAGGTACTCCTGCTGGAGGTCGAGCGAGTGGGTCGTGAGCGAGAGCAGCTCGCTGACTCGAAGACCGGTGGCGTAGAGCAGGACCAGCATCGCGCGGTCGCGCGACTGAAGCGCGGAGGCCAGCTTCGGATCGCGGTACTCGAGCCCGGGCTGGACGGCTGAGAGCAGCGCTTCGGTCTCCTTTTCCGTGAGGAATTTGGGCAGCGACTTTCCGAGCTTTGGAAGCTGCAGCTGCTCGGCCGGGTTGGTCCGAAGCCCGAGTTCGAGGCAGGCAAACTTGAAGAACCGGCGGATGGCGCTCGTCTTGCGCGAAATCGAGCGGGCGGACTGTCTCTGGCGCGAGAGCCCGGCCAGGAAGGTCTCGAGCTGGTCCGGGGTCACCAAAAGGTCGGGCCCACCTTTTGGTTCAGCAGCTGCGTCATTTTTGGGGCAGGGCCCGACGAGAAAAGCCTCGAGTTGCCTCAGGTCACGGCCGTAGGCGGCTAGGGTGTGGCGTGAGCTACCGTGGTCGACCTGCAGGGCATCCAGAAAGGCCTCGATGGCTGCGGACAGGGTCATCTTTCTATGGTCGGTCCCACACTTGGGTTTCGCAACTGCGTTAAAATGACGCAGACCTGAACCAAAAGGTGGGCCCGACTATTTGATTGACGCATTGCGCTAACGCGAGATAGCCCCGGGCGAAATGAAGCTTTCACGTCGTCGAGTCCGTGTTTTTGTGGCTATGGGTTGCGTCCTGTTCGCACGGGGGGGGAGCGCCGACGCTCCGGCCTATCCTGCCTTTGAAACCGTGAACTATGAGCCGCAGCTCACCATCGGGGGGGCGACCAATTTCAACGTGTACTGGGGCGTGTGGCGCACGCTCACGACCTCCGAGCGTGAGGTGCTTCGCCGCGAACGGGGCAGCGCGCTTTTCAGTAACCGCAAGATCTCGTGGCGAACGGTGCGTTGTGATGATGGAGCGCTCGTGAACGCGGATTCCGAGGATGTCTGGTACGTCGATCCGATTCACTTTGATTCGGCCGGAAGGATCGATCCCATTCCCGAGGCACGCAGGCCGGATTACCGCTATTTTTCGCTGATCAACATGAACGGAATGAAGCTGGCTGGCCCGAAGTCGATCACGATCAAGGGCCTTCGTGGCGAAATCGACCTCGATGCGAGGTTCTTTCTTTTTGCTGGCAGCAGGGCGCCGAACACGTCGGGATTTTTGGAGCTTCGGGCTTTTGAGAAATCGCAGGACCCGCTGAACCAGGCCTTTTTCTCCAAGGCCCATCCGTATCGCTGGCCCGTGTTCTATGATGAGCGCGCGCACAAGGATCACTCGCTGCAGGCGCCCCGCGATTTTGCCATGCAGGAGCCACACGCCCTGTCGCGAGACCGTCTTCGGATGAAGCTGGTGTGGGAATCCTGTGATGGAAGCACGATCGGAATCGAAGGCCTCGTACCCGGGGGAGTGCTGCCGGTCGGTGGACCGAATCGCCCCGGACGCGAGGACCGTGGCACCGGGATGCTTCCGATTGGAGTGTTGAAAGAGTAAATGTTCGGGCCCAACTTTTGGTTCAGGGCGACCATTTAACGACCAAGCGCAGCTTCCCGAGAGAGTCACATCCACTACTGCTTCAACTGCTGCTGCCGCTTTTCACCGCTTCCACATCCGCATCCGCTTCAACGAGGGGTGGAAAGCTGCGCTTGTCGTTTTCAGGTGGCCTCGAAGGGCCGACTGAAAGCTTAGAATCCGTACATTTCGAACTGGCGGGTGCCGCCCGGGCCTTGCACCGTCAGGCCGACCTTCGGACCGACGATGTCGGCCCCCTGGGTTCCGAAAGACCAGATGTAGTTGATCGCCGAGATGCAGGCTCCCGAACCGGTCATGCCCCATCCGGTATTTGCTCCGACAAGGCTCATCAGGACACTGGCAGTCTGTGAACCAATCACGACTACGCCCGTGTCGCCGGCAACCGGAATGCGGGTGCTGTTCGGATTGATGGCATCCGGAAACCTCAGGTAGAGGCCATCGCCGTGATTCACCGTGGAGAACCGATAGCTGAAGTTTGCAGGAACGGCCATCATCGTGACCTGGTTGTAGTTGATGCCATAACTGGCTCCGCTTGCGGTCATCAGCGGGCTCAGGTGACCCGAAGCCTGCACGCCGACAACGGTGGCCTGCATGGGGTTCACCGGAACGCATCCGACAGATGATCCACCACCACCGCCACCACCGCCACCACCGAATCCCGGAGTGAAGCCGGTGTTTCCGGCATTGGTGTTCCAGGAATTTGACTGCGGGCTTCCGCAGCCAGACAACAGGGCCAACGCGCCAAACAGGGCTGCGACGACTCCTTTTCGATTGAAGGTACTCATAACTCTCTTCCTCCGTGCTCTCTCTCCGGTCAGTTAGAGCAAGGGGGATGCCACTAGGCGTCATTTCCAAGGATATTGAAAAGACAGGGTTTTTTGGACTTCTAGGAGTCTAGGGTCTGGTCAGTGCCTGTCAACGAACTTTACAGCTGCTCACCACCTGCTGCGCCTGGCGCGTCCCCTTGAGGGTCCGGAAGCGCTCGAGAGCGTAGGCAATGGCCGAGGCAATCTTCTGCTGGCCCGGCTCGGAAAGCACCAGGGCACGATCGCGGTCATGAGACAGGAATCCAGCCTCCACCAGAATGGCCGGCATGTCGGCTCCCAGAAGCACATAAAACAGGGCCTGCTTGATGCCGCGGTTTCGCGGCGACGTGGCCACGACCTCGGCCGGACTTGCCGAGGTGAACTGCACGAGTTGGTGCTGGAGGTGGCAGGCGAGGCGCTTGCTCTCGCTCAGGTTGGCGTCGAGACGCAGGTCTTTGAGGATGAGCGCGACATCCAGGCCTTCGGCGGAGCCGGTTTCGACTGGGGGGCTTCCACCCAGCACCGAGTTTTCAAAATGGGCGAGGCGCTTCGAAGAGTCATCGGACGTGCTGTTCAAGAAATACGTTTCGATGCCGTAGGCATCCTTGGCTCCGGGAGTGGCCGAGGCATTCATGTGGATCGAAATGAATGCATCCGCTTTCATCCGGTTGGCCAATGCCGTCCGCGCCGAGAGCGAGAGATCCTGGTCGCCGTCGCGAGTGAGGAAAACGTCGAACCCCTGCGCACGAAGTTTCCTCGCCGTCTGTCTCGCCAGCAGCAGGGTGACGTCCTTTTCAGTGACCCGGGCGCCTCGCCCCGAGTAGACCGTGCCTTCATCCACTCCGCCGTGTCCCGGATCGATCACCACGCGAAAGGGTCGGCGCGCGGCCTCTGCCGAGCCGGCCGCGAGAAAGAGGGCGATGAGGAGGACGAACGTTCTGGCCATGATCAGAGACACAGTTTAGAAACACGTCCCATGCTCCCGCAAGCATCGCGTGCTGCCGCCATTTTGACGCTGGGTCGCTGGTTCTCGGCCCGAAGCCGCGTCCTGCCGTGGCGTTCCGAGCCCACGCTGTACCGCGTCTGGATTTCCGAGATCATGCTGCAGCAGACGCAGGTGGTGACGGTGCTGCCGTATTTCGAGCGGTTCATGCAGCGCTTTCCGACGGTCGAGGCGCTCGCTTCGGCATCCGAAGCCGAGGTGGTCGAGGCGTGGGCGGGATTGGGATACTACTCGCGCGCTCGAAATCTTCACCGCGGCGCAAGGCAGATCGTGGCTTCCGGATTTCCAAGGACCCGCGAGGGCTGGATCGAGATTCCCGGTGTCGGGCCGTATACGGCGGGGGCGATTACCTCGATTGCGCTCGGCCATGCCGAGCCGATCCTGGATGGCAATGTCGAGCGCGTGCTGGCGAGAGTGCTCGCGCTCTCTCGCGCTGATGGAGACGCGCGGTTCAAGGCGAGGCTCTGGAAATGGTCGGGGCTCCTCGTCCGGCGCGCGGCAAGGCTCGAGGTTTCTCCGAGCCGGTTCAACCAGGCATTGATGGAACTCGGTGCCCTCGTCTGCACCTTTCGAAATCCGAAGTGCGCGGAGTGCCCGGTCCGGTACGTGTGCGCGGCCGCGAGACTCGAGGCGACGGAGCGATTTCCTGGAAAAAAACCCGCCAAAGAATGGGTGCGCGTGGAGGAGATCCGCCATGCCTGGATTGCGCGCGATGATTCGGGCCGCGAGGTGATCCTGATGCGCAGGCAGGCTCCGGGAGAATGGCGCGCCGGACTCTGGGATCTCGTGCCCGAAGCTCCTGCGATTGGAAAGGCGGCACTGCTCGGAGAGATCGCCACTCGTCATGTGGTCACCCGCCACAAGATCGAACGCACCACGAAGATCTGGAGTGTCTCGGAGATGAGCGCTCCGCCTCGGCCTCAGAAAATCGGCGAGGAGTTTGCCTGGACTCCGCTCGACCAGCCCGGGCTTGCCGGCTCGGCATCGTTTCAAAAGACCTGGAAGTCCCTGCGCGAGTTCAGGATCGGCAGCCCTCGATGATATGGAACTGGTCGGGCGCCAGCGGCCAGCTCCAGTAACGGTACGGCCTGTCCTGCGGAAAAATGGGCGGAAGTTCGTGTTCCGTCAGTTCTCCCGAAATTCCCTTTTCATAAAAATGCCGAAGCAGGGTTTCCGAATCCGCGCGATGCGGAGAATCGAGCGCTGACGCCGCCTTTGTCGGCAGCTCACCCGAATACCGGTCGTGGAAGCTCGCCCAGCGGCGCCCGGTCAGGCTCATCGGAAGGCGCGCGAACCACTCGGCGGCACGAGCCTCGTCGCACTCGGCAGCCTGTCCTAGAAAATTGCAGAACAGCACCGCATGGTCCGGGTGCGAGGCGAGGAGGGCTTCCCATTCTTGGAAAACATCGCTCGCGATCCACCCCACGGGCGCGGGCATCGAGGCGCCATGAAGTCGGCGAAACAAAATCCTCGCCATCGGATCGAGGTCGATGGCGGCTACGGACCGAAAAGATCCCAGCCAGGTACTCGGAAGGCAATGCCCGGCGCTCGGGGCGATGAGCAGCAGGTCCGTCGAGGCGGCCTCCGCCGCCGAAGTCCATTCCTCCAGCCAGGACGCCAGCTGCTGGCGATAGTCCTGCCACCGCGAGTTGCGGTAGCGAAGGGCGCGGGAATGGTACCGAAGGCCCCCTCCCGGGTTCAGGATCCTGCTCCAGAGTTTGCCAGCCATCGAAATTACAGTAAGGTAAGGCCCATGAGTTCACACGAGCAAAATCCGGCCCTCAGCACCCACATCAAAATGTTCATTGTCTGCATCGGAACGGCAGTCGTTCTTTTTGGCGCCATCGCCATGGGATTCCGCCAGGCCTACGAGCTGGCGATGTGGATCGGCTCTCGTTGAGCCGGAACTTCAGGATCTCGGCACGTAGGCGCGCAGCCTTTGCGTGCCGAGCTTTTCCAGGAGCTCTCGCAACGAGGGCTCGCTGACGCTCAACCATTCCACGCCTGCTCCCGGCCTCAGTACCGCCGCCTTGCTGGGCGTCCTCAACCAGAGGACTCGGCCCCGGCCTTCGAGTGACACGGAGCCGAACTCGAGGTGGACGTCGATTTCTTCTCGCATGTGGAATCCTTGCGCCACTTCGGCTGAAAGAAAGAAACCACCGCGTCCCAGTCGCACGGACGCGTGAGGTGAATCTTTCGCCGTCGTTCTGACATGGATCCGGCGTCTGGCAGAGCTGGAGCCCGGACTCTGCTTCCAGCGTTCCTGCGGCGGAAGGAGCAGACGATCCACCGCCTCGATCAACGCAATTCTTTCGAAAGGTTTTCCAAAAAACGCCTCCGCGCCCCGGTCGTGCGCATCTTCGAGAGTGAGCTCGCTGTAGCCGGTGAGGAAGACGACCCCGGGCTGCCGAAATCGGTTCGACGAGCGGATCTGGGTCAAGAGCTCGACCCCACCCATCACCGGCATGAGAACGTCCGTCAGGACGATATCGATATCCTGGTCACTCTCGAGGATCTCCAGCGCCTGCCTGCCGTTCTCCGCCTGGAGCACGCGAAAATCACGAAGCTCGAAATCAAAGGCCAGTGCCAAGCGCAGGGCCGACTCGTCGTCGACCACGAGAATGGTGGGCCTTCTCGCTGGCTGGGTCATCGAGAGGCCTCTGCTGCGTTTGCGATTCGGCGAGGAAGCGTGATTCGAAATCGGGTATGAGTCGACTCTCGTACGTATTCGACCGATCCGCCGTGCTTTTCGACGATCTGGCGACAGATGCCCAGACCGAGGCCTGTGCCGCGACCCACGGGTTTTGTCGTGAAGAACGGGCGAAAGAGCCGGGCGCGATGCTCTTCGGACACGCCGACTCCGCTGTCCGTGACATCGAAGACCACCGTCTCATCGGAACCGCAAACGTCGATGCGGATCCATTTTTCCGCAGCATCTTCCACGGCGTCGCGGGCATTCTGGAGGAGGTTGAGGATCACCTGCGCCATCTCGGTGGGCTGGCAATAAAGCGAAAGATCGTGAGGCTCGATCTGGGTCTGGAGGGTGATGCTCGCCAGCCGGAATCGCTCCTGGACGATCAGGGTCGCATCGCGAAGGATTTCGGCGACAAGAGTGGTCGCCATCGAATCACGAGACGAGTCGCGGGACAGGTTTTTCATCGCGAGCACGATTTTCGCGATTCGAGGGCAGTTCCTTCCAGGGTCTCCGTCAGGAGCTTCACCACGGATGGATCCGAGTGGCCCCGGGCCAGGTAGTCACGGAGCTGCGCGGCGCGCATCGTGATCACCGATAGCGGCGAATTGATCTCGTGGGCGATTCCGCCCGCCATCTCGCCGATCGTCGCCATTCGCGACGCGTGTAGATTGAGCATGCGCTCATGCTCGAGCTCCTGCTGCCGGAGTCGGTCTTCGGTCACGTCCCAGTTGAGTCCAATCATCCGAACAGGGTTGCCCGCTGAATCGCGCTGCAGCACCCCTTTCGCAAGCAAGATGCGCTGCTCTCCGCTGGGGCGGACCATCGGGTACTCGACCTCGAACGGAGCACCTCCACTCAATCCCTCGTTGAACTTCTGCGCAATGACCTGGGCTGTTTCGCTGGAAACGGCCTTTTCATAGATTTCCTGCAGAGGGGTCGTCGTCGTCTCGGGGTAACCGAAAAGGGCATACATCGAGGGATGCCAGCGCAGCTGCTGGCTTTCGATGCGGAATTCCCAGATGCCCACCTGGAAGGCCTTGGTCACGATGTCCAGGAGGTCGCGCGAATCCTGCAGTTCCTGCTCGGCGAGCTTCTGGGCGGTGATGTCGAGATGGATTCCGGAGAATCGGATGGGTTTACCTGAAGAGTCGCGCTCCGTGATCTTTCCTTTGTCGAGGATCCAGACCCAGCTTCCATCGGCATGCCTGATCCGATGAATGTTTTCGTATTGTCGGGTCCTGCCTTCAATGTGGGCGGTCACGTCCTGATAGGCCCGCGCCCTGTCTTCGGGATGCACGAGCGAGTCCCAGGTGTCGAGCTTCATCGGCGTCGTCACCGGGTCCAGCCCCAGCATCCGGCACCAGCGCGAGTCGAAGGCGACTTCGTTGGTTTCGAGATTCCAGTCCCAGGAGCCCAGTCCGGCGCCTTCCAGGACGAAGCTCAGCTTTTCGACCTGCCGAAGGAGGTCGGCCTCTTGTCGGCGTGCTGCGCTGATGTCTCGCATGATCCATCCGAAGCGGGCACCGTTGGGTCCGGGGATGGAAGTGACGGAAACATGCAGCAGCAAACCCGAGGGCATTGCCATCTCCATCGTCGATGGTTCCGTGAGTGCCGAGGTTTTTTGGAGAATGCTGGAGGTGAGCTCTGACGGTAAAATGGGAGAATCTCCCAGAGCCGGCAGCAGCTCCAGCAGGCGTTGGTTGAATCGAAGCAGGACCCCGGTTTCGGTCGTTTCGGCAAATGCTTCATCGAGCAGGTTCAGGAGGGGGTCGGCGACCAGCCCCGGCAAAATCGATTGCATCGCGCTGGATCCTGCTCGATTCGGCGCATGTCGTCACGAAAAATTCTTCGGTTTAGCGAAGGAATGGGCATTCTTTGCAAAGTTCTGAATCGCGGTTCAAGATTGCTTAAACTATAAGCCTTTCATGGACTCTCGTTCTGGAAAACGCATTCCCACCTCATTGGCTTCTCGTGGACTCGAGTTTCTGAAAATGGGCGCTCGCCTCGCCGCCAAGACCGGCGTGGGGGGCGAAGCAGGCGCCAGACGAATCGAGCAGGCAGAGATTCTGGTGGAGGGTTTGTCGAAGCTCAAGGGAGCGGCGATGAAGCTGGGGCAGACCGTCAGCGTCGAGCTTCGCGATCTCTTGCCGCCGGAAGTGGTCGACGCGCTTTCCAAGCTCCAGGACCAGGGAAGCACGCTCAGCGGTGCACAGATTCGCGCGATCCTCGCCGAAGAGTGGGGGGCGGAACGCCTCGCGCAGCTCGACGGATTTGTCGACAGGCCGCTCGCCTCTGCCAGCATCGGTCAGGTCCACGCTGCGGGCTGGAGCGGCGAAGAGATCGTCTTGAAGGTGCAGTTTCCAGGAATCAGCCGCACGATCGACAGCGACATCCAGGGGTTGGGCCTGCTGCTCAAGGGAATGCTGGCGGTGACGGGCCGAAAAATCGCCATTGAGCCGCTGCTCGAAGAACTGGGTTCCGTATTCCGCCAGGAAACGGATTACCGCCTTGAGGCTGATTTTCTTCGGGAGTACGGCGCGAATATCGCCGCCCATCGCGGTTATCGGGTTCCGAACGTGATCGATGAGCTCGTCACCTCGCGAGTGCTCGCCATGAGCCGCGAGCGCGGGCTCAAGCCGCTCGACTGGATGAAGCTTCGCCAGCCGTCTGCAGAAGTTCGAAACAGGCTGGGGCAGCGCTTCCTCGACCTCTACGAAATTGAGTTTTTCCAGATGGGCCTGGTCCAGACCGATCCAAACTTCGCGAACTTCCTGATCGATGACTCCAGGGATCGCGATAACCCGGTGATCACGCTCCTCGATTTCGGCGCAGTGAAGCGTTACGAGGCCGAGTTCCGCTCGAGCTACCGTGAAGTGCTCCGGCTAGCTCGAGAGGGAAGCGAGCAGGAGCTCCTCGAAAAGGTCTTCTCCATAGGGCTCCTGGATCGCGACGAAACCCGTGAAGGACAGGAGGCGATGATGAGGCTGCTGCGGGCGAGCCTCTCTCCATTCGATCCGGCACGGCAGCCCTTCCGATTCGTGGATGCCGATTACGCGCGCGACATGCGAGAGCTGGCAATGGAGCTGACGAAGGCCTGCCGCGTGTCGCCTCCGCCTCGCGCGATTCTTTTTCTTCATCGCAAGCTCGGTGGAGTGTTCAACCTCCTGAAGGCGATGGAGGTCGAGCTCGACCTCACGGATTACTGGAAGCGGATTGTCCTCGGCCCTTCAGCCGGCTGAAGGCTCTTTCGAGGACCCTCGCGAAGATCCATGCGGGAATCGGCATGAGGATGAGCCAGGCGAGGATGCCATGCCAGGCGGCCATTCCGAAATCCTGGAAAAACAGCGAAGGGCTTTCTGAAAATCGATCCTTCATCACCGCAAGATCGATGATCATGGGCTCGGCGCCGGCGATCTTTTCGCCCATGCGGATGAAAAATGGAATCAGCGCGAGTTGAGGGGCGTAGGCCAGGTAGTTTGCCGTCTGCATTGCCACATGATTCAGGCGAAAAACCATTCCTGCAGCGCCCGACAGGAGCGTCGTGGTTCCCAGGATCGGAAAAAGTCCGCACACCGTGCCCATAGAAACGCTCCAAGCCAGCTTCGACGGAGACGCGCCCTGCCGGAGCTGCTGCAGCAGGGGCTGGAGGATCTTCCTGGAAAGGAACGCGGCAAGTGCTTTCATCGTCCTCCGAGGATAGCGGTCTCCGTCGCAGGATGCCAGCACGCTGGTTGCAATCGCACACTGGAAACCCTAACCAAGGAGCGTAGGAATGATTTTCAAGAAGTTGATTTTTGGTTTTGCCGCGCTGGCGGCGCTTGCTTCAGGTGTCCAGGCTGCTGAAAGCCTGCACGGACGCGAAAGGCGCTGGGATTTCAGCTGCCATTTCGAAAATGACAATGAATGCCGTGCTTTCGCAACCATTTATACCCGTCGCGACCTCGAGCGCCGCGGCCATCACGACCGTGACGATGCTCCCGGCGCCCAGTGGGGTTACCTGAACAAGCTTGCTGTCTCGTGCGAGGAGGGCGGAATGATCTACGCCAACGGAGCATCGGTTCGTTTCCACGGCGACGACCTGATCATTTCGGCTGCGAATGGCGGCCGTCCTCGCCTGATTTTCGACCTTCCGCTGGGCGAGAATCACGGCGGTAGCGGATCCCGAAACGATCGTCCCGGACATGACGATGAGCAGACTGAGGCCACGCTGCTCCTTCCAAACGGTGATCGCATCCGCGGCGAATGCGAATACCGCCATCACGAAGTGCACTGAGTATCGATCGTCGAGGCGCGGAGGAGGCACGATTGTCGTCGCCTCCTCCTTTTCTTTTCCAGTATTTCAGTCAGACTCGGGTCATGACCATCACTTCGGCCTCGACCCGGACGACACTTCGACTTCCCACGCCTGAAGAGGCTGCCACCCTCCAGCGATGGCGGACATCGACCTTCTGGGTCATGCTCCTCGGTTACGTGGGCTACTACCTCGTTCGCGGCAATCTCTCCGTCGCCATTCCTCTCCTGAGCCAGGAGTTCGGGTACTCGAACACGGACCTTGCCGTCATCCTGACCTTCTCTGAAGTGGCCTACGCCATCGGAAAGTTCACGACCGGACCTCTTGCGGACCAGATTGGTGGAAAGAAGGTGTTTCTGCTCGGAATGGCTGGAGCCATTGTCTGCAATCTGCTCTTTCCGTTGCAGGTCGGCATTGTCTATTTCACGGCGGTCTGGTGCGTGTGCCGGTACTTCCTGTCGATGGGATGGGGAGGCATCATCAAGGCGATCGGTGAATGGTACGAGCCGGAGCGCCACGGTACTGTGATGGGACTCATCAGCATCAACTTCCAATTCGGCAGCGTGGTGGCATCCGTGTTCTGCGGATGGCTCATCGCGATGCAGGTGGGGTGGAAGGGACTTTTCTTCATTCCTGCGCTGGTGGTGATCGCGGTGCTCGTCTGGGCCGCACTCGCCAGTCGCGAGACTCCGCAGGATGTCGTTCCGGGTGTTCAGTTCGGAAAATCAGCGGGTTCTCGCGCGTCGTTGGCGGATTTCGGCGCTCATGGCGAAGAGGCGCCGCCGGCGGTTGAGATCATTCGCAGGCTGTTGAAGATCGAGCTTTTCCGCCAGGTGCTGGTTTTCAGCTTCTTCTCGCACCTGCTTCGCAGCATCTTCCTGTTCTGGACGCCGAAGTTCCTCGTCGACCAGGGCATGGGGAATGTCGGGGCTGCGATGTCGTCAGCCGTGTTTCCGCTGCTCGGATGCCTCGGTACGATTTTCATCGGCTGGTACACCGACCGTCATTCCAGGAATGGTGATCGCACCGGAATGATGGCAATCATGCTCGCGGGCCTGTTCGTGTCGCTCTTGGGAATCTCATTCTTGATTCCGTACGGTTCCTCGATGCAGGCCTGGATCGTCGTACTCCTGGGGCTCAGCGGGTTTTTTCTCTATGGACCGTACTCAATGTCAGCAGGGGCGTTGACGCTGGATATCGCTGGAGCGAAGGGCGCGGGCACCTGCACCGGAATGATCGACGGGGTCGGTTATCTCGGTGGCGCGGTGGCAGCGTGGGCGGCGGGTGTGCTGGCTGACAAGCTCGGGTGGTCGCAGGTTTTTCTGTTTGTCGCGGCAAGTGCGCTCTTTACCGTGTTCTGGACCTTGCACATGAGTCGGTCGCACCATCGCCGGGCAGCGCTTGCGCTCGCAGAAGGAGCGCGCGCGTGAATCGACGACTGATGGAACTGGGATTCGTTCTGATGGGGGCTGCGGCCGGCTGCTCGACTCCTGCCGTGGTTTCGAAGTCTCTTGGCAAGATCGAGATCCATGGCCACCGCGGTGCTCGTGCCGTGGCGCCTGAGAATACCCTTCCTGCCTTTGACGAGGCGCTGCGTGCCGGTGTCGAAGTGCTCGAGATGGACCTGGGCGTGACGCGTGACGGGGTTCTGGTCATCTACCACGACCAGAAGATCAATCCGGTGATCTGTCGTGCGGGGCGAGGGGCGACTCGACCGGTTCCGATCCATGGGCTGACGCTTCGACAGCTGAAGATCTATGATTGCGGTGCGCTTCGCAATCCGCGATTTCCCCGTCAGGTGCCTGTTCCAGGAACGCGCATTCCCACGCTGGATGAATTTTTTGAGTGGGTGAAGGCGTCGCCGATTCCTGGTGCCTCGAGCGTCAGGTTCAATATCGAGATGAAGAGCGAGGAGGCTCATCCGGAGCTTGCCCCGGATCCAGCAGAATTCGCCCGGCTGCTCGTCGATACCCTGAAGCGCCAGGGCATGCTCTCGCGGACGATCATCCAGTCCTTCGATTTGCGCACGCTTCGCGAGGCGCGAAAGCTTGCACCGGATGCGATCCTTTCGGCACTGATCGAATTCCGCCCGGAAGAGTCGCTCGTGGAGCTGGCGCGCAAGGCCGGTGGTGCCCAGGTGCTTTCACCGAATCATGAGTGGCTCACCCGAGAGGACGTGGATGCCGCGCATGCCGTCGGAATTCAAGTCGTGCCGTGGACTGCAAACAGCGTCTCGGACTGGGACAGGCTTGCCGCGATCGGGGTCGACGCGATCATCACCGATGATCCGCGTGCCGCCCTGGAGTGGCGGCGTCGTTAACGAAGTTCCCCTGAAAGAAACTCCAGCGCTGCCGAGTTCTGGGCATAGCCTCGAAAGAACTCCTGCTCTTCCGGGGTCCAGTGCGTGGCGGCCGGATGGCGCGTGCGGATCCAGACGAGCTCGCCTGCTGACTGGAAGAGGTTCCTGAAGCCCGAGGCCATGACCTGCACTCCGGACTTTTTGGGGCGAAGCTCCTTCAGTCCCGGAAGTCGCGCGATGACGTCGAGCGGGGTCTTGAGGATTCCCACCGTGATCTGGGCAACCGAAGACGCAAAATTTACTGCACCCGCCATCGGCGAGGCGACGAGCTTTCCGAGCAGTGTCCTCGGGCTGGGGTAGACCAGCACCCACGGATCGTTCGGGTTCTGGGGCGTGCCCGCCTTTCCAGGAGTGCTTCGCGAAAGCGGCGCGAAGCCATCCAGAAACAACGACTGCCCGTTTTCCTTCGCCTTCATTCGTCGAAACGATTTCTGCGAAGGGTAGACAATCGTCTTTCCGACCTCGAAGCGCCGGAGTTTCTTGAAGGTGTACGAGGGCGTCATCACCAGAGGCTGCGACTTCTGGATGGCCTTCGGATCGACAACGAGCAGATCGCCGCGGATCGGATGGGCGCAATTGTTCTTGAAGAGGTCGTATCGAGCGAGGGGGCGCCTCTCGCGGATTGCTGCGTCCTGGTCGCGCCAGCGCCTGGCATTGGCCTTGAGGACCTCGTAGCCGACCTTTTCGTCGACGCTCAGCCAGGTTTCATACACGCTGCGATTTTCTCGTGCCTGGTATTCGGCGTAACGCACTGGCGGCTGGAAGATCTGCGAGACGAAAAGCGACTGCTCGAGGTTTTCGAGCTCGCTTGACGAGTATTCGGCCAGATTCACCTGGTGGGTGCGATCGAGGTAGTCGCGGAATCGCGAGTCGGCCCCGGGGCCCGTGAGTTTTGCCGTGCGCGAGTAGTCGTACAGGATGTCGAAGAGCTCGTTGCCACGGCAGAACACGAGGCGTTCGGCGAGGTGGCCGAAGATGCCGCGCGCATTTCCGGGGGCGACGTAGACGATCGCCATTCCGAGAAATTTGATGGGTTCTCCCGAAGCGGTGGTTGCCGTCGGCTCATAGGGCTTTCGGCAGTGCTCCAGCTTCTGGAGATCAGTGGCCACTCCCCACGCCTCGGCGTTGAAGCTCGAAACATCGGCTTCCACCGGGCGGCTCTTGCCGCCGGCCCAGGCTTCGAGGCTGGAAGTGAGGGCCGCCACCAGCATCAGTGCGGCGGCGGCCATCCTTGAGGAACGCATCAGCATTCTCTCCCGTTTTCCTTAGTACACGTCCGAAGCGCGGCGTCCGCTCTGTGACTGCGCGCGAATGGCCCGGGCCAGTTCCGACTCTTCCTGAGCCTGCTGCACGCCGAGTGAAATCGACAATCCGCCCGCGGCCACGCTGGCTGCACCCAGGACGGCAGTGCCGGGATGGCCGTGGCTATTGGCCATGACCAGGCCTCCGAGAAGGACCATCGCTCCGCCGGTAACGACCTTGTCGAAGGCGCTGTCGGAGTAGACATGCGAATGCGTGTGCCAGTGGCTGCTGTAGTACGAGCGGCCCATGTAGCCGTTATGGAACTCGCGACGGGTGACGTAGCGGGTGCCGTAGTCGTTGTAGACGTAGTAGCTGGTGTAGGCGTTGCGGTAGCCGGAGTCGCGGTACACGTTCACGCGATGGTAACCGTTGATGTGCACTTCTTCGACGTAGACCATCGAGGCCGGCTGGAAGTAGCGAGTCTCGTAGCAGGTGCTCGAGCGCCAGCCGTAGCTGTAAGTGCTCGAGCAGTTGCGTTCGGTATAGCCGTAGTAGCCGGAGAAGCCGCGGTCCCACTGCTCGTAGGTGACCGAATAGCGGTAAGCACGTTCCACGCGTGCCTCTGCAGCCTGAGGGGCTGCCCAGTGCGACGCGAGGGCCAGGGTTGCCGAAGCCAGAAAAATCCAGGGTTTCATAGATCCTCCTTGGGAACGGCGTACTGTTATGACGCGGCGCGCATACAGTCAAATGATTGGCTAACTAGATGAAATAACGCGACTATCTTTTACCGTTCTCTTACACTGAATGCCGAACACTACGCGCGAGTGCAGCCCTCGGGGCAAGGAGAGAAACGCCATGGTTCATCCAAGCGGACGAAGTCGACACGCCCAGCGGGGATTGACCTTGATCGAGGTGCTGATCGTCGTCGGGCTCGTGAGCGTTCTGACCTATGTCATCACCACGTTGATGGTGACTTCGACCCGACAGGCTCAGAGTGTGACGGCCAAGACGGAGTTCAATGACCTCGTTAATTCGATGCAGTCGCTCTTCAACAATACGGCCAACTGCACCCAGGCGCTCCAGGGCACGCGATTGAAGCAGAACGACTCCGACTTTCCACAGAATGTCCGTGTCAGGTTGGGCGAGACCACCCTCCAGGAAGGACTCCGGTACGGGTCGTTCACGATCTCGAAGCTTCGCTTCACGGGCAAGACGGATGCAGGAGCGCTGAACCAGTACGTGGTTCCGCTCGAACTCGAGGTCGATCGTCGACAGGGCACTTCGACTGCCGTGGGAGGCAACCTGCTCAAGAACACCTTCGAGCTGGTGGTGACGGTGCAGCCACCGTGGTCGCCGGGCCCGTCGCCGGATGCGCCCATCATCGGCTGCGCCGGCAAGTTCGAGAATCAATGGACCGCGGTGCCTGGTGGAATTGCGTACACCGGTGGCAATGTCGGCATCGGTTCGAGCTTTGGCGTAGGTTCGCCCGCGGTGGGCCCGCTGTATCCCCTCGATATCTCGGGCACCCTTCGGGCAGGAGCCATCATCTACAACTCGGATCGCCGCCTCAAAGAGAACATTCGTGAAATTCCGGATGCCCTCGATCGAGTGCTTCGCCTGCACGGCGTGCTCTATGACTGGAAGAACCGCGATTCAACGCGAGAGGGCAGCGACCAGCTCGGACTTCTTGCCCAGGAAGTCGAGCAGGTTTTTCCGGAGGCGGTCGCGACTGATCCGCACTCAGGCCTCAAGTCGGTGGCTTATGGCAACCTCATTTCGCCGCTGATCGAGGCGCTCAAGGAGCAGCACGAGATGATCCGGCAGCAGAAGCGTGAGATCGATGAGCTTCGAAGCCTGGTTCGCGGAAAAAAATCGAGACCACCGAATGACAGGTAAGGTGCGGATTCTGCTCATCGCTGTCGCAACTCTCGTGATCTCAGGAGTCGCGATCACGAAATGGCTGGACTTTCGCCAGGCCCGCGACATCGGCGTCATCAATGACATGCTGGCTGCGGCGGATGTCAAAAAAGGCCGCGAGATCGCGCACGAGTGCGAAGTCTGCCACGGGCTCGAGGCCGGAGCCGTGAATCGCATCGGACCGAACCTTTTTGGCATCGTCGGTGCGAAGATCGCGAGAGACCCTGCATTCGAGTACTCCTACGCCCTTCGACAGAAGCAGGGCACCTGGACCATCGACCACCTCGATGAATGGCTCAAGAATCCGGCGTCGTTTGTTCCCGAGAACAAGATGATCTTCTCGGGCCTGCTTGACCCGCAGGACCGAATGGACCTGATTGCCTACCTGATGACGCTTAAGTAGTGCGCAGCCCTCACTTGCCGTCCATGCCTGGGAGCACCGGATACGAGAGTACCCGCATGCCGTTGGCAATATAGCCTTCCTTGCCGCCATCGAGCACGAGATTGTAGACCGTGATCGGCTTGAGATCGGCCTCGATCGAGGCCACTTCCTCGACCGATCCGTCGGCCTTCAGGATCTTGTCTCCGATCTTGAGCTCTTCGGCCATGACCGCACGTCCGCTGGCCAGCACCAGCTTGTGGAGCGGCGTGACGCGAAGCTCATTGATCTTCAGGATCTTCTGATCCTTGGTCACGGCCGTTGCCTTCACCCGTGCCGTGGTGAGCCTGCTGCTCTTCGAGAACTTGGCATCAAAAGCCACGATCTCGTCTCCGGCGCGAATCTTCTCGATTTCGATTTCTCCTCCATCGGCAAGCATGATGCGGGTTTCCGGCCCAAAGCAGAAGATGTGGCCACCCGAGGTGCTGGCCAGCGGGCATGAGGCAGCGTTCTTGTTGAAGCACATCGCCCGAAACAGGCAGCGGTTCGTGCCCTTGGTGGCCAGCATCGGATTGTTCAGGATCGAGCCTGAAACCGCCGAGTCCGTGAGCGCCAGCGTCGTGTCCGGCTCGCTGAGTCCTCCGCAGAGGCTGCAGTCGCCAAGACCGTCATCTTCGAGCTGGCAGTAGCGCCGGCCCACGATCATCTTCGACTGATTGCAGCTTGCCGGCTCCGAGATCTGCTTGCAGTCCAATTGGCCAAACCAGCTCGTGGTGGCTGGCACCCGGTTCTGGCCCCCGGTCAGCTTCGGAGCGGTGGGCTCGGCGTTGGGCAAGAAACGCGCGTTGCAGGGGCGGCTCTGGATGAGGCTTGCCAGAGATCCTTCCGCAGCCTTCTGGTCCACCGGTGGGGCCGCCGCCTTCACGAACGAGTCGAACTCATCGAAGCTGTTCGTCGGAACGAAGTACCGGTGAGCGTCGACGACTACCGGGGGCGCGTCCTTGCCTTCCTCGACCTGCCTGGGCTTCGGAATGTCATAGGTCACCACCGAGCAGGCCGTCTGGTCATTGGTGCCGTCTTCGCTCTTTTTTGTCATCCGAACCATGATCGAGGTGCCCGGGTCGAGCTTGATGCCGGATCCCTTCGACATGAGCCTCTGGAAGGTATCTGGGCTGATGACGCCGGTTTTTATTTCGGCAGGACTGAACTTCGTATCGAATACTCCGAGGAATTCACCGGCGGCAGGCTGCCCGCGGCTGTTCATCGTGCTGCCGGAAACCTGCTCGACTTCCTTGCGGTCGCTCGACAGCATGAGTCCGCGCCTCAGTGGCACGATGAAGCTTGCCTTGGTGATCGCCTTGGGCTCCTGGCCGGCGCGGAAGCTCTTTCCTTTCTGGTTCAGGGTGGCGATCTCATCGCGGAACGTGATGGGCCTCCAGGTCTTGTCCTGTTTCTGCACGAGCACCGGCTTTTTCGGATCCGGCGTGCCGTCGCCCTTCATGTGGTAAAGCTTCATGCTCGTGTAACTGACCTCGAGCTTGTCGGTGATGTCGGCGCTCGGACTGTAGAGATTCACGAAGCCGTACTTGCTGCCGGTCTCGTCGAGGGCCTGGTACTGCACGTAGTGGATGCAGGGCATGTTCGGAACCGGAACCAGCGGCGAGAGATCGCTCGCGCGCTCCCAGGCGTCGCAGTATTCGTTGGCTCGGGTGAGCATCATGATCGGGTTGTCGTTCAGGTATTCGCGACCCGCGTACACGTTCAGTCCGTTGCGAATCCGGCCCCTGACGTTTTCGAGGTACTGAGCAACGGTGATGAAGCTCCACTTCTTGACGTAACCCGACCAGCGAATCGGGTAGTGGTTGTAGGTAAACTGCTTGCCAGTGGAATCCTGGAATGCGGTTTCCGGACCTACGCCGTAGACGGCGAGGTTGCAGCCGGCGTTGCCCGTCGGGTCACAGATGCCGCTGTATCCATTGGCCACACCCATGATCGGGCAGGTGTCGAGCGTTTGCACCAGGCCCTTGCTGTCGAACTGGTTGAACCCTGAGTCGTAGGCCTTGCCCTTGGTGTAGAGGTTGAGATCGAAGAAGCCGCTCGGGTCGGCGATGATGAAGCTCGATTTATCCTCGTAAGGATCCGTGTTGGTGAGCGTGTAAGTCTTGATGCGTGCCAGGGCGGGGTCGCGCTTGTTCTCGACTTTGGTGATCGTGGTTCCAGGAACCTGGTCGGAAGGATTCGCCACGCGTGAAAGCCCGATGCGCGAGGTCTTGATCGGCGTGTAGTTGTAGGTCGTCGTCATCGGGCAGAGTGAGTTGGGGCCGGCCGTCGATGAGTCGCAGTTCGCGGTCTCAATTTTCTCCAGATTCATCACCGCACCGGCGGGAGCCACCTTTGCCCCAGTCACCGGAGCCCCGAGAGAGGTGATCTTTTCGTAGGAATAATATTCGGTCGGCAGGGCGCAACCCTGCGATCCACCGCAAAGATCCGACACCTCGTCGCTCGAGAAGAAGTGGGTTACGGGATGAAGGTACCCCTTGCCCTCGCCATCGATGAAAGGACCAGCCTTGCCCGAAGCCACGACGCGCGGCTTTCGGCACTCGTGCAGGTCGCGCGCGCAGTTGTTGGTGATCTGCTGCAGGCAGCCCGGGCCCGTGTCGTTTTCAGTGCGCTGGTCGTTGCCGCGGGCATCCCAGAGCGGCGTGAAGACGATGGTGGCGGGATCGGACTGCATCGGGGTGACCCCATGCACGTTGCACACATTGTTTCGACCATACGATTTTCCGCCCCTGTAGCTGCCCCGGTTCATGGCGAAGGTGGGCAGGGGTCGCGACATGCAGTTCAGGAGCGAGTTCTTGAAGTCGAACTTGATGCCGTGGGCGAGCTGGCCGCCCGTGATGAACGAACCCGTGCAGGGCGTGGAGCTCTTGGTGACATCGCAGCCACCCATCTGCGGGATGTTCGGTCGAATCTCGGGCGTGAGCTGCTGAAAGCGCGAGAACTGCTCGATGATCGCGCCCTTGGAATAGATGACGCCGTTCTGGGTGGCGGGAATCATCGGATCCTGAAGCTTGTCGGCCAGGGTGTTGAGGTGGATCGTTCCCCACGCTTGCTGCCAGTCAAACTCTCTTTCGACTCCGGAGCCACTGGCAGGGTAATGGGTCGGCGTGAGCAGCGAGGGTATCGATGCTCCGAAAAGCGGGGGCGCCGCCAAAACCAGTAGGGTCGAAAAAACGGTACGGACAGACTTTTTTGACAGACCGAGCATACGTCCCCCTCTCTAAAAGCTGACCAATATAGTCAAGCTTAGCAGGGTTTTGAAAAAGAAAAGTAAGAAAAGAACAGATGTAAGTTGCTGATTTTAAATGAAAATCAACGACCCCACTGGATTTTTCGGCTTTGTTCGGGTCCGCTTCCAAGGATCAGGTTCTGAGGATTGGGGTCGCCAGGAAGGACCTGAATCCGGGCCGAGCGCCGGTCGGCATCGAGGTCCAGCGACAGCCTGCCGCTGGTTTTCGAGAGGACCGCTCGGAGCGGCAGGCTTTCAGACTTTTGCGAGAGCATCTCGCTGCCCACTTTGTTCAGCAGTCCCCGGAACGGGTAATGAAACGACTTCAGGCGGATGAACGCGGAGTTCGTTGCTGCATCGACCGAGTAGATCTGGAAATTGAACTCTGCCTCGGGCGGCGGGGCAGGCTGCTGGAGATAGGCCTCCATTCGTTTCAAGTTTGCGTCAGTCAGGACAAAGGTCAGCTCCATGGAATCGGCCGGTCGGCCGCTCCATTGAAACGAAGTGATGGCACCAACGATCGAAATGGTTTCCGCCGTCAGGGGATGAGTAGCAGTCGTATCAGTAGCAAGTGCCACGGAGCCGATCTTGAGCCCCACGAGATGGGCGAACGGGCCCGCGCTGCGATCACTCCGGCCCGTGAACGGGCTTGCCGACATCTTGTTGAAAGTCAGTGGAACTACGGCCTGGTCCTCCGCAAAAGAGGTGTGTTGAAACAGGACGACCAGGCACAGGGCAAGAATCGGCGCCTTCATGGAGATCTCCTCGAGATGGTTTCTTCATTAGAAAAGAGATCTCGACGGCTGACAAGCTCGAGAAATGGGCGCATTCCGCACCGCGGAAGAATTTTCAATGCCCCGGCGCGAACGCCAACCCCCTGATTTTGGCTGCTTTTCCTGCGGCATGCCGCTTGAAGCCCTTGGGCCTGCCACCACGGAAACGGTGGCGAGGAGGCAACCATGGAAGTTCGGGCTCTCAATATCTGGGTTGTGGCTGCAGTGGCACTGCTCGTGGCGAATTTTGCGTGGGCTGATGTGGCGGTGAAGAAGATCGTGCTTCAGGCAAGAGGAACGATACGCCCTGAGGTCCAGCTCGTCGTGACCGGAGATCGTGATGCGGGCTACTCGGCCCAGCTCTGGAAGGGAGATTACCTCTGGGGGTCCTGCCGGCAGGAAGGCGCGGGGCAGGGCCGCCTCCGGTTTCACTGCGGTCGACAGCAGGTCAAGGTGGACTGGAAGAGCCAGTATCGCGACGAGGGCATCGTTCGCGCGCTGCTCACCGATGGATCCGGTCGGCAGGAAATGCTTGAGCCGTTGACCGCCTCGCTCTGATCAGTTGCAGTGGGGGGCATGCGGCGAACGCGACGAATTCGATCGACTCCAGCTCTCATCATTGTGGGAATTCTCTCGGCGCTCGTTCCGCTGATCTCCGGATCGCGCGAGGGGCGGCAGGTGAATCCTGGCAGCTCGGAGCTCGCATCCTCGCATCACGCCGCTGCCCCCGCTGCGATTTCCACGGATCTGTCTGGTAAGGTCATCCGGGTCCTGGATGGTGACACGATTGAAATCTTGAAGGTGGATTCCTCCGGAAAACATCCGGTGCGCATCCGAATGACCGGAATCGACGCTCCCGAAAAGTCGCAGCCCTTCGGCGAAAGGTGCCGCGAGGATCTGGCATCGCTCGTCGCCGGCAAGATCGTCCGGGTCGATGTTCGTGGAAACGACCGATACTCGCGACAGCTCGGGGTGATCCGAGTTCCCGTCTCGGCGTCCACGGCCGCGAACGCGGGCCAGACGCCTGCTCCGACCTCGGTTCCGACGCCGACTTCATCCGAAATCGACGCCAATCTGGCGCAGGTTTCCTCAGGCTGCGCGTGGCATTACAAGCAGTACCAAAAGCAGCAGAAACCCGACGAGCGCCGCCTGTACTCGGAGGCCGAACAGCGCGCGCGCGCCGCGGGGCTTGGGCTCTGGCGCGATCCTGCGCCGGAGGCGCCGTGGGAGTATCGCCGCGAGACTCGCGGTTCTCGGCGAAAGGGGCGCTCGCGATGAGCGCCTTGCCTGAGTGGATCGATGCTCATGCACACTGGGCGCAGGCCTTTCCGCAAGGTGCCGATGAGGCAGCGCTGGCAAAGCAGCTCGCGGGTCTTCGCGCGCAAGGAATGTCTGTTTCGATCCAGGCCGGAGTGGACGAGGCGGACTGGAAGCGGCAACTCGAGCTCGCGGCGCGAGATCCGGACTGGTTTCGGCCCGTGCTCGGACTTCATCCCTGGTGGGTGAAGGAACATTCCGAATCGGATTGCTCGACGGCCCTCGACGAGCTGGAGAGGGTGCTCGAGCTGCATCAGGCCCGAGTCGCCGGAGTGGGCGAGCTGGGCCTTGATTTTTCCAGGACCGGAAAGTCCTCGAAAGCGCTGCAGCTGGCCGTTTTCGAAAGGCAGCTCGAGCTCGCCTCGCGATTCGCCAAACCTCTGGTGCTCCATCTTGTGCATGCCCACGAACGGTCGCTCGAGATCCTCACTCGCCACGCGGCGGGGCGCCCCCTGAAGGGAATCGTCCACGCCTTCAGCGGCAGCATCGAAACGGCGCGGCAGTACCTGGCCCTCGGCCTCAAGCTTTCCGTCGGGCCGGGACTCTCCGAGCCCGGGCGCTTTCTCTCGCTCAAAAAGGCGCTGCCTCAACTTCGCCCCGAAGACTGGGTCCTCGAGAGTGACTGGGCGGGTGAGAAGTTTTTTCGAGCAGCGCAGGCGGCATCCGGGCTGACCGGCCGGCCTGTGGCCGAGATTGCTCGCCAGACCACCGAAAACCTTCAACAAACCGGGCTTTTGGGCTGAGCTGCAACCATTTCTCGCGCGCATTGCCGGACGCGGTTTTCCCGTGTTAATGCACTGCCCAATGGACACCCCGAACACCATCGGCTTCGTCGATCCGCTGACCGATCCTCAGCTCGAGAACTATCGCCTGCATCGTCGTTTTGATCGCATGGGGCGCCTCGTGGGCGACCGCGCGATGAAGAAGCTGATGGAATCTCACGTGATGATCATCGGTCTCGGCGGAGTGGGCTCCTGGGCGGCGGAGTCGATCCTGCGATCCGGCGTCGGCAAGGTCACGCTCGTCGATTTCGATGAGGTCTGTATCACGAACTCCAATCGCCAGCTCCATGCGCTGACCGGGCTCGTCGGTTCGAAAAAGGCAGAGGTCCTCGCCGAGCGCTGCCGCAAGATCAACCCCCAATCCGAAGTGACCGCGCTGGTGCAGTTTTACAATCAGCGCACCAATGCCGAAATTTTCGCCAACCGGCCCGACTATGTCATCGATGCCATTGATAACGTGACGGCCAAGTGCCACCTGCTGGCCTTTTGCCGAGCCGAAGGCATTCCTGTCGTTTCTTCCTCCGGGTCCGCCTCGCGGATGGACCCGACGCAGGTTCAGGTGGCGGATCTCGCGGAAACTGAAATCGATCCTTTGGCGCGCTCGCTTCGTCGTATCCTCCGCCAGCAGTACGGGTTTCCGGAGTCTGGAAAATTCGGAATTCCCACCGTCTACTCACGTGAGATGGTCATGGATCCGGTCGAACTCAAGTACGACGAAGGCAAAGGATTCAAGTGCGTTTGCCCGCAGGGCAATAATGGCCTGAATACCTGCGACGACAAGAACGTGATCCTCGGATCGGCGAGCTTCGTGACCGGAACGTTCGGCCTCGTTTGTGCCGCTAAGTGCGTGCAGGACCTCATCGCGAATTGTGGTCCGTCATCCTCGCGACTGTAAACGGGCCAAGCGCGTCCTCATGCACGTGCATCGGCCTCGGCCAGGAGCCCGTCCAGGCTTGGCTCTCGACTGGATGCTCGGCCGCCGGGCGACCAGACTGCCGCGGCCGTCGATCCGGCCGGCGTAAGAGCCGAACTGCGGTCCTGAATCCCAGCCGGTAGGCGACGAGCGTTCCCACGCCGATCCAGAAGGCGGTCCACCATGAAAACCTTGGATTCATCACCATCGGGTGCTGCAAAGGATGCGCTCGGCCACAAGTGCACCGGACTTGCAGCTCCGAGTGCCCATGAAGTCATTTGAATGCAAGGATATCGGAGTGAACTGCGGTTGGAAATGCCAGGCGGAGAACGAGCAGGAGATCCTGCGGCAGGTGGAGGAGCATGGCCGCAAGGTGCATGGCATGCAGCAGCTCGATCCTGAGCTGCGTGATCGCATCCAATCCAAGATCAAGGACACCCAGGCAGCCTAGGCAAATGCGGGGCGGTTTTTCAGAAGCCGCTCCGCATCATCCTTGCGCCAGCAGCCGTTCTTGATTACCGATGGGGACATGTCGAAGATCAATTATGAAGAGCTGCTGGGTTCTGAATCGCGTTCGCTTCTCGAGCACAAGTGCTCCACGATCTCCAAAGAAAGCCTGATCCTTCCGAATGCGGACTGGGTGACCCAGATTCTTTCGCACTCCGATCGCAATCCGCGCGTCCTGCGCTCGATGCAGAGCCTCTTCACGACGGGTCGCCTCGCGAACACCGGCTACGTGTCGATCTTTCCGGTCGACCAGGGCATCGAACACTCCGCGGGGGCGTCGTTCGCTCCGAATCCGGTGTTTTTCGACCCTGAAAACATCGTGAAGTTTGCGATGGAGTCCGGCTGCAGCGGCGTAGCCTCGACTCTCGGAGTTCTCGGCATCGCAGCTCGCAAGTACGCTCACAAGATTCCGTTCGTCCTGAAGCTGAACCACAACGAATTTCTGAGCTACCCGAACAAGTACGACCAGTCGATGTTCGCTTCTGTCAAGCAGGCTGCGGACATGGGTGCTGTCGCCGTCGGTGCGACGGTGTACTTCGGTTCGCCCGAAAGCGCCCGCCAGATCCGCGAAGTGTCGGAAGCTTTCCAGGCCGCACACGAGCTGGGCCTCGGCACGATCCTCTGGTGCTACACCCGCAACAACGGTTTCAAGGTGGATGGCGTGGATTATCACAACGCCGCCGACTTCACGGGACAGGCCAACCATCTGGGCGTGACCATCGAAGCCGACATGATCAAGCAAAAGCTGCCGACGAACAACGGCGGCTACAAGGCCACCAAGCACGGCAAGACTCACGAGAAGGTCTACACCGAGCTCACTACGGACCACCCGATCGACCTGACGCGCTACCAGCTGGCCAACTGCTACATGGGCAGGATCGGACTGATCAATTCCGGCGGCGAGAGCAAGGGAAGCTCGGATCTTGCCGACGCCGTCAAGACGGCCGTCATCAATAAACGCGCCGGCGGCACGGGCCTGATCGCGGGACGCAAGGCGTTCCAGCGCCCCTGGAAGGAGGGCATCGCCCTCCTGAACGCGATCCAGGACGTGTACCTGGATCCGCGCGTCACGATCGCTTAAGGATCTTCAAGCCGATTTTTGAAGCGGAAGCGCGTCGAGCGGAGCGGTGAAGATGAATCGCGCCCCGCGGCCCGCTTCGCCTTCCACGCGAGTGCTGCCGTGGTGTGCCGTGATGATCTCTCGCGAAATAAACAGGCCGAGCCCGAGGCCCGGGAAATTCCGGTACGATGTTGCCCGCTCGAACGGATGAAAAAGCCGTGAGAGGGTATCGGTATCCATTCCAATTCCCTGATCGGCAACTTCAAGCGTCCACCGCGACGAGTCGGCATGGAGAAGGATCTCAATCGGCGTGCCCTGGCCGAATTTAGACGCATTTTGAACCAGATTTTCGAAGAGCTGCCTGATCCGCTCCGGATCCACAGTAGCGCGGACGCCCGACTGGATCTGGAGATTCAGCGGACAGCGGGCCTCGTCGAGCACCGGACGCATGAGCTGCAGCTCTTTTTCGATCAGTGCCGTGAGATCGGTGTTCTTTTCCAGGCTCACATGGAATCGCCCTTCGTGGATCCTCGACACATCCACCAGGCTTTCTGAGAGTCGCTGCAATTGAAACGACTCCTGCCGGGCCATGCGCAGCAGCTCTTCGAGCTGCGCCCGGTGTTCGGGTTCAGGATGGTCCAGGAGCTTGAGTCCCAGCTCGGTGCTGAGCTTCAGGGCTGAAACCGGCGTCCGGAGCTCATGCGCCGCAACGGCGAGGAATTCGTTTCGAAGGGCGAGGTTCTTCTCGGCCTCGCGTCGTGCGGCCTCCTCTTCGATCAGGCGGAAGCGGTGGTGTTCGGCTTCTCGTTTGATGGTGATATCTTCGGAGATGCCGACGATGAACTGAGCATCACCCTCCGAATCGACGATCGGCATCTTTTTCGTCCGCAGCCAGCGCTCGCCGTGCTTTTGAGTCGAAATCCTTTCCTCGATTTCCTGGGTTCCTCCGCTGGATAGGACTGATCGGTCGTAAGCGGTGAAGTGATCGGCCTGCTCTCTTGGAAAAAAGTCGTAATCATTCTTGCCGATCATTTCGGATCGGGCTCGCCCGATGAGCTCTTCGCCGGCCCGGTTGAGCCGGACGAATCGGAGATTGCGCGCATCCTTGACGAAGATCATGTCGGGGATGTTCTCGACGACTGCGTTCAGGAAGGTCTCGGAGTTGCGCAGGGCCTCGGTCCTCTCTCCGACCTGCTTCTCGAGTTCCTCTTCAACGGCAAGTGCCTCCTGGTTCTGAGCATTGATGATCCAGGTGGTCCACCCGAGGGTGAGTGCCAGAAGCTCGATCAGCAGCCGGCGCGCCTCGGGTGTTTCTCCGAGAAACGGCCCGTATCCCATCCGAGATCCTGCAAAGGTCAGGATGCTGATCGCGATCAGGTTGATCGAATGCTGGAATGGACCAAACAGCATCGCGGAGCTGATGAGGATCGGAAAGAGCGTGAAGGCGAGTCGCGTGCTCCGATACTCGCTCGGCAGCAGGGGGCCGAAGGCGGCGAGAAGGATCATCGTGGAAATCCCGATCCAGAGTCCCGTTCGCAGGATCTTTTGTCCGGTCTCCAGCCGATGCTGGGCGGCGGCGGGGCGCTGGATCAGGAGGTACGTCAGCGGCGTGATCACCACGAGCGCCAACGCGGCTCGAATGGAGCGAATGAACCAGAGGTCGAAACTGGTATTCCGCTGGGTCATGATGACGACCAGTATCGGAACCAGCAGCAGCGAAAAGAACAGCAGATCGAAGGTCGGCTTCTGCCGACAGAAGAATTCACGCTTCTCGCGATCGCGTGCAAACGGAATCCACCCCACGATGCTGCTCAGCAGGATGTGGAGTACGCCGACGAGGGATTGAGAAACCAGGTAGTCGATCAGGCTGAATGCGGCAGCCACTGGCAGCCCGATACGCCAGCCCTTTGCCAGCAGGACCCCGAGCGCCACGCCCGAGAGGATCAGCGAGGGTTCATCCACAGAACTTCCTCACCACCTGGTAGAGGAGCTCGAGGTCGACCGGCTTCTTGATCAGGGCCTGCGCGCCTTCGAAATCGGCCGCCTCTTCGGAGAAGGCGGTCACGATGGCGACCGGAATCGGCGCCAGCACCATGTCCTGGCGCAGCGCCTTGGCGAACTCCCATCCGTTCATGATGGGCATCATCAGGTCGAGCAGGATCAGGCAGGGAGTGTCGATGCGAGGTAGCATTTCGAGCGCCTCCTTGCCGTTGCTGGCGATCTTCACGGCGTACCCTTCCATCTCGAGAGCGAGCTGGAGAGCGGTTCGGATTGCCGCATCATCCTCGACGATCAGGATCGTGCGGCATCGGTGGGGTGTTGCCTCGGCCATGGCAGCCCGGAAGATTGCAACCGATGAGCCGCGGGGCTAGCCTTGCTTCATGATCATCCGAGTCGATCCGGTCTTTGCCTCGAAGAGTCTTTTGAATGCAGAGCAGGCGAGCAGCCTCCACGACGATGCTCGTCGCGATCCTGAGGGATTCTGGGGAAGGATGGCGTGCGAGCGCCTGCACTGGATGAAAGAGTTCGATCGCGTCAAGGAAGTGAGTTTTCGCAGGCCTGTCCGCATTCGCTGGTTTGACGGCGGACGCCTGAACGCTTCGATGCAGTGCCTCGATCGCCATCTGGCGACACTCGGTGCGAAGACGGCCATCGTCTGGGAATCCGACGACCCGAAGGAGCCTTCGCGTCGGCTGAGTTATGCAGAGCTGCATGAGCAGGTGGAGCTGCTCACGCACGTGCTGCGTTCGCGCGGCGTGAAGAAGGGGGATCGCGTGACGATCTATCTTCCGATGATTCCCGAAGCTGCCATCAGCATGCTGGGCTGCGCGCGCATTGGCGCGATTCATTCGGTCGTCTTCGGGGGATTTTCAGCCGAGTCTCTTGCCGGAAGAATCCAGGATTGCGGCAGTACTTTCGTGATCACGGCCGACGAGGGACTTCGCGGAGGAAAGAAGGTGCCGCTCAAGGCCAACGTCGACGAGGCCCTGAAGAGCTGCCCGAGCGTTCGGAACGTGCTCGTGGTTCGGCGGACCGGAAGCGATGTGGCCGAATTCCACGACGGACGCGACCTCTGGTACCACCGCGAGATGGAGGCGGCGCTTTTGTTGGAGTCACGCCAGTCGCATCCGGAGCCCATGGACAGCGAGGATCCTTTGTTCATCCTCTACACTTCCGGAAGCACCGGAAAACCCAAGGGCGTGCTGCACACGACTGCGGGCTACATGCTCTATGCCTCGCTCACGCATGAGTGGGTTTTCGATCACCGCCACGATGACGTCTACTGGTGCACGGCCGATGTTGGCTGGGTGACCGGGCACTCGTATGTGGTGTACGGACCACTGGCCAACGGCGCAACCACGCTGATGTTCGAGGGCGTTCCGAACTATCCGACCGCCTCGCGCCACTGGGAAGTCGTCGACAAGCACGGGGTCACGCTCTACTACACGGCTCCGACGGCCATCCGGGCACTGATGCGCGAAGGCGATGAGCCAGTGAGACGCGCCAGCCGCCGCTCGCTGCGTCTGCTCGGCTCCGTGGGCGAGCCGATCAACCCTGAAGCCTGGCTCTGGTACCACCGCACCGTGGGAGAATCTCGGTGTCCGATCGTCGACACCTGGTGGCAGACCGAAACCGGCGGAATCCTGATCAGCCCGCTTCCGGGGGCGACGGATCTGAAGCCCGGCTCAGCCACGAAACCGCTTTTCGGCATTGAGCCCGTGATTGTCGATGCCGGCGGCCAGGAGCTGCAGGGCGCCTGCGAAGGCAATCTTTGTCTTCGCGATTCCTGGCCCGGCCAGGCGCGCACGGTCTATGGCGACCATGACCGTTTCGAAAAGACCTACTTCTCCACCTACGAGGGCCTGTACTTCACCGGAGACGGCTGCCGTCGCGATGAAGATGGCTATTACTGGATCACCGGGCGCGTGGATGACGTCATCAACGTTGCCGGACACCGGCTGGGCACGGCTGAAATCGAGAGTGCGCTCGTCGGACACCCTGCCGTTGCCGAGGCTGCTGTCGTGGGATTTCCGCACGAGCTCAAGGGGCAGGGCATCTACGCGTATGTCACCCTGAAGTCGGGTGTGGTGGCGACGGAGGAGCTCCGACGCGAGCTGATCCAGCATGTTCGCAAGGTCATCAGTCCGATTGCCACGCCGGACCGGATCCAGTGGGCGCCACGTTTGCCCAAAACTCGCTCCGGCAAGATCATGCGCCGGATTTTGCGGAAGGTGGCTGAGGGGGTCTTCGATCAGATGGGAGACATCTCCACGCTAGCGGACCCGGACTGCGTGGCCGAGCTGATCGAGAATCGTCAGAAGTAACGAGACCTCGGGGCTAAGCTAGCGAACCCGTCGTCCCTGCTTCAGGCAGGGCAGCGACGCACGCGAAGCGCAGGCCACGGCTGCCGCCGCATCCAGAACGCCACCGCTAGCCACCTTGTCCTGGAGCTTGGCCACGGGACGGACGGTGGCGAGCAGGATCTCACGAATTTGCGTCGCCTTGAGGTGCGGGGCCGCCGACTTGATCAGGCCTGCCGCCGCAGCCACGATCGGAGTGGCATAGGATGTTCCTTTGCCCTTCTTCCAGATCGTGCGATCGGACCACGGGGCGATGAGCTTGATTCCGGGGGCAGCCAGGTGGACGTGGCGCTTGCCCCAGCTTGCCGTATTCACGAGATCGTCGTTCTCGTCGACTCCGGTGACGGTGATCAGGTTGTCCAGCTCGTATCGTGCGGGATACGTGTTCTCGCGGTCGATGTTTTCGGCGTCGTTACCGGCAGGCACCAGCACGAGCACATCCTGGTCGCCGGCACGCTCGATGGCGCGCTCGAGGATTCTTTCCTTCCCTTCGCCGGCAAAGGAATAGTTGATGATCGATGCACCGTTGGCGACGGCGTAGTCAAACGCCTTCACGGCGTTCTCGGTGTCTCCGAAGCCATCGCGGTCAGAAAATCTCGCGGGCAGAATGGAACACCCCGGACAGACTCCCACCGAACCGATGCCGTTGCCCGGCACTGCGGCGATCAATCCGGCGATGAAGGTGCCGTGGCCGTTCGGGTCGTGCGGCAGGTTCACGTTGCGGAGGAAATCCCAGCCGATGACGTCATCGACAAAGCCGTTTCCGTCGCTGTCCTTGCCGTTGAAGGGCCACTCGCGCTCGTTGCGGCGGATGGCAGCCGAAATCTCCGGATCGTTATAGTCGACACCGCTGTCGACCACGGCGATGGTGACGTGGCGTTCGCCGCGAGTCACTCTCCACGCGCGCTCGGCACCGATGCGTGAGAGATGCCACGATGCGGCATAGTCGGGGTCTGGAATTTCCCGGTCGAGGGCCGGCACCGGCTCAAGCGGCTTCGAGCGGTACTTCGAGCCCGTTCCTGCCTCCGCGAGCGATCCAGTCGCTACGGAAGCCAGCAGAATGAGGTGCGTCATCACCCTCAATACCCATGATCCAGAAAAGATTTTCGCCACGGCCGCCTTGATCCCCTTGCTTCGACGACATCAGCCCAACATTTCCGGAAAAAATCTCCGGCGCCCCAGGTAGTAGGCGCGGGGATATAGCACCCGTGGACGAGTTTTCAAGTTTTGATGGCAGGAAGTTCTCAAACTTTTTGGGTGCCGGAGTCGGCATCGCCTTCTCATAGGCGCGCTGCTCCCACGACTGCACCAGCAGCGGCCGAAATTCCTCGACATCCAGCCCCAGCTCTCGCAGGTGAGCCTCGGCTGCGGCCACGAAATCGCGTGGTTCTTCCGTCCAGCGCCGGACCAAGCCGGATGCCGGCCTCTGGTACTTGATTCTCGAACTGGAGTTGAACGTCTTGTCCATCAGTGCCCGGATGTACTTGATCTCGAGCGCGGCAAAGTACTCGTCTTCCATGGCGTCGAACATTCGGAATTCGATCCGGTCCTTGCCCTTGCCGAAATCCGGAACCCACTCGACTTTCGGATTCTTGATGTCGATGTCGCGGCCGACGTACTGCTCCGGAACGGCAGGCAGGATGGCGCCCGTCACGTCCATCTGGACATAGCGCGGCTTGCGGCCCACGTGGGTGTTGAAGTACTGCCCGTCGTAGAGCAGCTTGGCGAGCTGGTTCCAGTCGCCGTCAAAGGCATCGAGCTTGGCGTGCAGGTCGCCCTTGGGCTCGACCGGAATCGCCACGCGCGAACGGCCCGGGTGCTGCCACAAAAACGAGATCATGTCGCGGTTCGACTCGAAGTAATTGATCAGGCTGGCCAGCTTGCCGGCTCCCTCCTTCGGAGGCAGCTTCATCAGGGGTGACAGATCGACGTTGACGTGGCCGCCACCGGCGGAGCGCTTCGGAAGCTTGCCCGTCTTGCGGGCTGCCGCATACAGCGCCTGGATGTCCTTCACGTCCTCAGGAGCAAACTTCGGGGTCGGAACCTCCAGCAGTCCTCCACGCGGGTTGGTGACTTTTCCATCGACGTAATCGCGCGAGACTCCGTCCCACTCGAAGCGCCATTCCTTGCCCGATTTGTCGGTGAACTGGTAGCGGATCGATGCGCCGTGCCCGTGGCCGCCCTTGGAGAGCGACTCGATGGTTCCGCCTCCCATGGCCACCTTGAATTCTTCGAGGCTGGCGCGAATCTCGGCGTCGGCCTGCGAGGCGTCCTTGGCGCGCACCGGAAACCGAAACGTGTACTCGATGCCGAGGCCCACCTGGTTCACGTCGATAGGACCACTGGACTTGACGAGGATCTTCGGCACCGAGCCGGGCTTCGGAGTGAGGTACCGGGCCAGATCACGGTCCAGCCGGACTTCAGTCGAAAAGTCGTAGATGGCCTTTTCGAGGCGCTCGATCGTGGCGGAGTAGATTTCGGACACTTCAGCCTTGTTCGGGCTCCTGGCCATGTCGGCAAAGTAGGCTTCCGCCACCTTCACGAGACGCTTGGCGTAACGCACCTGCTCGGACTGCAGGAGGGCGGCCTTGGTGCCGAGCTCGAGTCGGTTCTGCCAGGGCAGGAGCGGCGAGATGATGCGATTTCGATAATGGTTCAGCGCGCGCTTGTGCCCGCTGTACTTCATCTTCGGAAAGGAGTCCTGGAAGCGCTCGAGAAGCTGCACTTCGCTGGCGTTCAGGAAAAGGCTCGCGAGCCTGTCCATGGGTGCAGAGGCGTCGAAATCGATTTTTCGGTAATCGTTCAGGCCCGAGTAGTCGCCGCTTCCGATCCGGGCCTCGGCGAGGTCCTCGAAGAAGCCGCGCATCGGGCCCTTGTTGCCGGAGCGGAGCTCAAAATCCGGCAGGATGAGATTTTCCTGCCCAGGAATGGTCTTGTCGCCGGGAAGTGCCCGGGCTCCGACCATGCGGTACTTGTTCTTGAACTTCGAGGCATCGCCCGCCACGACCGACTCGTGCAGCCGATCGAGTGCGTCCTTCGAGTAGACCCCAAGATAGGGGTGCGCGAGCACCGACTCGACGTCTTCCGGGTTGCGCTTCATCTGGCGCCAGAACAGAAGCCAGGTCATCGAATCGAGAAGCTCGAGATATTGTGGAGCCATGGCGGCGCGCGCGGAAGCGCTCTTGGGCCACGCATGGACGATGTGCTGGTGTCCGACCTTCTCGCCGCCGAAGTTTGCTTCGACCTTGTCGCGAAACGCCTGGTAGGCGCTGCGGTCGGCGATGCCGCCGGAGGACTTGACCTCGTAGGATCCGAGATCGTCGCCGACGTTCAGGCCTTTGAGCGTGGCGTCGGTGACGGCAAGCTCGTCGAAGGTGATGACGTCATCGAGAAAGAGGTTCCGCTTGCCGTTCATGTTGATCGACCGGAAGAAGTCCGGCTGAGACACAATCCGCTCGAGCTGTTGTTCGACGGGCAGCTTCCGCCATTGTGCCGGGCTGATCGGCAGGTCGGCGGGCTTGTAGCGGGTGGGGTAGGCGGTAAGCCACTTCATCAGGTTCGGCGCCTTCTGTCCGCCCATCTCCTGTTTCAGGCGCTCTCGCATCTTGTCTGCGGTTTCGGGTTTCACGGAAGGAAACCAGCCCGCGATGTCGTCATAGAGGAGGCCCTCTTTTTCGAGGGCGCGCGTGATCGGAAATTCGGTGCCGGCGGAAGTGACGATGACGGGGGTTTGGTCTCCGAGCTGAACCCGTTTGAAGCTCGAGTCTCTCAAGCGCTGGAAGAGCGAGTAGCACTCTGCCGCCGCAGCGTGTTGCGCAAACAAGAACACGGAGAGAATCCCCGCGGAGACAGGAGTCGACCAACGGCGTAGCAAGACCATGAGTCCGTATCGGACTCCGGCGTCAAAAACTTGATGGGTTCTTTTGCGCGTCGGGAGGTTGCTTTTGACCGGGGCTCAGGGCTGCCGGCAGTCGATCCAGCTCCTGGGCTGGCGTTCCCGGCTCGATCAGCGAGACTTCCGATGACCTGGAAGGCGTGGGCTCAGGAGTAGCAGTCGCGACAGGACTCGCGGTCGCTGCGGGCTGCTCTGTGGCCACCGAGGCCGGCTCTCTTCCCTCCATTTCCTTCAGTCCATATTTCTCGAGGACCGACAGGCCCGAGGCGGGGGTCCTCCAGTCGGAGAAGGGTCTTTCGATCAGCACCATTTCCTGGGTGGCTTCCGGGGTCAGTTCGACGGCCCGGAAGAAGACCTGCGGTGATACTCGTCGATAGGTCTGGATCGCCCAGCGCAGGTACCGTGAATCCTTGAACTCGGATTGGAAGGCGCGGGCGACCGGAAGGATGTCGCGGTAGGCCTCGATCAGGTGCTGCTGCTTCTTGAGAATTCCGTCGAGCTCCTTCAGCTCGGAGTCGAGCCGGCGAAATCGATGATAGAAGCACCAGTGCTGCAGGGCGGGCTGGTCGATGACCAGTTCGGCGACTCCTCGCTCGAGCTCCTGCGAATCGAGCACTCGTTTTGCCAGTTCTCGCTGAGTGACATGGCAGGATTCCGGAGCCTGGGGGGCTTCGGGCAGCTTGAGCAAGGCTTCGAGGTCGGCAGAGGCATGGCCTTCGGGGTGTGGAAGCGCGAGGACCGGAATCTTTTCCGGCTCGGAAATCGGAGCGGGGGCCTGCGCCACCTGCGTGCTGCTGCACGCACTCATCAGCAGGAGGGCAATCGAGGCGGCGAATTTCTGGCGCAGCGAGAAACGGTCCAAGGCGAATCCTCCCAAGGACCATTCGGCAAATTCTGCCCGGAAATAAACCCCTTCAAGTGGAACGATCGCATTCCGATGAGGTGGTGAGGGGGGTGTGTCCTTTGTTCCTCGGTAGGATTGGCACAATCAGCAAAATGACCTGCACGGTGCTCGCGCTGCTGGCGCTGGGTTCCGTCGCACCCGAATGTCGCGCGCTCGCCGCCCCGGCCGAGGCGCAGCGAAACTTCTATGCCGTCCTCGAGGATCTCCTGGGCGACTTTGAATACGATCTCAAGAACGGGCAGGTGAGCGGCCTTCGCGACCTCGCCATTCGCAGCATCGTCGTGAACGAGTCCGTTCCGGCGAGCTTCAAGAACCACCTGGAACTCGTCCTTTCGGAACGCCTGATGAAGGCGGCAAAGATCCGGATCCTGCAGTGCCTGCAGTGCAAGTCGCGGAAGACCGTCGTCAGCGGCGAGAAGATGGTCGTCAGCGGACCGGAGAACAATCCGCAGGAGCTTGCGCGCATTGCTCGCCAGTCAGGCATCCAGAGCTTCATGGATGTCGTGTTTTCGTACCAGGCGACCGGCATGGTGCTGTCGCTGTCGATCGTCGATGCCGAAAGCGGCGCGATGTCCTGGTCGGGAAGCTACAATTCCGAGACGTCTCGCACCGCCGCGTTCCGCCGTGGCGTGGTCGCTCCGCAGGCGGATGGCGTACGGAGCGCCAGCGAATACCTGCCGGTCGTGCAGTACCGCCTCATGGTGGGCTATTGGCAGCAGCAGAATGTCGCGACCACTACCGGCACCATCGGCCTCGGCCTTCGAATGATGGAGCGCTACGACAATCGGAAGAAGGAGGTCGGCTTCGAGCTCGATTACTTCCGGAACTCGTCGAGCATCGTCGGCGCGTCCACCACGACGGCCATCGATCTTTATGCCGGAATGAACGTCACGCTGCTCTTCATGCATGCGTGGAACCTGATCGGCGAGGAGGAAAACCTGAACCGCGCCCGAGGGGGAGTCGTGCTTGGAATTGGTGGCACCTATGCCTCCGGCTTTCTCGGTGGGCTGGTTCGCGGCGCCTACGAATGGCGATTGGCGCGGCACTGGGCGGTTTCGGCGAATCTGGGCTATCGCCCTTCGGCCACGAAGTTCATCGGAACCTCGGCTGCAGGCACCGTGTCTGGTGCTGAATACGGGCTGGGCGTGAGCGCGCTCTTCTAAGGAAAGGAACGAACACGTGACGGCCAGGAAGAAGATGCAGAATGCTGGAATCAGCGGGGGCCTCCGGGCTCCGGCGGTGTTCCTGCTTGCTCTCACTTCCTGTGCCGGAGTGAAGAGTTTCATGGCGATCCAGGAGCCCCGGCAGGAAAGCCGTCCGATCGAGAATCCCTTCGGCCCGATGTATGAGGCGTCGTCCACGAAATCAGGTGGAAAACGCGATTCTCTCGTCGTCCGGACGAAGAGCGGCGAGCGCTCGGTGGAGTTTGAAATTCCCTCCGGTGGCGCCGGGCAGGGAGACCTTGAGATTCCGGCCGAAGGCGAGTCCTCCGAGACGCGGGCGGGCGGAAGAGCTCCTGCTTCGGAAGGCTATGCTTCACGGCAGCCATCGGTCGCGGACAAGGAAATCCTCTGGAAGATTCCTGAGGCTCCCGCCGAGCAGTCCGCGGCAAGGCGAGAAATTGAATCCGAACTCGGGCTTCGCGAGGTGGCATCGAGGGATGCCGGTCCGTCGCGCAGTTACCTCGGTCGTCTGGACCAGGTGAAGCAGCTCTACCGCGAGTCGCGCTTCGAGGCTTCGCTCCTCGAGGTGGAGGACATGCTCCAGGATTATCCGATGGACGCCCGACTGCACGAGATGCGCGGCACGCTACTGGACCGACTCGGGCATGGAGACCTTGCCGTGCAGTCGTGGAAGCAGGCCCTTGAAATCCAACCCTCCAATGAGCCGCTTCGCACGTACCTCGAAATGAAGGGTGCCCGTGCTCCGGCAGCCGCACAGGGAGGAGTCGACCGATGAACCTGTCGCGCTTGCAGCTGGCAGTCCTCCTTGCCGCGTCCGTCGCAGCCTCGTCGCTTCCGGCGCGGGCCGAAATCGATGATCCGCGCGAGCGGGTCGCGAAGGCGGCCGAGTCGCAGATTCACCAGATTCTCGATCCGCTTCTTGAAGGCTATTGCCAGACCGATGCGGCAGGAATGCCGTCCTGCAAGATCCTCCAGGTTTCCGTGCAGGTCGATCGCGAGAGCCAGGCCGCCCTTGCTCCGGGGTTCGACGACATTCGCGCTCCAGCCGCCATCAAGCTCGTTCCGAGATCGGCACAGCTTCGGCTGCTGGTCGATACGAAGATCGGACCGGTCTCCCGACGGAAGCTCCTCGAGATCGTGGATCAATACCTGTCGATCCTGAACTATCCGGTGACGGTCGACACGCGGACGGCGTCCTTTCCGCAGCCTGCTGCCTCCGCCGGAAAGATCGCGGTCGCGCGAGACAAGGTGGTTCGTGAGTTCAAGGCGCTTGCCGAGTCGGTGCTGGGCGAATACTGCGGTCCGCGCTGCGTTCTCGGCGAGGTGCAGCTCGATGCCGAACCCGTCAATGCCGAGGAACTCCAGTACGGATCTGCATCGGATCTCGTGCAGCAGGATGGGGTCGCACTCCGCGTGGACGCGCTTTCGGCGACCATGCTGATGGATGAGTCGCTTTCGGACACCGAGCGCGGGAGCATCGCGGACATCCTGAAGCTCAAGGCAGCCTCCTTCAAATCGCTCGCTCTCACGCAGAAGGTGATCAAGTTTCCGACCATCGCCGAGAGGGCTTCGACTTCGGCGTCGGGAGAGGGCGGCGCCTTCCGAGGTCCTGCCGAATCGCGCAACGAATCGAAGAGTGAGTCATTGAATTCGACCACAAGCCAGAACAGCTCCTCGAACTCGAGCCAGTCGAGCGAGAGCAGCCAGAAGTCCGAGAACTACAGCCGCATCGAGAAGATCGAGCGCGTCGAGAACGGCGATGCCGTCCAGGCGGAGCTCCAGAAGTTCAAGTTCTACGGCATCATCTTCGCCGCCCTGGTGCTGTCGCTCCTCGGAGTGATTGCCGCGCTCGGCTTCCGGCAGACGGCGCGTTCGCCCTCCGGCCCCGCTGCTGCTTCTCCGTCGCCGACTTCGCCCCATGATCCTCGACCGGGAACTCCGTCGGACGAAGGAAAGGTCCGCAATGTGGCGGTTCGCTACGAAATCGAGCGCCACAAGGAAGACCTGTCGACGATCTTCGCGGAGTCTCCAAAGGTCGCCAAGGTTGTCTTCAGCAGGATCCTGACCGAGGAGGGGGTCGAGACGACCGCCGCCTACATGCAGATGTTCGGCGAGTCGATCGTCGTCGACATGCTTCGCGATCCAAGCCTCCAGTCGGACCTGAACCAGCTCACGGAATATTATGCCCGCAACACGATCGAGCTTTCCGACCAGGAACAGCTCGACCTCCTGCGGAAGCTCAATCACCGCACGGTGGCCGGAAAGCTCACCGTGATGGGAAGTCGTGCCTCGAACCTGTTCGACTTCCTCGTCGAAATGGATGGACTCCAGATTGCCGAGCTGGTCAGGACCGAGTCGATGACGGTCAAGGCCATCGTCGCCACCCAGTGCGATGCCATGAAGCGGAACATCCTCTTCCAGCAGCTGGATGACGCCGGACGGATCGAGCTGATGGCGGAGCTTTCGCGGATCGACTACCTGCCGCGCGACTACATCCACAACGTGGCCCAGGCGCTGAAGCGCAAGCGGCGCGAGAACCCGAAGCTCAACACCGAGGCGCTGCCCGGATCCGAAGTGCTCGTCGGACTCCTCGAGAAGACCACTCCGGATACCCAGCGCAGCGTGATGAAGAATCTGTCCCTCTCGCATCCGGAAAGTGCCCGGTCGATCAAGGGCAAGCTCGTCAGCATCGAGACGATTCGCTTCCTGCGCGAGAACCACATGCTCGACGTCCTTTTGGGAATCAAGCATGACGAGCTCCTGCACTTCCTGCGCGGAGTGCCGGAGGAGGTGCGGCAGCATGTCCTGGCCACGGCTCCGAAGGACCTCGTTGCCGAGCTCGAGGAGGAGCTCGAGACGCTTCCGGTGTCCGGACGTGATGTCTACCTCGCGGTCGAGCGAAAGGTCCTGAATCGCATCAAGCTCATGGCCCAGGAGGGCACGATCAATCTGCTCGAGACCAATGAGCGAATGTTCGCCGAGCTTTCGGGCGCACCTCGTGCCGAGCCTCCCGCCGGAATGCCGGTTCCGCCGTCGCTTCGGAGGGTGGCATGATGGTCGTGCCCCAGGTGACGATCGATCAGCTGCACTCGGTACCGCTGCTCGCGAGCTTCTCGAACGAGGAGCTTGCGCGGCTCGTTTCCATCGGGCGCCAGATGATCGTTGAGCCTTACACGAATGTCGTCATCGAGGGCGAGCTGACCTGGGGAATGTACCTCGTGCTCGAGGGACAGGTGGGCGTCTACAAGGCCAACAACGTCACCGGGCAGTCGCACGAGGTCGGGCAGCTTCATTCCGGCGCGTTCTTTGGCGAGATGTCGCTCATCGATGAAATGCCGAGGTCCGCAACCGTGCAGAGCCTGACGACCTGCCGCCTGTTCTTCATCGACAAGGTCGCGTTTCAGATGGCTCTCCTCGGATCGAGCGAAGCACGCCTGCGCTTCGCGGAAGCCTGCATGAAGCTTCTCGTCTCGCGCCTCCGGGCATTGAACGACGACTTTGTGGTCAGCCAGTATCAGCTCTGGCGCAAGGCGCTGGGTGGATTCAGGAGGGCGGCGTAAATGAATTTTTCATCTCTCTTCGGGGTCAGCTTTGGGATGGGCGTGATGTACTTTGCCCTTGTCGAGACCGGGATGAAAATGGCGTTCTTCCTCGATAAGCACGGCATGCTGATCGTGGTCGGTGGAACGCTTGCAGCCGCCAGCATCAGCTTTCCGATCAGCAAGATCCTCACTCTCGCCAAGGTCTTCCTGCTTCGGGTTCTCGGCAGGAACAAGGTCGACTACCAGTCCACGATCACCCAGATCCTGGAGCTCAACAAGAAGGCCGCCGGAGGTTCGTCGGTCCTCGCCGAGACGCTGCCTTCGATCCGCCATGAATTTCTTCGTGAGGCCGTGATGCTCGTCTCCAATGGCGTGCTCACTGAACGCGAGATTCGCCAGACGCTCGACCAGCGGGTGAAAACCATCGAGCAGCGCTACCTCGATGAAGCCAACATGTTCCGGATCATCGGGCGTTTTCCTCCCGCATTCGGGCTCCTCGCCACGACGCTGGGCATGATCGCCGTGCTCCAGAAGATCGGACAGGCCGACAGCCAGAAACTGATTGGTCCCGCGATGTCGATCGGGTTGATTGGAACCCTTTACGGCATCGCCATGGCCAACCTGATCTTCATCCCGATCGCCGAGGCGCTGACCGAGCGTACTCGCGAAGAGGTGCTCCTCCGGAAAATCATCGTCGAGGGAGCCTGCCTCATGAAGTCCCAGGCCAATCCGGTGGCGATCCGCGAGTCGCTCAATTCCTTCCTGTTGCCGCGCGAGCGCGTGGTGAGGAAAGCTGCCGCATGATCCGGTCCGTGCTCGGCCCGAAAAAGAAGCCGGGAGACGACGACTCGCACCGGGATTTCCGTGGCCACCCCCCGGAATCCGGAGGCGAGAATCGCCCTCATGACGACGAGTCGAACTGGCTCGTGTCGTACGCCGACATGATGACCCTGCTTTGCGGATTCTTCATCATGCTCTTCAGCATGACGAAGATGGACGAGCCGCAGTTCGAGCGCATCAAGCAGACGCTCGCCGAGCAGTTCGGGGGCGAGTACCATTCGCCGAACGCCGAGCTCGCGAAGTGGGTCACGCAGATCCTGCAGGACACCCCGCTCAAGGGAGAGGCCGACGTCGAGACCTCGGTCGCAGGCGTGGCGATCGTGTTTCGTTCAGCTGTTTTTTTCGACACTTTGAGCGCCGAGCTCACGGATCGGGGCAGGGCGATCCTTGAGCAGCTCGTCGGATCGCTGCAGGAGCGCCAGAAGTTCGAAAAGAAGGCCTTTCGGTTCGTCGTTGAGGGCCACACCGACTCGCGTCCGCTGCTGAGCGGGCCTTTTGCCACCAACTGGGAACTGTCCTCGGCGCGCGCCTCACGCGTCGTCCGGGTCTTCGTGGAGAAGGGTTTTGCTCCGCAGAGCATGGCGGCGCTCGGCTATTCCGACACGCGCCCCGCGGAGCCTGCGAAGCTTCCTGATGGAAAGTGGAACGAACTGGCTCTCGCCAGGAATCGTCGGGTGGTCATCCGGGTCCTCCACGACGCCGAGGCACAGGCCCTTGCGGAGCTTGCCGAGGAGATTCGCTCGCGCGAACCGGCAGGATCACCAGGAAATTCCGAGCGACGCTCCGAGTGAGTGCGCCTTGACGAAGCTGTAGGCTCCTTCGATGCTGGCCTTGAGGCCGAGGACTGGTAGCCTGAGGCCGAGGCCGAGAAAAGCCGATCCCGACCTCGCGCGAATTCCACTCACATCCAGCGACGTGGTGACCGGACCTCCGGGGGTGTTGACGGTCTCGGTGCCGCGAATCCTTCCCGTCATTGCCGTGTATTCAGCTCCGAGATAGGCATCCGCGAAATGGAGCCTCCGCGAGACGAGCAGCTGCGGACTCCAGCTGTTCGTGCTGAAGTATCGGATCGACGATTGCGAGTAGCAGAGGCGCAGGGCCCAGGTCGGACCTTCTTCGGGCTGGAGAAACGTCCACTTCAGGTCGGCACCGTAGATCCGCACTCCCTGAAATCCGAGGTAGGATGCGCCGAGGTCGACGTTGGAAAGGATGCCCTTGTGAACGTGAAGCTTGGCCACAGGAAGGGTTCGGAGGTCGAAGGAGCCTCCCACGCCTAAGGCGGCAAGCTCGTCGAAAAAGGCTTGGGGCACCTGGACGAGCGACGTCTCGAGGGTGGCCTCGAGTCCGAGAGCCAGTCCGAGCGGTGTCGCCGGCTGGTAGGGGCGATGGGCCGAGAGGACTCCGATCAGTCGCACGGCTTCGCGCTGGAGCGAGGGGGTGACCAGGTCGTTCAGGCTCGGCACCTGAAAGAACTCAGCGTTGGCGCGTCCGGAAAATCCGGAGAACGCCAGGACGATGGAGATGATCTTTGCTGCCGAGCGCATTCCTCTCCAGTGTAAGATGAAGCCATGGATGTCGTCCTGAAAAGAATCCTGGGTCTGGTGGCCATTGCCACCTTCGGAGCCTGCGCCTCCGTGTCGAATCCGTGCACTGTCGGAGGAGACGTCAGCTGGACGAGTTCGCGGTTTCCGGATGGTAGGATCCGTGGCGATCGCCACTGCAAGCAGAAGCGGACGGCCGATGGAAAGTACCTGAATCACGGCGCCTATCGTGTCACGTATCCTTCCGGAGCGTTGGCCCTCGAGGGCCGTTTCGAGGAGGGTCGCAAGGAGGGGGTCTGGTCCGAGTACGATGAGTCCGGACGCAAAGTGGCCGAACGATATTACGAAAACGGAGTCGAAAAGGTGGCCCCGGTAGGAGTTAAATAGCTGATATCTCTCAGCTATTATATAGTTGATTGGAGCAGTTCAGTAATGTATCACGCGCCGCATGAAAACTTCGTGTCTGATCCTTCGTTCCCTTCCTGTGAAGCTCGGCGTCCTCTCGCTCAGCCTGATTCAATCGGCTGCAGCCGGCCCTTGGCCGGGGCGCTATGACGGCTCGGTCGTCATCGACATCAACCAGGTCTACAACCCGCCTCAGGAGTACCAGCACTGCCGCGAGGCCTACTTCAATAACATTCCCTCCGACCAGCGCGACGCCGACGCCATCGACGCCTGCAACCAGGGGCACCTTCAGGCGCGAATCATGGCTGAACGTTTCGGCGCCGGTAACGGCGAAGTGCTGGGCATGCTCATGGGCTACACGCGCGGCATGTACAACTCCTACCAGGGCAGCAAAGGAGACCCGCGCTACATCGAGCTCGGGCGCCAGTGGGTCGAGAAGTCGGGCGATTTCAGCCAGGCAATGCGTGATGGTGAGCGCGCCGCCAAGGGCAAGGCCGGCGACCAGGCTCGAAGTGACGTTCGTTCTCGTTTTGAAGCAGCGGTTGCTCGCGGTGACCAGCAGTTTCCGAGCAGCGCCTATACCGTTCCTGCCCATCCGTTCAGTGGCATCGACAATGGTACGGAGCGCTCCGGCATCAAGACTCTCTCCGAGCGCGAGATCGTCGATTCAGCCATCCGCGATCTGAAGTACACGCCGCAGTTCCACGATGTCGACTCGACGACCTTTGCGGGAATCAAGCAGATCGGCTTCTGGGATCTCTGGAGCAAGCAGGGACGCGCCGAAGCCTTCTCGGGCTACGGCTGGAACGACTCGAGCCGCGCGTGGGAAGTTTGGGGCACGCTTCCGAACGCTGGAATGGCCTATTACGAGAACTTGAAGCCCAAGATGACGAAGGTTCCTTACGAAGTGCAGGTGCAGGTCGGCACGAAGGAGGTCATCGTGCGCGACGCTGCCGGCAACATCGTCTACGAGGCCGACGGAAGGACCCCGAAGACCAAGGTCGAACCGGTCTACGAAAAGCAGATTCGCTACCGAGATGAAGTGGCCAAGAACACGCGTGGTGAAGCTCTTTCCAAAGAGTTCTACCAGCGCGTCTACCGTGAGGGTTTCACGAAGTCTTACGGATATTACGTCAGCTACTACTTCTCACGCGCCTACCAGACCCACATCCAGCAGTCCTACAGCCTGGGCCTGGCGATGGGTGAGAAGGCCGGACAGCAGTCGGCCCAGCAGTATGGACTCGTCTCCGAGTTCAATCGCCGGTACCGCGATGAATCCATCAAGAATTACAGCCGCGCCTTCTCGACCGAGTACGGAGCTTCGTTCAATGACGAGTACTCGAAGTACTCCTCCAGCTCGATCATCCGTCACTCGGATGTGAAGATCCTCGGCCGCATCGCCGATGGCATCCAGCAGTCGGGTGAGGAGATCTCGGCCCGGTTCACCGCCGTGAACTTCGGCGGCCAGGACAAGATCGTGAAGGTCTTGCTCGTGGGTGACCTCGAAGGCGCTTCCAGAGAGTTTTCGTTCACCATGCCGAAGCTCACGCGGGCGTCAGTGAATCTGACCGGAATGCCCGGCGTGCCGAACGAAGGTTACCTCGCGCGCATCAAGCTCGGTCTGCCGGCTCGCGCTTCGGTGCAGCTGGGCGTGTCAGTCGACGGAGTGCCGGCCTACGAGCGCTTCGAGGTCCGAAGCGTGGCCGAGATCACCGGATCCAAGGTCAGCCTGCTTGAGCCCACGCAGGGCCGCGGCACGATCAACGTTCAGGTGCTGAACCCATCCTCGTCGCAGACTCCGTCCGACGTCGTCGTCACGGCGCTCATCAACGGCGTGATCACGAAACAGCTCAACATCGGCACCCTGGGTGCCGGAGAAGAGCGCACGGTAGCGATCGGCTTTGACGGCATCGATCCGCTCGACCTGATTCGCAAGGGCGGAGTGACTGCAAAGTTCTCTGCCCAGATGGGCGGAATGGAGCAGGACTCCACCCGCGACGCGATGGTCCGGCAGGTGGCTGTCCATGCCGTCCTGGCTCGATACTTCGACGAGATGGTCAATGGCCGCGGCAATCCGGGACGCACCGATCGCGACACGCGTTCGGGTGAAGTCATGCGCGAAGTGATTGCCTTTAGTGATCAGTTCACACGCGAGTACGGCGGATCGAATCTGTGGGCGGAAAGTCCGCTTGAGACGATCGAGGGCCAGCTGGCAAACTACTTCACTACGCAGGCCCAGTCGACCGAAGCCAAGGCTGCCTACCAGCAGCTCGGCAATGCCCTGATCGCGAAGAAGTCGAATATCGACACCTTCAAGAGAAAGGCGTTCATCGATCTGGTGAAGAAGTTCGCTCCGGCCACCAAGGGCAAGAAGAAGTAACCCGGAGTTCCACGAGATGATGCCCTCGAAGGTCTCGCTCCTGTTTCTCGGAATCCTGGCGTCCCGCTCCCTGCTGGCATCGCAGGGAGCGGAGCTCCTGGAGAACGGAGCGGAGCTCCTGGAGAACGGAGCGGAACGTGTCCTGAAATTTGCCGACCCGAACGAGGCCTGCGCCCTCGTCGCCGGACCCGGTGACTTCATCCTCCAGAAGGTGGCCGTGCCCGAGGTGGTGGAATCCGAAGACGGAACCGAAATCGTCTCGAAGCGCACCTCAAGCCAGATGTTCGGCCGCGGCACGATGGCCCTGGTTCGACTCAAGGAACTCCTCTCGCTCAATGATCCTTTCAAGATGACCTACGGCCATGCCGAGCTCATCACGCAGGTCAGCGCGGGAAAGAACATCGCGAGTTGGAGCTTTTACCCTCCGTCGTTCCAGCGCAGGCAGGACCGCGAGGCGCGCGAGCAGGGCGAGCAGGGCGAGCATTTCGAGCGCCAGCCGAACTTCCGCCGATACAGCTACTCCTCGATCGAGTATCGCTCGAACTTTTCGGTGTACCGAATGAAGGCCGTGACCGCCTCGAGATCGGTCCGCCAGCGCGAGAGGGCGCTCGAGCGCGGAGAGTTCACGCAAGCTTCCGACTTTGAGGACCAGTCCACGCGCCTCAATCGCGCTTATGGAGAGCGTGGCGTGTGCTCGGACTTCGTGAACTGGGCGCATCGCAACCAGGCCACGAGCTGGTGGAATTTCATTCCGGTCGTCCGAAAAGGACTTGCCGCGATCTATCCGCCAGAGGCGGTCACCACTCCGGATGACCTGGCTGAATCACCGTATACCAGCAAAGTGTGTGAAGTCGGCCAGCGTGTGCTGAAGGACGAGGGCGGAATGCTCACGCTCACCGATCCCGAGCTGCTGTTTCCGGGAGTCGTCTGCACGAAGGATCTGATTGCCTCGCTGGATCCTGCCCTGAGATCGGGCAATCCCCGGGTCTCCTCGCACGCTCGCGACGTGGAAGCGTTTCTGGTCAACGAGCAGATCATCGATTCGTCGCATCGCGTGCTCGTGAAGAAGCTGCATTTTCTCGAGCCCATCTCCGAGGCCGAGCGCCTCGAGTCGGCAGCCCAGTGCCGCGCCTGCCGCCAGGATCAGCAGTCACGCGCCGGCGCCTTCGGTAACAAGCCGGGCCAGGCGCTTCCGCCGATGAGCCAGGCCTGCCGCACGAGCTGCGCCAAGGCCAAGATCGTCAGCTGCGATTGATCGTCCGCCCGCCCGGCGTCACGACCTGAAGAAGATCCGGTCGAAGATTCGCCCGACAAGCGCCACGCGCCAGGAATCTGGAAGCAGTCGTTTCACAAGCATCATCGAGTTCGCATCGCGTCCGATGATGTTTCGAAGCGGCATACGCCGCCGCTCGCAGAGGCTCACGAGCAGATCTGCCACCTGAGCAGGGTCGCCGCTGAGAACGCTCCGGCGGGTGTCCATGCGTTTCCGGAATGCCGCGATCTTTGCCACATTCCGCTCGTCGCCCGCTTCGCCGAATTCCGCTGCTTCGGAAAATTCCGTCCGGAAGCTTCCGGGCTCGACAAGTGCGACCTGCACGCCCACGTCGCGGAGCTCGTAGTAGAAGGCTTCGCTGATGGCCTCGAGCGCAAACTTCGAGGCGTTGTAGGCCCCGTAAAAAGGAAATCCCACGAGCCCGGCGATGCTGCTGATGTTGATGACCCTTCCTTGAGCACGCCGCAGATGCGGAAGGCACGCGCGAGTGAGGGTGAGGGGACCGAAGAAGTTGACCTCCATCTGTCGGCGGACCTGCGCATCCGTCTGGCCCTCGAGCGGACCCATCAGGCCGTAGCCCGCGTTGTTGATGAGGACGTCGAGATGTCCGTTCCAGTGGCGTTCGATCCACTCTGCTGCCGAAGCGAGGCTCTCGGCGCGATCGACGTGAAGGTCGATGAAGTGGAGCCTGCCTGTCGAGCGGAGTTCAGCATTGAAGAGGCTGCGGCCGCGCTCTTCTCCGCCGCGAAGAGCCGCGGCGACTTCATGTCCGTGAGCGATCAATCGTTCGACGGCCAGTTTTCCAAAGCCGCGCGAGGCACCAGTGATCAGGATTCTTTTTGACATTCCTTGAGTCTCCGACGGGCAGCTGAGGCGGGCAAGCGCCAAGACTTCGACGACTTCAGCGCCGTGCTGGATCACGGCGCTCCGGAATAAAATGCCGAATGATTCAGTCGGCCGCTTCCATGACACTGGCTTCATGCTCTCTTCGTTTCGGTTGGCCTCAATAGTGGGATTTCTTCTGATGTCGAGTGATCCGGCGATGGCATCGCGCGCGACGCCATCGTTGGGGCTAGAGGACTGGACCAGACAGGATGTCGAGCGGATCTGGCGCAAGTCTGAACTTGCTGTGGCCACGCCGGAGATCGATTGGCAGCCAGCCCTCCAGCCTTCATACAGCATCGACTGCGGTGGCGACCGGAAAATCACCATCCGGGCAGGAGGCGCATCAGAGAGTGATCGCCGTGAACAAGTGTATGCAGCTCTCGCGGAGCTCGGTTTTGCGTTTCCCCACCCGCGAATTCAAATTTCCCCAAGCGCAGGTAGGATGGACCAGGCTTGCGGTCGCTCCGGCTCGTTTCGCGCTCGCGTTGCCAAGCGTGGATTTCACCTCCACACGATGCATCCTTCGGAGTGGGTCAATGGATTCCTGATGGATGACCTTTCCATCGCCGAAGATACGATTCGGTGGCTCGTGCGCAACCAGCAGAATCTCCTTCAGGTGCAGGTGCTCCGAACCTCGAACTTCGATCACCTGAGGCGGGCGCTCCAGCTCGCCCGTGAAGCGGGCCTCGAGACAGGCTTCAGTGCATCGTTTGCGATGCAGCAGCAGAAGGCTTTCTTCCTTGTGCCCCTGTGGGCCACCTTTTCGGACAGTGCTTGGAAACGTCCCCTTCGCGAGAGGCTGGGCTGGGTCCTCGACAACTTCGACTTCGACTTTCTTTGCGCGGAAATGGGTACTACTGAGTTCACCTCGACAGCCGCTGATCGCACGCTGGAGTGGATGGAGGAGACGAGGCGGATTCTGGCTGAACGCGGCAAGTATCTCGTCATCAAGATCCACACCTCGACGGGGCAGGAGGATCCGCGCTACGGCAACTACAACTTTCTGGCGCGCCACGCGAGCCGGGAGATCGGCGTGCTGCCTCATACGGTGATGTTCTACGGTCTGTCGGACGCCCAGACACCCATGTACGGGCGCAAGGATTTTCAGGACATGCGGCAGTTCATGCTCGATGAGTCTGTTCGTCGGCCAACCTGGTACTATCCCGAAACGAGCTACTACGTGGGCATGGACATCGACGTGCCGATCTTTCTGACTGACTACCTTCTGGCCCGGCGGACCGACTTCGAGGACGTGGTGGCCAATCGAGTTGAAGGGCATCTGAACTTCACGACGGGGCACGAGCTTGGTTACTGGCTCTTTGACTGGAACCTCGCGCTCCAGGCCTGGCCACAATCGGCCGACGATCCTTGGCTCGCGCTGCGATTGCTCGGCGAGGACGTCGATGTTTGGAAGGCGATCACGAGCTATCAGCACGAGTACTTCAAGAAGCGCCAGGTGATTCGCCTGATCAGCTCATCGAATCTCATGGATGAGCTTCCGGGGTTTCATTCCATCCACGAGCGGACGCTGCTGCGACAGCTGCATCGCGATCGTACTCGACTGGCCGAGGAGATTCGGCTTCTCGAAGATGCCGTTCTCGCCCTGCCGTCGATCGAGGGTGTTCGCCATTCCGAGCTGAGAAAAATGCTCGAAGTCACTGAAGTTCGGGTCAGGCATGCGCTGGCGGTGAGGCGGATCATCGATGGCCGCGAGAAGTCGAAGTGGAGGACCGGGGCGGCTCGGCTCCGGCAGCAGGCGGAAGGTCTTCTGGCCGAGGTTCGTCGTGACCATGACCGCTATCCGCAGTCGATCGTCTTCAAGAGGGCGCGAAACGTGACCAGCTACGACGAAGGATACGGCCTGACTGCGGCACGGCTGCACTTCTGGAAGCGCGAGGAGGAGATGGCCGCAAATAGCCTTCACGCCGGCAATCCGTTCTTCATGAACTTCTACAATATTCGAAAGCTGCTTTTCTAGCCGTGAAGTCCTCCCCGTGATAGGGCGTGCGGCATGCGAAACGGTCTGGG
>CAMAQA010000012.1 GCA_945860415.1 Bacteriovorax stolpii
TCCTTTCGAGATGAAAAGCAGGATCGAAGAAAGGCTTCAAGTCTTCTTCAAAACGCTCCGAGACGAGCAACGACAGAGCGAAGCACTCAAGCTTGCGGCGTGAGTCCAGATCATTCAGCTCCGGTGTGATTCACTTTTGAGGCAATACGCGGCGCGGCGGTGGAAATTCGAAGCCTCCTATGACAGAAACGAACCATGATCCGCAGATGTGTTCGTCCGTTTCGGCTCGCAGCCCCAGTCCTGCTTCTACTGGCAACCTCAGTCTCCTGGGCAGCGGTGATCGCCCCCCAGGAACTGCCCGACCTGGTCGAGAAGGTACTGCCGGGGGTCGTCAACATCAGCTCCACCACGGTCAGCCAGACCACGGTGCCCCATGGCATGGAGGACTTCTTCCAGTTCTGGGGCATTCCGCGCGAACGCAAGCAGTCGTCGCTTGGCTCGGGCTTCATCATCAATGCCGAGCAGGGACTGGTCCTGACGAACAACCACGTGGTCAGCCACGCCACCGAAGTGCTGGTCAGCTTCATGGACAAGAAGGCCTACTCCGCGAGGATCGTCGGCCTGGATCCGAAACTCGACCTCGCGCTACTCAAGATCTACGATGACAAGAAAAAGGTTCCAGCAGGACTGAAGCAGGTTCCACTGGGTGATTCTGAAAAGGTGCGCATCGCGGAGGCGGTCTTTGCCGTCGGTAATCCATTCAGCCTCCAGCACACGGTCACGGTCGGCATCATCTCTGCGAAGAATCGAACGATCGGCATCGGTCCATTCGATAATTTCCTGCAAACGGACGCCTCGATCAACCCGGGCAACTCCGGAGGTCCGCTCTTCAACATGAAGGGCGAAGTCATCGGTATCAATACGGCCATCTTCTCTCGCTCCGGCCAGAGCGGCGGTCTCGGTTTTGCCATTCCGGTCAATGAGGCCAAGGCCGTCATCGCCGATCTTCAGAGATACGGCCGAGTGCCCCGTCCCTGGCTCGGCGTGCTGGCTGAAAGAGTCACCCCGGCGCTGTCCCAGTATTACCAGCTCGGCGCCACCAAGGGCGTGCTCCTCTACAACCTCATCAATGGCGGCCCCGCCGACCGAGGGGGCCTGAGGCCCGGAGACATCCTCCTTTCGGTGGATGGAACCGAGGTGCAGGAGCCAAATGACGTTGAGCGGACCATCAACAAGAAGCGTCCGAACGACGCGGTAGCCTTAAAACTGCTCCGCGGACGAAAAACCCTTGAGAGAAGCGTAACGATGAGCGAGCTTCCGCCCCTCGAACAGCTCCCCCAGGGAACGCTTTAGGCAGTAAAGGATTCGCCATGAAGGAACGCCGCAAAACCACCTCATCTTCGCATTCGACCCTGCCGAAAGATTATACCGGCATGCTTTCCGGAGTCTTTGCCGCGAACTTCTCGGATCGAATGAAGCAGCTTCCTGATATTGAGAAACTGCAGTTTCTTTCGAGTGGTGAAATCTACAGTGATGAGGTGGTCATTCACGTCTCGCTGGTCGAGGAGGGCAAACTTTCAGCGACCACTATCCATGCGAGCTGCGATTTCGACCCCAAGGCAAGCTCCCCGACAGTCGAGGATCTGCTGGCTATTTGCGTGGACGGAGTCGGCGACGCATTCTCCTCGTTGTTCGAGGCCAAGCCGGATGCCGACGGAAATCCGGCCATTCTTTCGCCTGCACTCTCTGCATTAGGAAGCGCCCCGCTCCTCTGGACCGAAGCTGAAGTGAGCAAGAGGAAAATCTGGCTGAAGATCGACAAGTCGAATCCGGTCCTGGACCAGGCCGCCGATGACTGGCTGGCCAAGAATGATCCCGATTTCGAAAAGCGGCAAAAAGAAGAGGCAAAAGAAGCGGAATCCATGTTCGTCCTGCCGCCCAAGAATGGCGGCAAGGCGGGCAACGGTCTTCACTGATCGTCGATGCCCAGCAGCTGAGAAAACCTGAAAGCAAAAACGCCTTTCCTGGGGTGACCAGGAAAGGCGTTATGATTTGCGTTCAGTGAATGATCAGAACGTTTCGGTGTCGTCGTCGAACTCGCGCTTGATCGTGTCGATGACGGTATCGCTATCCGAACCCTCGCCCTCGAAATCATCGATGCTCTCGTCGAGATCGAGATCGTGGATGACATTGGCGAACTCCTTGTCATTCGTGAGGTCGCTGCGGATCGCCTCGAGGTACTTCTCAGGGTATTTCGCGACAAGCTCCTCAATGTAGATGTTGAGCTTGCCTTCCTTGAGGATGACTTCCTTGCGCTTAATCTTGCGCCAGTTCTTGATGTAGTGGAGGCGGCAATACCCGGCAGTGGTGCCCAGTCCTTCGCAGGCTACTTCGCGGCAGACTGCCTCAGTGGACGCTTCCAAAGAACGTCCGGTAAGCCGGCTCGTCATTTTCTGTACTGCTGCAGCGGCTGCCACGGCAGCTGAATTCTTACCCTGGGCACCTTTGCCTTTGGCCTGCACCGGAGCCGCGGCTTTGAGGGCCAGTGCGGGCGCCCCGTTCTTTCCGTTCTTGGCAGGAGTTGCCGACTTCGGCGCAGGAGCCGCCTTCTGCGGCTTGGCTGCAACCACCTTGGCAGGAGTTGCGGGCTTCTGGATTTTCACTGCAGACGCGGCTGGGGCCTTGCCCTTAGCGGCAGCCTTGGTTGGCTTGGCGGCCTGCTGGGTCTTCGGCTTGGTTTTCGGTGCCGGAGCAGCCTTGGGCTTGCCGCGGAATGCCGTCAGCAGGGCTTGGATGCCCGCCTTGCCAGCAGACTTCTTGCCAGCCATCGCCTTGGAACCATTGTTCGAGCCTGCCCGCTGGGCTGGAGTCTTCGCCGCGGACTTCGTCGAGGTCTTCGCCCGATTCATTTTACGTGCAGTCGCCATATGTTAGGCTCCAGTGGGTGCCACGAGCCATGAATAGGGTCAAGGATAAAGCCATTCCAGTTTTGCGTCGAATCGGCCGCTCCAACGCTGAATCTTGCTGGAGAGCGCCCGGCGCCGTGGATCTGCATTTCCACGGGGCGTTCGGCATCGACCTCATGGCTGCCGACAGCCCTCAGCTCGACCGGCTTTCCGAACGGCTCTTTCGGAAGGGCGTTTCGGCCTTTCTGCCGACGACTATCTCAGCGAGCATTCCAGAAACCGAAGCTGCGATCACCAGGCTGGGGCGATGGATTCGCGCGCATCACGACCAGGGCCCCCGCGCCGGACGTGCATTTCCCCTCGGAATTCATCTTGAAGGCCCGTTTCTTTCGAAAGGATGCTGTGGAGCCCATCCTGAAAAGCACCTGATTCCGCCCTCGCTGGAGCTCCTGAAGCGTTGGCAGAAGCTCTCACAGCAGACCCTGGCCAAGATCACGATTGCCCCGGAAACGGCCCCGTGGGCCGAGATCCGCCGGATTCTCCGCTGGGCCGCTCGCGAAGAAATCTGCATCAGCATCGGACATTCGCAATCCGATGGGCAGCTCGCCCGGCGAACTCTCGAGGCCGGTGCCAGTTCGATCACGCATGCCTGGAATGCCATGCCCTTCCATCATCGTGCTCCCGGAATTCTGGGTGAGGCCCTGGGTCGCGAAAACACGTTCATCGAGCTCATTCCTGACAGCGTGCATGTTTCCGACACCCTTGTGGCGTGGACTCTGGCCCTGCATCCCCGCGGAGTCTGTTTTGTTTCGGACGCAGTTCCGGCGGCCCACGGCAAGGGCTGGTCGACCTTTGGGCCGCTTCGAGTGCAGGTGGCCGCCGGAGCGGGACGTTCCGAAAACGGTCATCTGGCAGGAGGCGGATTTTCTCTGCTCGAGATGGGGGCCGGCTTTTGGAAGCGCCGCATTCGCGCTGGCGCCTCTGCAGATCCTGAAAGTGCTCGCAGTCTTTTGGAGGCGATCGTTGTCTGGCCCCTGCTCTCGCTTCCGAGTGCCCGTCGCTGGATTCGAGCGATCCAGCGAGAACATTGCTTTGAGTACCGGATCGGTGCAGGGTTTGCCGCCCGGAGTGTTCGTTTCCGGGCCTAAATTCCTGAATTGACGCACAGAACGCTTTCCGGCTAAGGTGCGACGTCTTCGGATGCCCGACCAAGGCTGTCCGGGGTTTTGAGCACTAGAGACATGAAACTTTTTCTTCACGAAATCAGTGAATTAGGAACGGAAGTTCACTTCACTGGCCAAGACAAATGGGCGCTTGATGCCGTCTGCTCCGTTGATGAACGAGCGGAAGGGCACCTCCCTGCCCAGACCACACGGCCTCTTGAAGGCGATCTGACCCTTCGTCAGGTCGACGGCGTCGTCGTGGTGACCGGCAGGCTCCACACCGAAGTGGAGCTTCTGTGCAGCCGCTGCGCAGTCCCCTATCGCATGAAGTGCGACCCGAGTGTTTCGGCCCTCTATTGCCGAGATCCACAGATGGCTGGAATCGCACATCTCGAAACCGACAAGCAGGGACGCGCCACGGGCAAGGTCGCCGGCAAGCTGAGCGGAAAGGCGCGCCACGCGCATGACTTCGCCGGCGAGGGCAGCACGAACCAGGATCTCGACATCACCTACCTCTCCGATGACGAGATCGAACTGGCGAACATCCTTTCCGAACAGCTTCAGCTCCTCATTCCGTTCCAGCCCCTGTGCAGTGAAGACTGCAAAGGAATCTGTGCGAACTGTGGAGCCGACCAGAATCGTGGACGTTGTGCCTGTGCCAAGATCCAGCCTACGAAAGCCTTCTCGGCACTGAAGAACATCCGTCTCGGAGCATCGAAGTCCTAACCCTCATTTCTTGAAAAAGGAGAAACCATGGCAACACCAAAGAAGAAAATCTCGAAGAGCCGCCGCAACATGCGTCGTTTCGCAGCAGGCAACAAGCTGGCAGCACCGACGATCGTCACCTGCCCGGCCTGCAGCGAGCCCACCCGTCCTCACCGCGTCTGCGCCTGCGGCAACTACGCCGGCAAGATGGTGAAGGCTCCCAAGGCCAAGAAGACCGAACTCGCCTCGAACTAATTGGGCATGGCTCGGCTCATCCTGGACGTGATGGGGGGTGACAAGGCCCCCCACTCCATCCTTCAGGGAGCAGTCCTCGCCCTGGAAGATCTGAAAAAGAGGGGTGCCAGCCTCGTGCTGGTCGGCCCCAGGGATTCGTGCGACCGAATTCTGAAGTCCCGCCGCTTTCTTCCCCTACTGCGCGCGCTGGAAAATCCCCGTTCCGGCCTGACCTGGGCGGATGCTCCTGACACGATCGACATGCACGACTCGATCAAGTCGCTGCGCCAGAAGCCAGGGGCTTCGATCAATGTGGGCTGCCGCATGGCGGCCGAAAGCTGGAAAAAATGGAAAGCTGGAGAGACTGACGTGTCTCCGGCCGCTTTCATCAGCGCCGGCCACTCCGGCGCGATGATGGCTTCCGCCCTGATCCACATGGGCCGGCTCAAGGGGGTCGAGCGCCCCGGAATCGCGGTCACTCTGCCGACACTGAGCCCGGACGGCTGCGTCGTCCTGGATGTGGGCGCCAATGTCGACTGCAAGCCCGAGCACCTTCGCGACTTCGCCGTGATGGGCGCACTTTATGCCCAGGTCGATCGCAAGTCTCCGGGGCTTCCGAAGGTCGGAATCCTGTCGAACGGCGAAGAGCGCAGCAAGGGCAATGAACTCACCCGCGCGGCTCTGACCTTGATTGACCAGCTTCCGCAATTTCACAAGATCGCTCGCTTTGACGGCTACGCCGAGGGCAAGGAGATCTTCAAGGGCGTGGTGGACGTCGTCGTCACGGACGGCTTCGTCGGCAATGTGGTCCTGAAGTCCGTCGAAGGACTTGGTTCGGCAGTCGTCCAGATTCTCAAGGAAGGCGCCCGCAAGAACCCGATTGCTTCCGTGGGGCTCATCCTTGCCGCTCCCATCTTTCGCGGGTTGAAAAAACGTCTCGATTACGCTGAATATGGCGCAGCTCCGCTTCTCGGAGTTGCCGGATACGCCTTCATCTGCCACGGCAGGAGCAACCCGAAGGCCATCCGAAGCGCATTGCTTCGAGCCCATGTCGCGCTCGAAAAACAGGTCGTGGAAGGACTCGAGTCGGCGCTGCTCGAAAACCTGCCGCAGGAGAGTCGTTCCTGAACATGAAAAAGCCGATGCTGTATTCGAGTCGCATCACTGGAACCGGATCCGTCTTTCCGAAGCGGGTCATGACCAACGATGACATCGCGAAGATCGTCGACACCAATGACGAGTGGATTCGCGAGCGAAGCGGCATCCGCGAGCGCCGGATTGCGGAACCCGGAAATCCCGAAGAGACGAACTCGGCCATGAGCGCTCGCGCCGCCCTGAAGGCGCTCGAGATGGCCGGCAAGAAGCCTGAAGAGGTCGACCTGATTCTGTACGCCACTTGCTCTCCAGACACGCTGGTGCCCTCGGCTTCATCGTACCTACAGCACCTGATCGGCGCGAAGAACGCCGGCGTCGTCGACATGAACGCGGCCTGCTCGGGGTTCTTGTATGCCCTCACCACGGCCGACATGTTCATTCGTGCCGGACAAAAAAAGTGCGTGCTCGTCATCGGCGCCGAAGTCCTGAGCGCCTTCGTGAACTGGAAGGACCGTGGCAGCTGCATCCTTTTCGGTGATGGCGCAGGTGCGGTCGTCGTGGAGCAGACCGAATTCGAAAATCCTTCGCGCATCTATTCCAGTCACCTGGGCGCCGACGGCCAGTTCACCGACCTCATCATCTGTCCCGCGGGGGGTTCGAAGATTCCGGTCACTACCGAGGTGCTCGAGCAGGATGCGCACAAGATCACCCTCAAAGGACGCGAGGTCTTCAAGGTGGCCGTGAAGACCCTGGCCGATTACGCCGTCGAGGCGCTCGAGGCTAATGACTTCACCATCGAGGACCTCGACTGGTTCGTCCCGCATCAGGCCAATTTAAGGATCATCGAGGCCGTTGCAAATCGCCTGGATTTTCCGATGGAAAAGACGCTGGTCAATATTGATCGCTACGGCAATACCTCGGCAGCGACGATTCCGACGATGCTGGATGAAGCCGTCCGCGATGGCCGCATCAAGAAGGGCGACCTTCTGGTGCTCGATGTTTTCGGTGCGGGCCTGACCTACGGGTCGGTCTGCGTTCGCTGGTAATTCACTTTTTCAGGAGTGTCTGCATGAGTGCTTCGAAGAACTGGATGGCGCTTTTTCCCGGACAGGGAGCCCAGAGCGTCGGCATGGGCAAGGAACTCTGCGAGAATTTCGCGGTCGCGCGAGACGTGTTCGAGGAAGCCTCGGACGCCATCAGCAAGGACCTGAGGAAGCTCTGCTTTGAAGGCCCGGATGCGGACCTGACGCTGACCGAGAACACCCAGCCGTCGCTGGTCGCCGTTTCCGTCGCCGCCTTTCGCGTCGCCACTCGCGAGCTGGGCTTCCAGCCTGCGGTCGTGGCCGGGCATTCGCTCGGCGAATATTCGGCACTGGTTGCTGCGGGAGCGATGCCGCTGGCCTCGGCAGTGCGCTGGGTACGCGAACGTGGCGCCGCCATGCAGAAGGCCGTGCCTGCCGGTGAAGGCAGCATGGCTGCCGTCATGGGTGGGGATGAGTGGATCGAGGCGCTCTGTGAAAAGGCCACCGCATCGTCAAGGCTCAAGCGCGCCGGTGCGACGGACTCGGAAACAGCGCTGACGGTCGAACCGATCGTCCAGCCTGCCAACTTCAATGCTCCAGGACAGATCGTCATCGCGGGTTCCGCCGATGCCGTTGCGGAAGCCGTGGCGATGATCAAGACCGATCCGCAATTTGCCGGTGGCAAGGCGATTCCGCTGAATGTCAGCGCCCCTTTCCATTGCCGCCTCATGGCTCCGGCCCGCGACCGGATGGCTCAGCTCTTTTCGCAGGCCACCGGTGCGGAGAAGCCGACCCGTCTCGACTGCCCCTACGTTCCGAACCGCACGGCGCGCATGACCCGCGAACCGGGAGTCATCTTTGAACTGCTCGTCGAGCAGGTGGATCATCCGGTGCTCTGGAAGCAGTCGATGGCCTCGATGCTGGAAAACGGCTTTGAGCTCGGTGTGGAATTCGGACCGGGCAAGGTCCTTCAGGGTCTTGCCAAGCGCATCAGCCAGTCCGCAGGAAAGCCCTGCTCGCTCCACGGCATGGGCGACCTCGCCGGACTCAAAAACCTCGAAACCGCCTGGAAGGCCTGATCGCCGCCTGGCCGCCCGAACAAGGCGGACCAGAACAGCTCTGAACAGAAAGGATCTCACCATGTCTGAAACTGCCAAGAAGCCCCTCGCCCTCGTCACCGGCGGATCACGCGGAATCGGCAAGGCCATCTCGAAGAAGCTCGCCGCTGATGGATTTCACGTCCTGGTGAACTTTGCCTCGAGCGAGGAGAAGGCCCGCCAGGTCGTCGAGGAGATTACGGCTACCGGCGGTTCGGCCGAGCTCTGCGGTTTCAACGTCGCATCCTCCACGGCTGTCGACGAGGCGATCGAGCGCGTCACCAAGGCCCATGGCGCACCGCTCGCCGTTCTGGTCAACAACGCCGGAATCACGATCGACGGCCTGCTCATGCGTCTCAAGGATGAAGACCTCGACAAGACGCTGGATGTCGACCTCAAGGGTGCCATTTATTGCACCCGGGCAGCCACCCGGGGCATGATGCGCGCTCGCGCGGGCAGCATCATCCAGATTTCTTCGGTCATTGGCGAGATGGGCAACGCGGGCCAGAGCGCCTACTCCGCAGCAAAAGCAGGCCTCATTGGCTTCACGAAAAGTGTGGCAAAAGAGCTGGGAAGTCGCGGAGTTCGGGCCAATGTCATCACCCCTGGATTCATCGCCACCGAGATGACTCAGGACTTGACGGAGGCCCAAAAAGAGGGAATGCTGCGCAACATTCCGCTGGGATTTGTCGCCGAACCAGAGGACGTGGCAAACTTCGTTGCGTTCCTTGCTTCTTCGGCAAGTCGCTACATCACCGGTCAGGTGATTGGAGTGAACGGCGGTTTGTACATCTGATTAATTTTGGAGATAAAAGCATGTCTGCTTCTTTGGAAGAAAGAGTCAAGAACCTGATCTGCGACCAGCTGGCCGTTGAAGCCGAAAAGGTCACCCCCACGGCTTCCTTCATCGAGGATCTCGGTGCCGACAGCCTCGACATCGTCGAGCTCGTCATGCAGATGGAAGAAGAGTTCGACCTCGATATTCCGGATGAAGATGCAGAAAAGATGAAGACCGTCGGCGATGTCGTGAAGTACATCGCTTCGAAGACCACTCACTGAGTTTTCTTCGCGCGACGTTTTTTTATCGGGACGCACCGGGGGCCTTCGGCGCTTCCGTGCGTCCCGAGTCATTTCAGGGGTCAGGAGAGATTTGAAATGAGTGCAGGCACTTCCAACAATCGCAGAGTCGTTGTCACTGGAATCGGAGCGGTTTGTCCGCTTGGCCAGAACATCGGTGAAATCTGGAACAACGCCATCGAAGGCAAGTCCGGCGTTGACCGTATTTCGCTCTTCGATCTGACGGATTGCCCTGTGACCATCGCCGGTGAAGTGAAGAACTTCGACGTCACGAAGCCCGTGGGTCCGTTCCAGCCTCGTCCGAACCAACCAGATGCAGCTCCGTTGACCCAGGCGGCGAACGCCAAGGAAATGCGCAAGATGGGACGTTTCATTCATCTGGCGCTTGCCGCCGGAATGGACGCCTACGCTGACTCCGGCCTAGATGCCCACCGGTCGAAGATCCATCCTGAGCGCATGGGCTGCAATATCGGCGTGGGCATGGGTGGCCTGCCCGAGATCGCCGACGTCTATGACAGCCTGATCACCAAGGGCTACAAGCGCATCACCCCGTTCTTCATTCCCCAGGTCATTCCGAACATGGCCGCCGGACATCTCAGCATGCTGCTCGACCTCAAGGGTCCGAACATGTGCAACGTCACGGCCTGCTCTTCGAGCGCCCACAGCATCGGAGAGTCGTTCCGCATGATCACTCGCGGCGACGCGGACATCATGGTTACCGGCGGCGCTGAAGCCGTCATCAGCAAACTCGGCATTGGCGGCTTTGCCGTGATGCGTGCGCTGTCCACGCGCAACGAAGAGCCTACGAAGGCCTCGCGTCCGTTCGATACCGGCCGCGACGGCTTCGTCATGGGCGAAGGTGGCGCGGTCCTCATCCTCGAGGAGTACGAGCACGCCAAAAAGCGCGGCGCGAAGATTTATGGCGAGATCAAGGGCTACGGACTTTCGGCCGACGCCTACCACATGACCTCTCCGGCGCCGGAAGGCGAAGGCGGTGGGCGCGCAATGGCCATGGCGCTTCGTGACGCCGGCATCAACCCGGACGAGGTCGGTTACGTCAACGCGCACGGCACGTCGACTCCGGCAGGAGATGTCGAAGAAGCGCGCGCCATTGCCCGCGTTTTCCCGAATGCTCCGAAGCATCTGCACATCAGCTCGACCAAGTCGATGACCGGCCACCTTCTCGGAGCAGCCGGAGCCATCGAGACAATCTTCTCGCTGCTCGCGGTCAAGGAAGGAGTCATTCCGCCGACCATCAATCTCGAGAATCTGGATCCGGGCTGCACTGAAACCGGTATCGACTTCACCGCGAACCGCGCTGCCCAAAAGAACTTCAGGTATGCCCTGTCCAACAGCTTCGGCTTTGGCGGTACGAACGCTTCGCTGATCGTCGGAAAGATTTGACGCCATGACATCGGGAACCACGAAGCGAAAGATCTGGATCGCCTCCGATCACGCGGGGTTCGCGCTCAAGGCCGAAATCCAGCGCCTTCTTCCCGACTATGACTGGCAGGACATCGGTCCGATCGACGGTGCCAGCAGCGTGGATTATCCAGATTTTGCCAAGAAGCTGGGCCAGGAGATTGCCCACCGAAATGGCAATGGCGAAAGCGCGGTGGGCATCCTGATTTGCGGAAGCGGCATCGGAATGAGCATCGCAGCGAACAAGATTTCGGGCATTCGCGCAGCACTGGTAGAGAACCCGATTTCGGCCCGCCTCTCACGCGAGCACAACGACGCCAATGTCCTCTGCCTGGGATCTCGCATCCTTGCCCCTGAGTACGGTGCCGAGATCACGAAGATCTGGCTCGAAACCCCGTTCAGCGGAAACCCGCGTCACTGCATGCGGGTGAAGAAGATTTCGGAACTGGAGTCCTCCACGGAGACCAAGTCATGAAGCGCACGCACTCCCCTACGTTTGACATGATGCTCGTCGAATCGGATATGGAGATGGCCCAGATCCTCGATGATGAGTATCTGCGCGAAGAGCATGGGCTCGAACTGATTGCTTCAGAAAACTACGCCAGCCGCGCCGTGATGGAGGCGCAGGGCTCGGTGCTCACGAACAAGTATGCGGAAGGTTATCCTAGCAAGCGCTACTACGGCGGATGCACTTTCGCGGATGCCGCCGAAAAGCTTGCGATCGATCGACTCTGCCAGCTCTATGGAGCAGAAGCTGCGAATGTTCAGCCGCATTCGGGCTCGCAGGCCAACATGGCCGTCTATCTGGCGCTTCTGCAGCCCGGAGAAAAGCTTCTCGGCATGAGCCTGTCTCATGGCGGTCACCTCACCCACGGTTCGCCCGTCAACTTCAGCGGCAGGCTCTTCCAGGCCGTGCATTATGGCCTCAACGAGCAGACCGAACGCCTCGACTATGACATGGTTCGCGACATTGCCCTTCGCGAGAAGCCGAAGGTTCTTGTCGCCGGCGCCAGCGCCTACTCGCGCATCATTGATTTCGAAACCATGGGCAAGATCGCGCGCGAAGTCGGCGCGGACCTCGTGGTCGACATGGCCCACATTTCTGGTCTGGTCGCCGCAGGGCTGCACCCCTCGCCCGTTCCGCATTCGACCTATGTCACGTCCACCACGCACAAGACCCTTCGCGGTCCGCGCGGCGGCATCATCCTCTGCTCGGCAGAGCGCCTGAAGGCGGTCAATTCGTGGATCTTTCCCGGAATCCAGGGCGGACCGCTGATGCATGTCATTGCCGCCAAGGCTGTGGCGTTTGGTGAAGCACTCCAGCCGTCTTTCAAGCAGTACCAGAAACAGGTGATCTTGAACGCACAGGCGCTTTCTGCTGCGCTGATCGAAAAGGGTTTCCACATTGTCACTGGTGGAACTGACAACCACCTGATGCTGGTCGACCTCTCGCGCTCGAAGGTGGGCGCAGGCGAGATCACCGGAAAGGACGCTGAAGGCTGGCTCGATCTGTCGGGCCTGACCGTGAACAAGAATACGGTTCCTCACGAAAAGCGAAGCCCGTTTGTCACGAGCGGAATCCGCCTCGGCACGCCGGCCCTGACCACGCGAGGCATGATGGAAGCCGAGATGAAGCAGGTGGCCTCGTGGATTGCCGAGGTGCTCGAGTCGCGCGGCAATGAGGCCGTGATGACGAAGGTTCATGCCGAAGTGCGTGAGCTCTGCGAAGGCTTTCCGGTCTATTTCGACGAGCACGGCGATGACCACGCCGAAGGCAGCTGCTGCGACCCGCAGGGAGGCTGCTGCTGATGCGCTGCCCGTACTGTTCCGCAGTCGAGACAAAAGTCATCGACTCGCGGCTGAATCAGAGCGGCGACATCACTCGCCGCCGGCGCGAATGCCCGAACTGTGACGGCCGCTTCACGACCTACGAACGCGTGGAGGAAGTCATGCCCGTCGTCATCAAGAAGGACGGCAGGCGCGAACCCTTCAATCGCACCAAGGTGCTCGAAGGCATCCAGAAGTCCTGCCAGAAGCGCCCCGTGGCCATGCTTCAGGTGGAGGACTCGGTCATCCGCATCGAAAAGCGCATCCAGGCCTATGGCCTGAAGGAAATTCCCTCGCGCACGATCGGTCAGATGGTGATGCAGGAGCTGCACAAGCTCGACAAGGTGGCCTACGTCCGCTTCGCCTCCGTGTATCGCGATTTTCGCGACGTCGAGGAGTTCGTGGCCGAGCTCAGCCTTCAGGAGCCTCCGATGTCGGAGGAGGATCCCTCACTGCTTGTTTTTCCTTTTGCCGCAAACCCCGGCAATGAACCGTCCAGGAGTTGATGATGTCCGAGCAGAACAGCACCCCGCAGAAGAAGTCCTCTGGTTCGCGCAGGCAGGCACGTGAAGCCGCGCTCCAGATCCTGTATCGCATGGACGGAATGCCTGCCGCGGACCTCGAGGCGCTGCTGACCGATGCACGCCGGCTCGCGGCCGAGCTGGCAACCCACTTTGCCCATTTCCTGGTGCCGGAAGGCCAGCGTGAGTTTGCCGCCGATCTCGCAGCAGGCGCCCTTCGTGAACGCCAAAAAATCGACGGCATCATCGAAGCGGCCCAGACCCAGTGGAAGCTGGGTCGAATGGCCGCCATCGACCGCAACCTCCTGCGCCTGGCCGTCCACGAAATGCTCGTTTTTACCGACATCCCTCCGTCGGTGACGATCAACGAGGCCATCGAGCTCGCCAAGCAGTTCAGTGCCGCCGACTCGCCGGCCTTCATCAACGGCATCCTCGACCAGGTTGCCCGCGAGAATCGTCCGACCGCCGCGAGTTCTTGACCGGATTCTTTCGGGCAGGCGATGATGGAAGACGGGGACAAGGACGCCCTCTTTCGAAGTGATGAAAAGCCCGAAGGACACGCACTGGAACGAATCTGACCTTTCCTTGGACCGCCTTCTCACCGAAGGACAGGCTTCCGGTTGCGTCGTCACCCTGTCTTCATCAGAACGTCCTCCGCTCGGCTGGGCCGGCATGATCGACTGGCGGACACGCGGCGCCATCAGCCATTCCATTCGAGCAGGAATCTTCAGTGGTGAGGCCGGAGAGTGCAGCTACCTGCCGTGGTCGTTCCACGATCGAACCCTGCATATCCTGCTGGTGGGAGTCGGCAAGAGCACGAAGCCCGGACTTCGGGGCGCGCTGCCTTCGACCACCCTCTCGGTTCTCGAAAAGAACCTGAAGAAGCTTTCCGGAATCCAGTGGGCTGTTTCTCGATCCGAGTTTCCAGAAAAAACCTGGAGTGTGCTTTCGAGCGCCATTCCTGAAGGAGGTGCGCTTTGGATCACCGCCTGAAGGACAAGTCCGCTCATTCAGCCGAGGCGATTCGTGAGGCAGCTCCATCGCTTCCGCCGCGAACCGAGGCACAGTTTCTGGCGCAGCTGCCGGAGCTGGCGGAAGCGCTGCTGGAGCTTTCCGAGGATTACGAGTCGTCGCTCCTGGGGTTGAGTCGCACGCTCAAGACCGCAGACTTCATGCGCGGCTGGGGTGTACTTGAAACCCTTGCCCGCGAAAGCCTGATGGAACGCGCTCGTGCGGCTGTCGAGAAGCGCGCACAGGAGGCTCGCGAGCAGGCAGTCGTCCAGGCACAGACGGCAAAGCCCAGCATCCCCCGCCGCACGATCGAGTCAGCCATCAAATCGCAAGCCATGAAGGCCTTGGATGACCCCGGCGTCCTGAACGCCCTGAAGCAATGGACCCACTCGCGCGGCTCTGGCAGACGCTGACCCGATCACGGCAGGCGTGGCAGCAGGCGCCCGATCCGGTTCGGCGCATGGCACTCCTGCGCGAGCTTTTTCGCGAAGTGCACCGGCTCTACAATGAGGTTCTTGTCGGCCATGCCGCTTCGTCCTTGGACGAGTTTCGTGCAATCCATGCGTCGCTCGAGCACATTCCTGGGGCGCTGGAGCATCTGGATTCGAACGAGCTGAAGTCGCTGCTTTCGAAAACCACAGACCTGCCGGACCTGCTTCGGGGGCTGAAGCTGGAGGCCGGATCGGATGTGGCTCCTTCGCAGGAGCACGCAGAACCCTTCAGTGCGAAGTCCTCTCCGCGTGAAGCTGTTCCGGCATTTCTCGATCGTCCGGATCGCAGCTGGGAACGTCTGATCTGGCGTGCAGCCACAAGCTCGACCGATTGGCAGCTCGAATCGAAGATCGCGACGCTCTCGCTCCGTGAATTTGGGGTTTTGGCGCAGGACCGTGAGCGAGAACTCTCGCAGGATGGAATCGTCCTTGCCGTGTCCTGCCTGACAAGTTCCGGCGACATTCGCGAATGGCAGTGGCATTATCTCTCTCCGAAGGGAGATCAGCCGTGAAGCTTGCCGAGTTTCTGATGGAAGTACTGCAGTCGCACGGACAGGTGCTGCTTCGACTTGCCGCACTCCTGGGTGAAGACGAGCTACTGGAGCTTCTGGAGCAGGCCGAAGAGCTCCATCCTTCGGACGTGTCGAACGTAGAGACCGAGAAGCGCTGGGAGTCTGAAACTCGCGCGCGACTGGTGCCCTCGCCGGGCGACACGGCCCAGAGCGGCTTTGCAATGATCCAATCCACCGTGCACGAGATGAATCTTCCATCCGTGCTCGAGTTCTATGTCTGGGCCTATCCGCATTACCGCGCCTTCATGGAGAGCGGCATCGACCTCTCCTACCGGATTCCACGCATCACGTCGACGGGTGCTCCGAGCGAGTCGGGAGTGAGCCTGGTGGACGAAGCTGTGGCGCAGGCCAAGGACTGGTTCCGCAAGCTTCCGATTCATCCGTCTCAGGCGCCAGCAGCAGAGCGCGCGGCAGAGATTCCCTGGCTGCGCTTTCGTACGGAAGTTTTGAAACGCGTCGGAAAACGGCCTCTTGGGCCGGTGTATTAGGGTTTAGCCTTTGCACTCCGATACGACGTCGATGCCGCCTGTTTCGGAGATGTTCAAGAGAGTGAGCTATCTCATCTTGGGATTCACCACCCTCCTGCTCGCCCACTACCTGGGAGAGCGGCCGGCGCTGGATCTCTACGACGTCATGCAGCGACTCTCTCCCGAGAGGCGCGTGGGCGAAGTCGTTCTGGTCAACGTCGACCAGGCCAGCCTCGAGGCGATGCTTCGCGAGCAGGGCGTGCAGTTTCCGTTCGATCGCGCCGTCTACGGCGAGTTCATCGAGGCCGTAGCCCGCCTGGGCGCGAAGGCCGTGGCATTCGATATTCTGTTCAGTGAGCCCTCAATCCGTGGCCCGCGAGACGATGCAGCTTTCGCAGAGGCGATTGCCAGGAGCAGTATTCCGGTCATTTTTCCGGGCACCCCCGGTGAGTCGCGGGTACCCATGCCGCTGAAGGAGTTTCAGCATCCGTTGGTTCGTTATGGCGATGTCGAACTTCCTCCATCCCCGGACGGAGTGTTCAGGTTTGTTCCATCACGAAGCCGGACGTTCTCGCAGTCGATTGCCGAGGCCTTCGGATCAGGATCTCAAGGTCTCCGGCATTCCGGCTGGCTTCACTACACACGGCCGGGGTCGATTCCCGAGGTGCCCTTTTACAATGTGCTGATTTCAAAGCGTGATGACTCCTCGGGCAGGGGCGTTCGCAACGAGCTTCGGAATCTCATTGAAGGCCGAGCCGTGATCGTCAGCTACAAAGCGCCGGGTCTTCTGGACGTTCGTGCGACCCCGATGTCGCCGGATTCAGTGGGAAGCTGGATCCAGGCCAATGCACTCAACGGCATCCTGCTCGATTCGCGAGGCATTTTTCCGCTGCCCCTGTCGGGGCTCGCGGGAGCGCTCCTGTTGTTGGCGCTGCTCTGGGGAGTAGCGCTCACTCTCGTTCGCCCGAATCGCCCTTCGGTACTTTTCACGCTCGCCCTGGGAGTCAGCACTGGTCCTGTCCTGCTCCTCACTCACCTGCTCTGGGGCTGGACGATCTGGTTGAATCCACTGCCCGTGATCGGCGGGATGCTCGCAATGACCGGCGCGCATTTTCTGGGCAAGGTTCGAGGAGACTGGAAGGAAAGGCTCGCCTTCTCGCGAATGCTGCAGCACTCGATGTCGCCTGAACTCCTCGAGCTGATTCGAAGCGGAAGGATGCAGGTCAGTCGATTCGGAGAGAAGCGCCCTCTTGCCATCCTTTTCGCGGATCTGGCGGGGTTTACCAGCCTCGCTGAAAAGCTTGAGCCGGAGAGGCTCGTCGAACTGGTGAACAACTACCTCGACGAGGCCGTCCAGGTGTTGATTCCGCGCGGAGCCTACATCGACAAATTTATCGGTGATGCCGTCATGGCGCTCTGGGGTGCTCCGGTGGCGGATCGACTGAACCTGGACGAGGTGGCCCAGGCGGCGCTGGAACTATCAGGGATTTCAGAGCGACTGGGCGCGCGTTGGAGCGCGCTGACCGGCATCCAGGTCTCTCCGCAAGTCCGAATCGGCCTGCATTTCGGAACGGCAATCGTCGGCAATGTTGGCGCCAGAAAGCGCTTCAATTATACGGCAGTGGGCGACGCCGTGAATGTTGCTTCGAGGCTCGAGTCGCTCGGAAAACTGTATCAGTCCAATCTTCTCGTCAGCGGCGACTTTATAGAAAGATTGTCTCCGAATCTCAGGGCTCGGTTCATCCTCATCGATCGCGTGGTACTGAATGGTCGTACGGAGCCCACGCTCATTTTCGGAGCCGCGGAGATGCTGACCGATGCACGGCGGCAGGACTACGACTTGGCGCTTCAAGGCTATGCATCAGGGCGTTTTTCCGAGGCCGGAGCCGCCTTTCGCCGTGTTTCCGGATTTCCAGCCGCTGCAGTCCTTGCAGATCGATGCGATCGCTTGACGTCAGGCGAAAGTCTGGAAAACTGGTCAAACGGAGCATGGAGGCTCGATGAGAAATAGCGTGAGAGTACTTTTGACCTGTATCGCGATCGGACTTGCGAGCCCTTCTCTCGGCGCCTCTGATGCTGCGGAGGTGCTGATGGTCCAGGTGTATTCCATCGCACTCAGAACCGAACCCTCTTTCGTGGCGCGGCCAGTGCCGGGCAAGGCCCTTTCCTACCAGACGAAGCTCGTGGTGCTCGGGCACGAGGGCGCATGGACACGGGTGCGAGTGCCGGGTCGCACCAAGGTCGAAGGCTGGCTGCCAGCATCGGCCCTGATTTCACCCGGCCAGTTTGAAGTTCGATCTGGAAGTCGAGTGGAAGGATCGAAAAATGGCGTTCTCACCGCCGGCAAAGGATTCAACGTCGGCGAGCAGGGCACGGTGTCGGACTCCGAGAAACAGGAAGGACTTCGAAGGGTCGAGGAATTCGAGAAGATCGAGATTCCTGAAGAGTCATTTCAGCGGTTCGTCCGTGAGGGACGATTTCAACCCGCCTCTGCGAGGACACAGCCATGATCGATCAGATGAGTCGGTGGGTGGTCGCGGCGGGAATGGGGTTCTTCGTTGCTGGTTGCGGGAGCGCGATGCTGCGGCCCGACTCGAACACTGCGATTCCGGAGAGCGAACGAATCACCGAAGAGCAGGAGCATGCCCTGGGCGTTGAGGTCGCCGCCCGAACGCTGGCCGTGAGTGCCCCTGTTAAAACGAGTTTTAACGCCTACGCCACGACCATGGCCCGGTATCTGGCAGGATTTTCAGAGCGTCCCGTGACCTTCAAAGGGTATCGGGTCACCCTGGTTCGTGGAAAGGATCCGGCGGCATTTTCAGCGCCCGGCGGAATGATTTTTCTATTGGAGGGCATGCTGGATGCCCTCCAGAGCGAAGAGGAGCTTGCAGCAGTCCTGGCTCATGAGATCGCCCATGTTGCCCATCATGATGGCTTGCGGGCCATGAGACAGCGCGAGAGCGTCGATCGAAAGATCGAGGCGGGATCTCGCTTCCTGCACCTTCTCGACCCGCTGAATGCCCTGAGCAGGACTGACGGCCCGGAAGACGACGCCGAAGACCTGTCGACATTTTATGACAACCATCTCGGCAAGGGGTTCGGAAGCCTGCTGAAGTCCGGCTTCAGTCGCGACCAGGAGCGGAATGCGGATCGAGACGCCATCCAGATCCTGGCCCGGGCGGGTTATGACGGTCGGGCGCTGGCGCGTTTTCTTTCGCGCACCTTCTCTACGGCGAAGCGCCTGGTGAAATCCGGAGAGAAAGAGATCGGTGAGCAGTTGCTTTTTCCGACCCATCCGTTTGACGAATCTCGTGCGCGCGAGCTCGATCGCCTGGCGTCGGAGTGGAACTTCCAGGATGCTCCGGAGGTGCGAGTCCGTCGTTTTCTGGAACAACAGAAGGCATCACGACTCTAGACTGGCCTCTGCCTCATGAATGAACGTGCGGAGCGCCTTTCGAATTCCCGGAATCCTTGGAAGTCGAAGGGCCGACGTGGCTGCTGGCATCCGGGATCCGAGCAGTTCAAGAGCTCGCGCCGCCACGCGCACGGCAGCCTGGTGGCGATTCTTCGCAATCAGAACATGCACGGCCGCGGCCTGAATGCAGCCCTGAAGGTAGGCTCTTTCGCGGCCTCGCAACTGCAGCCATGCTTTCTCCCATGCCTCATGGCAGTGCCAGTAGCGCCCCTGGTTCCAGAGACGCACGCCCCTCTGAAGGTGCTGGTTCAGGTCTCGTACAGTGCTCATGAGGGCGGCTGGATGGCGCTGCCTACAGCTCCATCCAGTTCCTGCCGTGGGCGGAATTGACCTTCAGCGGGACGGAGAGTTCGAGTGCGCTTTCCATCGTCTTCACGACGAGTGACTCGACTTTTTCGACCTCGTCTTCCGGACATTCGAGCACGACTTCGTCGTGAACCTGGATGATCAGCTTGGACCGGTAACCGCCCTTCTTGAGCGCCTCGTCGAGCTCGATCATCGCAAGCTTCATCAGGTCGGCGGCCGTGCCCTGAATCGGAGTGTTCATCGCCATGCGCTCGGCGTTCGCACGCATCGCCGGGTTCTTGGAGTGAATTTCGGCCAGCACGCGCTTGCGGCCCAGCAGCGTCGTGACAAATCCCTTCTCTTTTGCAGACAGGATCTGCCCGTCGAGGAAGCGCTTCACTCCGCTATAGCGAGTGAAGTAGCGCTCGATCATCTCGGCGGCTTCCTTGCGCGAAATATGCAGCTCTTGCGCGAGGCCGAAAGGCGTCTTGCCGTACATCAGGCCAAAGTTGATGGCCTTGGCGATGCCTCGCTGGCGATCGTCGACCTGCTCGGGAGCGATGCCGAACATTTCGCTTGCCGTGCGCCGGTGCACGTCTTCATCCGCACGGAACGAGCGCACGAGCTCCTCGTCGCCGCTCATGTGGGCGAGGAGCCTCAGCTCGATCTGGCTGTAGTCGGCGGCCACAAGCGTGCAGCCGGATGCCGGCACGAAGGCGCCGCGAATCTGGATGCCGCGCTCGGAGCGAATCGGAATATTCTGCAGGTTCGGATCCGAACTGGAAAGACGTCCGGTCGCCGTGACGGCCTGATTGAAGCTCGCATGGATTCGACCATCGCGAGGATCCTTGAGCTGCGGCAGCGGATCAACGTAGGTGCCCTTGAGCTTCGATATTTCTCGGTATTCGAGAAGCAGCTTCGGCACTTCGTGCAGCGGCGCCAGCACCTCGAGCGTGGCCGCATCAGTGGAGTAACCCGTCTTGGTCTTGCCCTGGACCGGAAGCTTGAGCTGATCGAAGAGCAGGTGTCCGAGCTGCTTGGGCGAATTCAGGTTGATCGGCCCCGTGGTGAATGCGGCGATTTTGGCTTCAATTTCGCGAAGGCCATCGCCGAACTCCTTCGAGAGCTTGGCCAGCCACTTTTCGTCAACGGCCACGCCTGTGGCCTCCATGCGGGCCAGAACCGGCACGAGCGGAAGATCCACTCGTGCGAAGATTTCGATGAGGCGCTCCTGCTCGAGCCGTCGATGCAGCTCGCGCCAGAGCTGAACGGCAATCCACGCGTCTTCGGCAGAATAACGGGTGGCGACATCAATCGCGACCAGGTCAAATCCAATCTGGTCCTTTCCTTTTCCGCAGACGTCTTCATAGGAAAGCACGTCGTAGTTCAGGTACCTCGCCGCAAGCGTCTTGAGGTCGTGGCGACCTTCGGGGTCCAGCACGTAGGCGGCGATCATCGTGTCGGCGCCCATGCCGTCGAAGGCAATGCCCTGCTGGAAGCAGATCGACATGTCGTACTTCAGGTTCTGACCGATCTTCTTGTAACGCGGATTTTCGAGATAGGGTTTGAGGCGCGCCATGACGTGATTGCACGGCAGCTGTTCCTGCGTGGTTCCGCGATGGCCGACAGGAATGTACCAGGCGTGCGCATCCACGGCGCAGATGGCGACTCCGACGATTTCGGCTTCGCGCGGGTTGAGCGAGGTGGTTTCGAGATCGAAGCCGAACTCGCGCGAGGACTCGATCTCGCGAATGACTTCACCCAGCTGCACTTCGGTGAGGACGGTGCGGAAGTCGGTAGGGGACAATTTGGGCGTTGATGATGGCTGAACTGAAGCCTCGGGGTGAACGGCTGCACTGCTGGGTGAATCGGAACGTTGAGGGGCAGCCGCATCCGCGCTGCCAGTTCCGCGAGCTTTCCACTTCTCCACCAGCCCATGAAAATCGAGGCTTTTCAGAAACTCGAGACAATCGGCGCTCGGGTGAAACCGGTACTCGAAATCCTTTTCTGAAACAGCAAGGTCGACATCCGTGCGCACGGTTGCGAGTTCCTGCGACAGCCTCGCCACTTCGGCCTGCTGCACGAGGGTCTCGCCCTTCTTGCCTGAAATCTCGCCTCCTGCTGCGGCCGCCAGCACCTCGTCGAGCGAACCGTACTTCTTCAGTAGATCCACCGCCCCTTTGGGGCCGATTCCGGAGACACCCGGAATATTGTCCGAGCTGTCTCCCACGAGCGCCAGGTAATCGCGGATCTGCTTCGGGCCGACACCCATCTTCTCTTCGACCTGGGCTCCGTCGTAGAGGACGCTCTTCAGCGTATCGAGCATCTTCACGCGGCCATTCACGAGCTGCATGAGGTCCTTGTCGCCGGAAACCATGACGACTTCGTGGCGATCCGAGAGCTCGAACCAGCGGTTTGCGAGCGTGCCGATCAGGTCATCGGCTTCGACTCCGGCAACGCGGAAGGAGTGAATTTCCATGAGTCGGATCAGCTCGTCAATGCGGGCAAACTGAGGAATCAGGTCATCCGGAGGGGCCGCGCGATTGGCCTTGTACTCGGCGTAGCGCTGCTTGCGGAACGAAGGTTCCTTCGAGTCGTAGGCCACGACCAGATACTCGGGCTTCGCATCGTCAATGAGCTTCTGGAGCATCGACGCGACGCCATAGATGGCGTTGGTCGGCTCGCCCGTCCGGCTCGTCAGCGGACGTATGGCGTAAAACGCACGGAAGATGAACGAACTGATATCGATCAGGTAGAGCGTCTGCTTCGGATCAGGTTTTTTTCCGGAACTCATCGCGTCTCGACCACCCTCGTATCGCCCATGACATCGCCGAGGCGGGTTTCATTCTCGAGGCGAAGCATGAGAAAAATTTCGACGATCGCCAGCGGAATTCCGACCAGCACGAAGATCACCCAGCCCCAGAGAGGAATGATCGCGAAGAACGTGGCGATTCCGGCAGGAAGGTTGCGAAGAACGGAGTCCTTCCAGCGAGCAGGCGAGCCATCGGGACGAATCACGCGAAGCCCGACAATGCGCTTGCCGATGCTCTGCCCGCGAAAGCCCCAACGATTGAGGCCGTCCGAAAAGAGACTGTAGGCGATGGCGAGGAACGGCCCGATCGGATACCAGACGAGCGCTGCAATCAGCACCACGATCAGCATGTCGATGCCCTTGGCAACGGCACGCTGCATCACTGCCAGCTTGACCTTGGCGTGCTCGGGAAGAGTACCGCGAACCGTGTCGGTCAGTTGGTCCTGCGCCTCCTTGAGGCGGCGAAGGATCGTCTCGATGGTGCGGTTGAGAAAAAGAAAGAGGGCGCGGACGATGCCGAGGATCTTTTCGATCTCGCGATTCATTCCGTGTCACCAGTGAGAAAAAAACGATCGAGCAGATCCACCAGGCTGTGGATGATGAAGATGTGCGTTTCCTGAATGCGGCTCGAATTCTTTCCTCCCGAGGCATTCAGGTTCAGGTCCGAGATCGAAGCAAGTTTTCCGCCGGTACCGCCGGTGAGGCTGACCACCTTGCACCCGAGCTTTCTGGCGGCGTCTGCGGCATGGAGCACGCTCGGGCTGTTGCCGGAAGTGGAGATCGCAATGAGCAGGTCGCCGGGACGCGCCAACGCCTCGACCTGCCTCGAGAAGACCCAGTCGTAGCCATAATCATTGGCCAGGGCCGTCAGGTTGGAGGTGTCCGTGGTGAGTGCAATGGCCGGCAGAGCACGTCTCTCGATCAGCATTCGACCCACCATCTCGGCGGCCAGGTGCTGCGCATCGGCTGCCGACCCCCCATTGCCGCAGATCAGGATCTTGCCGGAACGTGACAAGGTCTCGGACATCAGGCGGGATGCCTCGACCAGGCGTTCGGCCTGCTCGCGGAGGAACTGTTCCCGAATGGCCGTTGACTCAACGGAAGTTTGAGTGAGATAGTCCAGCAGCTTGTTCATGATTGAAGACTTATCCTTGAATTGCACGTAGTTGCGAGCAAAATGTTCGAGCAAAATTTGAAGGGAAACATATGGCAAATTCGATGAACGTCAAGACCGCCACCGATGGCAACTTCAGCAGCGAAGTGATGCCGTCTCCCCAGCTGACCGTCGTGGATTTCTGGGCCGAATGGTGTGGCCCCTGCCGCATGCTGGGCCCCACGATCGAGGCCCTCGCCGATCAGTTCGCCGGAAAGGTGAACGTGTACAAGATGAACGTGGACGAGAACCCGGAAACTCCTGGCAAGTTCCACGTCCGTGGCATTCCCACGCTGATCTTTCTGAAGAACGGTCAGCTCGTCGACCAGCTGGTGGGCAACCAGCCGAAGGATGCGATTGCGGGCGTGATCCAGAAGCATCTCTGATTTCTGAGATGGCGCGAGCCATCTTGCTGCCACGGCGCGGGCCAGTTATTCTAAGATCGTGCAAATTTCGACGGGGGATGGGCGCGTGCCCTCCCCCGTTTAGCATCAAGGCGACGTTGAAATGCTGACGCCCGAAATGATGCACCTCCATAATAAAATTTGACGGCATCAGTCCATCAGTTATCCTTTTGATTAAATACGCAGGGTTAGGTGCATGGAGTTGCGCCTGAACTGGGCTCACGACACGAAAGGCTACCCATGGAATCGGGAAACTTTATCGGATACATCAGTGTTGCATTTCAACAGGGCGGCTTCGCCATGTGGCTCATCGCCGGAAGCCTGGCTGCCGGGATCGGCCTCACCCTCGAGCGCTTCTTTCGGCTTGGCCAGGCCAGCATCAACGGCTCGGCGTTCATGTTCGAAGTCCAAAAGTACATCCTGGCCAATGACCTGGACGGCGCCATCCGCCTCTGCAATGGCTCTGGAAATGCGGCCCTTCCTCGAGTGATCAAGTCCGGCCTGCAGCGCGCCTCGCGCGATCAGGAGCAGATCCAGAACGCGCTTGATGCCGCCAGTCTCGAGGTGATTCCAAAGCTGGAGCGCAACCTTCCGTACCTGTCGTTGATTGCCAACGTCGCCACCCTGCTCGGACTGCTCGGAACCATCTCGGGTCTGATCAAGTCCTTCGGCGCCGTCGCCCTGGCGGATCCGGCCCAGCGTCAGGCGATCCTTGCTGCCGGTATTTCTGAAGCCATGAACGCCACGGCGTTCGGCCTGGTCACCGCCATCGGCACCATGGTCGTGCACAGCCTGCTCAGCAGCAAGGCCAGCCGGATCATCGGCGAAATCGACGAGTACGGCGTGAAACTGCTCGACCTGCTCTCGGCCCGCAAGTTCCGACACAGCTCGGAAAAGGCGGAGTAACTCGCCCGTGTTCAAGCGCCCCAGCACCCGTAGGCGAAACTCCACGACGGAGGTCCAGCTCAACCTGGTTCCGATGCTGGATGCGCTCGTCACGCTGATCGGATTCCTGCTCTTTTCGATGAGTTTCCTGTCACTGGTGCACATCGAAACGCCGAAGCCTGAGGTGAGTCCGGAGAACGTGCAGCAGCAGCTCGAGGAAAAGCCCCTCCAGCTGACGGTCTCCATCCGCGAGAAGGAAACCGAAATCTGGAGTCCGTTCGAAAAGCTCCAGCCCAAAACCCTGCCGCATACTGCGGAAGGCCTGCCGGACACGAAGGCGATTCATGAGGCCCTGATCGAGGTGAAGCGAAGCTTCATCAACGAGAACAAGGTGGTTTTTGTTCCTGCGGCGAATACTTCCTATGACATCCTGATTGCCGTCATGGACAGCCTGCGCAACCTCGAGCCCACTGATCCCCCGCTCTTCCGTGAGAATCCGCAGACGGGAATCGAAGAGCCCGTCAAGCAGCTCTTTCCGGAAGTGATCTTCGGGAACCTTCTGGGAGAAACCTGATGTCACGCCTGCGTTCCATCCGCTTTCGCCGGGGAAGAAAGAAGCACCGGGAAACCGAGCTCCAGCTGACGAGCATGATGGACGTCCTCGTCATCATCCTGGTCTTCCTGCTCAAAAGCTACTCCACCTCGACCAACAATTTCACGACCCTTCCGGGACTGAAGCTTCCAATTTCAGGATCTCAAGACCTTCCACCGGATAGCCTGCACCTGATCATCACGCCGGAAGGAATGACGTTCGAAAACGAACGGATCGTGGAGTTCGAGCTCAATTCCGCGTCGCTCGGCTCCGACGCGTCCTATTCGATCCGCAAGGTGGATCTTGCCGAGGATGCCCGCCAGATCACCCCGCTCTATGATGCTCTGGTGAAGGCACGTGATCGCGCGGAGCTGCTGCGCGCGAAATCGAAGGCCCGCGACGACGGCGGAAACCCGCTTCCGTTCGACGGCGTCCTCGCGATCCAGGCCGACAAGCGCGTCCACTACGACACGATCCGCAAGATCATGTATACGGCCGCAACCGCCGGCTACAAGGTCTTCCGCCTGCTCGCGCTCAAGCGCGAGACCTGATCGGGATCGCTCCCGAGCTGAAATCAGTCCGCCATCAACCGGCACTCGCCCTGGCTAGCCAGCGTGATTCCGATCAACTTGTACAGCATCCGCGCGCCGCAGTTGGCATCCCATTCGCCCTCGCCGTTTTCGCCCGGAGAAACCTCGTTCAGGTCGAAGCCGACGATCTTGCGTCCTGAGCGCACCACGGCCTTGAGGATGTGGACCGCCTCGCTGAACTCAAGACCTCCAGGAACCGGAGTGCCCGTGTTCGGACAGAAGCGCGGATCAAGGCCGTCGATGTCGAACGACACGTAGACCAGCTCTGGAAGATCGCTGGCAATCCGATTGGCCATTCCTTCGAAGGTCTCGCCGCGGAAGCGGCTATTCTTGAGATCTCGGTCGAAATACACGCGAACGCGCTCGCCCTGCGACTCGCAGTACTCGATTTCCTGCTCACAGACATCGCGGATGCCGACCTGCACGAGCTTTTTGACCTGGGGAATGCGCTCGAGCACGTTGTGCATGATCGACGCATGCGAGTGCTCAAACCCTTCGTACGCGATACGCGTATCGGAATGGGCATCGAAATGCAGGACGCCGAATTCGCGCTTTTTTCCGCCCGCTTCTGAGAAAAACTCCGCCTGGGCGCGGATTGCCCCGAACGGCGTGGCGTGGTCTCCACCGACGAGGCCGACGATCTTTCCGGCCTTCAGAAGCTCACGCACCTGCTCGTACACCCAGCCGTTGAGCGCGCTGGAGAGCTCATTGACTTTCGACAGGTTCGTGGCGAGAGCCTGATTTGATTCCAGGTCTCCCCCCACTTCGATGATGGACTGCGCGAGTTGGCGGCCCTCTGCGTTCCATTCGGCGACGGTGGCTGGAATCTCTCGCATGAAGATTCCAGGCTCATAGGGCTTTTCTACGTCGAGATCGTAAAGATCGACCTGCCTGCTGGCTTCGAGGATCGCCTCGGGACCTTTCGAGGTGCCGCCGCCGTAGGACGTCGTGACCTCCCACGGCACTGGAAGGAGGACAACACGCGACTGCTCTTCCGTGAACGGAAGCCCGAAGACGCCGGAGTCGCCTGTAGCCGCTGCATTGGGATCGAACGAGGGACGCTGCGAATGATCGGTCATGCCCCGGTCATCGCACGGACGGCGTGCCGGGGGAAGTGCCCTCACGTTCGAGGGCGGGCTCCCGCAGCCGCCATTCCAGTGAGGTGCCCATGGCGGATGCCGTGACTCGAAACTGCTGAAGCACCTTCTGGGTGACGCAGATCCTCGCATCGGTCTTCTCGCAGATGTAGAGGGTTCCCTGGATCGTCCAGGGCTCGGGTGAAGCGGCACGCTTGCCGATCGGAAGCTCGAGTGTCCGGATCGTCGCGCTCTGCCAAACGTGGACGATCCTTCCGGAGCCCGGTTCCTGGAGCATGACCCGGTTCGGAGCCGCAGCATTGATCTTGAAGCCGGCGGGAGGGCGGATCTTCAGGGTAACGGACCGCTCGGCTCGCACTTCGGACTCGGGAAACGCCTGCACGGCATTACCCGGTCCGGCAAAGGTCCACAGTGGCCCGAGCGCGATCACCCCGAGCAGACCTGCAACTGCCAGCGCGCGCATCAGCCACCCGCAGGCGCGAACTTGAACGGATAGGTGACCTGCACGATGCCGCCGCCGCGAGGAATCGGAAAGTCGATGCGGCGAATGACGTTGAGGATGCAGCGCTCGGCATTTGCGTTGTTCAGCGAAGTCGATGCGATTCCGGCCTGGGTCACTCGCCCCTGCGCCCCGATCACGAAGCTCGTGCCCACTCGGCCGGAAAGTTTCGAGTTCTCGGCATTGATCTCACGTTCATAGCAGAGCCGGAACTCATCGCGGTGGGCGAGCAGTGCCGCTTCGATCGCTGACGCATCGATGGCACCCATGACGACCGCTTCTTCAGGTCCTCCGGAGCGGATGACCACGCGGGTCTTGCCGCCGATGATGCCGGCTCCATCGCCGGCAGCACCAAGCCCAGTGCCGACCCGGCCACCACCCATTCCCTTCTTGCCCAGGCCTCCGGAAAGCGTGTCTGCGTCACCGCCCCCCCCTTGTCCGGTGCCGCTCAGGGCCTGGCCGCCAGACCCACGCGTCGTGAATCCGCCGAACCCCTGGAGCTTCGAACCGTCCTTGCCCAGCCTTGCCGCGCTGTTGCCCAGAAGGTCCTGGATCTTCTCGGTGGCTCCCTTCATCAGGTCGACATTGCCGATTCCCGGCACTTCGCTGTTTCCTCCGCCACCGACTCCTTCACCGCCATTCGGAGAGGGGCGCTTGGCGAGATCCTGGGCCGTTTTTCCAGGAGCCGCATTTTTCTGGCCACGGCGTCCTTCCGCACCCCTGGCCCTCGCGCCTTCACCTTCCTTGGCGCGATTCTCAGAAACCGTCTGCTTCGGGCCTCCGGCCGAGGGCTGCGCCACGTTCATTTCCTTCGGAACCGGCTTGTTCGCATTCGCCGGATCAGGCTTCAGGTCGATCTTGGTCACCTTCGGCTCTGCCGGCTTTTTTGCATCCGCAGCGATGGTTTCTGGCTTGGAAGTATCGGGCTTCACTTTCGGTACCGGCACGGAATACTTCTCCGGCTGATAGAGGATCGTGGCGATCCGCTCCGGCAGCTGCTCCGCCTCGATCTGCTGGGGAACGCTCATGCGACTCAAGGCAAAGAAGACTGCTCCGGTGACGAACAGCGACATCGCCATCGTACGAAAGAGGAAGGCATCCCGCCGACGATCGCTGCCCGGGCGAAGCTTCGGAGGCGCGGGAGTGAAGGCCAGGTAGAAATCGACTTCGCCGGCGGAAATCTTCGCGAACTCGCTCGGTCCGAACGGAATCGTCGAAGACCCCAGAGATTCCACCGACTCGAGGCGGCCCTTGCGATGCAGGACGCCCTTCATCTTCGGATCGATGTGAAGCTGGTGCTGGCCGCCCGTGCTGGAGACGAACACGTGGGTATTCGAAGAAAGCACTGCCGGAATGGCAAAATCCGATTTCTTCGAATCGCCGATCCTGACCTGCTTCTGCTCCACGAAGTGCTCGATGCCGAGGATCAGTCCACGCCAGGACATGACCACCTCGAGGGCCGTCTTGCTGGCTGCAGTGTAATCGAAAATTTCAGTTTCGGGCGGCTCCTCGCTGAGCAGCGAGCTGAAGTCTTCGTCCTCGCGGCGGAAGAGCTTTTCGTTGCCGGCCCGGACCATGATGGGAGGATCCACATGATCCAAGCGAGACATCGAGAATGCGAGCCGGTGGCGGCCGACTTCGATCACGTCACCGTGCGAGAGCGGACCCGTGACTACGGCGGCTCCATTGACTCGCACACCGGCGTCGCTGGCGAGATCGAAGATCATGGGCTCGATCACACCCTCGGGATTACCTTCACGGGTCAGCTCAAGAACCGCGTGGATGGGCGACACTCCGTCGCCCCCAAGCCGGATGTCGGCCGACTCGACGCTACCGATGACGAGCCTGGGCTTCTGGAGTCGCAGGACCACTTCCCTGCCGCCGTCTTCGACCATCTTGAATACGGCAACCCAGTCCTTGAGGCGCTTTTCGATGGAAGTACCGCCTGACTTGCTCTGGTCGATCTCGCTCATAGTCACCTCACCGCGTCTGCATCAGGTCCCGGAGGATGGCCCGCCGGAAGTTCTTGCGAGGCTGCACGAGAGAGCCGAACTTCTCCTCCTGCCGCCTCTGGAAGTACAGTTCACCAGGATTGCGAATTTCGCCTTCGATCTTCGCTCCCTCGAAGTCGAGCTCCGTCTTCTCGGGATAGATCACGCGGGGCTCCTTCGGTGCCCCCTCGCTGGTCCGCGCGAGAAAAATGCCGGCGACGAACGCCAGTGAGGCGATCACGTTCAGGAGCATGGCCACGAACCCGAGACGAAAGAGCCTCTGGGCCTGGGGAGCACTCAGCTGCGCTTGGGCATGATCTGCTGTTTCCATGTTTTGCAGGTCTCCTCCAGTTTTTCGATGGCTTGCCGTTCAAACGCTCGAGCGGGCTTCCGCATGCCGGAGATGAGCTCGAGGCAGGTTTCGGGATTTTGCAGGGCCGCGGCTGCGGCTTCGTGGAACCGCTGGGCAAAGCGCTTCGGATCAGCGCCCGCTTCACGGGCACGGACGAACGCGCTTCGCGCGAGCGTCATGTTGCCGATTCCCTGCAGCGAAATACCGAGGCCGTCCTCTGCCAGCGGCGAGCGGTCCTTGAGCTGAACCTGCTCCCAGATCTTTTTCGCGAGCGGATGGATGCCGTAGTAGTTCAGGAACTGGGCCCTGTTGGCGCGTGCAGTAGACGTCTCGGCCTCCAGCGCTCCGGCCTCCTTGAAGAGTGCCGCAACCTGCGTTGCCGTCCACGGATCCTCAAGCGCGTCCGTCGTTGATCGAGCCTTGATCACTGCCAGGTTGTTGATCGCAGCCACACTTTTCGGCTGGATCGAGAGCACTCGGTCAAAGGCCACCGCCGCCAGCTCGTCGTTCTTGAACTCTCGTGCCAGCCACAGCGCGTAGCGTCCCCAAAGAGAGGCATCGCGGGCATTCTGCGAGAGCTGCTCTCGGAGCTTCGAAATCGACTCCTCGGACTGGCCGAAGCGCAGGAACTCGATCATCGAGAACTCCGGCGCCGTACCCTGCGCGGGCGCAACCTTTTCCGCCAGGCCAAGCTCCAGCAAGAGCTTCGGAAACTCGGGACTGAGCCACTCGGCTTCCTGCACCTTCTGCTTGGACTGCTTGAAAAACTTGGCCGCCGTGCCACGGAGAGTCTCGACGATCTTGGCAGCATTGGGATCCGCCGAGGCGATCGCCTCCATCTCGCCGGCAAGCTCGAACGCCACCTGCCCGAGGCGGTAGGATGCCGGAACCGAGAATCCTCCACCAGCCTCCAGCACGGGGGCATAGGCCTTCTGAACCGCCTCGAAAGCCTGCAGCCGCTTCGGAAGATCCTTGGCGAGTCCTTCGCGCGTCAGCTTCGGAGCCACGATCTCCGAATCCGCCAGTCGGGCCAGCTCCAGCCTGGCCCAGACGCTGAAAAATGTGCCGGCACCCTTGGATGTCGATGCTGAAGCCTTCTTGAGAGCTGCGCGTGATTCCTCTCGATTGCCCAGACGCTGGTAAAGTTGCCCGAGACGAAGCGAACATTCAGCCTCTTCTTCGGATCCCGCAGTCGCCAGGCACTGCTTGTAGGACTGTGCCGCAAGTGCGTCCAGCTGCAGGGCCTCCTGTCGACGCGCAAGCAGGAGCTGCACGCGCGAACGCACCGGAGACTGCGGAAACGTCTGCACGAACTTGTTGACGAGCGAGACGAGAGAATCAAGTGACTCACGAGCGGTCGCCGCGGTGATGCGAATGGCGAGCTCCAGAGAATCCGGATCCTTCGAAAACGTGCCCAGCCTCTGCAGGACTCCTGCGCTGCCGTCGAACCTGCCCTGGATGAAGAGCAGGGTGGCGGAGTTGCGCATGGCCTGTGCCGCTGCCGCGCTATCAGGAATTCTTTTCTGCCATGCCTGGACCACTCGGTCGGCGTTTTCGAGATCATTCACGCGAAGCCAGCTGGCCACGGCATTCTCGTAGGCCTTCGAAATGGCTTCTTTTTCCTTGGCTTCTTCGGCGTACTTTTCGTAGAGGCGGGCCGCACCCTTGTAATCCTGATCCTTCTCGCGGAAGGCAATGTCGAGCACCTTCAGGCGCGATTCCTGCTCCAGCATCGCGGCCTTGAGCTTTCCGCCATGCTCCTGGTCGAAGGCCAGCACCTCGGTGTACTCGCGAATCTCCTGGACGGCATCGCGCAGGTCGTCGACCGCGCGCCGGGACTCCTTGCCGGACTTGTCCCTCTTTTCTCCGGCAGCGATCCGATCGGCGTAGATCTGGACCCAGAGGCGCCCTGCAGTGATCGCCTGGCCGGAACGCGGATACTCTTCCATGATGCCGCGAATGCGCTTGAGGGCGGTCTTCTGCGAATCCGGATACGCGGCAAGCACCTGTGCCGCCTTGAGCCGTGCTTCGCGGGCCTCCACTGTATCCTTGAGTGCCTTGTTCAGGTCATCGGCCGCCTGGACAAATTCCTGCTCAAGCGGAGTGGCGTCATTTCGTACGGCATTGGAACCGGTTGCCTTGTCCGCCTGCGACTCTTTTCGAATGGCGTCAGCAAGGCTTGCAGTCCACAGTGCGGCAGCCTCCTTGGCGTATCGCTTGTCGGCGCTGTCGACCACCTTGCGATAGAGCGCCGAGGCCTCCTTCGACAGCCCGCGCTCACGCTTCACGTCCGCCAGGTACATCTGGATTTCGGGGGTTTCCTTGCGTGGATCGCCCAGTACCAGGATCGGGTCGAGGTAGGCCTCGTAGAACTGCTCGGCGATCTCCAGGGCCTTGCGGTCGGATTCCTTCCGATGCTTCTCGTGGTTCTCTGTGGCGGTCCTGCGGATCATCGCGCGCAGGTTCTGCCATGCAGTATCGGTTTCGCCTTCGCTCGATGAATACAGCTTCACGCCCTTGATGCGCTCGAGCGCCTGGAGCGCTCTGCCGCGGCGAAGATCGAGATCCACCAGCTTCACCCGCACGCGAAACGCCACCTCGTCCTTCGGGTGGGTCAGCAGCAGCGATTCATAGACCTGGGTAGCCTTCACCGGCTCGACATTGCGTTCGTACTGCTTTCCCAGCGACTCGAGGACCCTCGGGTAGAACTGCTGGTCGCCGGCGGCCTTCTGGAAATACGCAATCGCTTCGGCGACGTTGCCCGATTCGGTCATGAAGATGGCGAGGTCGCGAAGCGCCTCTTCCTTCACGGAAAGGAGCTTCTCCTTGCCGAGTCCTGCAAGGCGGATGGCTTCCTTCATTTCCTGAACGGCCTTGTCGTACTGCTTCAGGCGATAGCGGCACCAGGCGATTCGGTGACGGATGCGTGGAAGCTGGCTCTCGAATCCGGGAGACTGCGAGCTTCGGGCCAGGACATTCTCGAAATAAGGAAGGGCGTTTCGGTAGTCGCGATTCTGGAAGGCGGCTTCGCCGAGTTCACGCAGTCCCTCGACAGCATAGCTGCTCGAAGCAAATCGGCGCACCAGTTCGGCATAATACTTCCGTGCCTTCTCCTGGTCTTCCAGCTCGCTGTAATTGTACGCCAGAAAATACAGCACCTGGTCCATGTGCTCGTACTGGATCTTGAAATCGATGATTTCCTGGCATGCCTGGATCGCCAGCTGCAGGTACGGACGCGAGCGGCCGTGGTCGATGTTCCGATCGTTGCGACCCTTCTCGATGCGGACTTCATGGATCCGTCCCTCGACGAGGAACTCGAACCGGTAGGCTTCGATGTAGAGTTCGGCAAGGCGAAGGTACAGGTCCGCACGACGCGCATCCGGCTGCCTGCGAGCGAGCGTGATCTTGAGCTGCTCGATCTCCTCATTGCGGAGGTCGCGAATCTTCTTCTCGTCATCGGTCATCACCGCGACAGCTTCGGATTCCGGATACCCCTGGGCTGCGGGTTCGCGGATGGCCTGCTCCGCAACCTGCGAAACAGCCTCATCGGCGAGAGCGGCCGTCAGGGGAGCGGAAGCCACGAAGGCCAGGGCCAGGGCGGTCCAATGAATCCTGCGGATCAGGTTGCGGTCAGCCATTGCACTCCGACTCCAGTCCGAAAACATAATCTCCGAGCTCGTCATTCCAGAATTCGCCGTTGAACGACCAGTAGAACTGATCATCACGGCGGCTCGGCACCACGTTTCCTCGGCCGCGCTCCTCCTCGACCGACTTCCGAGTCATCAGCTTTTCCTTGAAGCGGCGAAGCATCTCGAGCTTGATGAACGACATCTTTTCGTAATTTGAGATGAGCTCGGAGTGGTAGTCGAGCAGGCTGTTCTTCACGAAAGCCCCGCCCAGGGCACGAATCGCCTTCAGGCGGAAATTCAGCACCTCATTCAGGAAATCCGGAAAGCCCCTTCCCTTTTCCAGCGCGACACCCGGCTGGTTCGAGGCAAACGCCCGGATGTTCTGGAGCTCGACCGTGAGATCGCGTTCGGACTGGGTCCAGCGATGAAACGACGGAGAGCGAACGAAACGATTCATCAGTCGATTGATCGGCTTCGAGGAGGTCAGCGGCTGTGCCGCCGCCAGCTTTCCGGCATCATACAGCGCCGAGAGCCTGCGCTCATTCTTCTCGAGCAGGTCCTTTACCTGGATGCCGAGCTCGGCATGGGTCCTGTTGAACTCGTCCACCACCCGCTCGGCATCGGGGTACAGGCAGAGCGCCAGGTACGTCTGCGCGCGGAGGACGTCGACTTCAGGGTTGTACACGAACGAGAGGGCCGGGCTCTTGTAGGACACCAGCTTGCCGAGCGAGCGATTGAATTCATTTCGGCGATAGGAATTCCAGGCCTGCTCAAACAGAATTTCGGTCCAGACGATGCTCTGCTTCGAGATTCGATCGTAGATGCGATCGGCTTCATCGAACTTTTCCTGCTCGTAGCGGATGCGGGCCTGTCCTGCAATGCAGCGGTTGCGAAGGTCCATCGTGGCGACCTTCTCGCATTCCTCGAAGTCTCCCAGCGCCGCATCCAGGCGATTGTTCTGCGCATGGATGGTGGCCCGAAGCTGGAACATCTCGGCAGCGCTGGCCCCCTCCGGAGAGATCGAGGCCAGAAATCCTGCTGCCCGCTTCTCGTCACCCGCCAGCAGGGCGTCGCGGGCAGCGATGTACTGGAACGTGGCGCGGCTGCGAGAATCGTAGTCCTCGGCCAACGTGTGCTTGAGGAGATACGGATTCAGGAGATCCGGACCCACGGCCCGAAGCATTCGATCCGCCTTCGGAAGCACCCGCCGAATGGACGTGCGATCGCCACCCACCAGCGTCTGGATAAAGAAGTAGCTTGCCGACTGCTCGAGCCCGGCTTCGATCAATGACAGCGTCACCCAGGCGTGGGCCTCCGGTCGCCTCGCCGGATTTTCATCAATGGCTGCAAAGGCATAGCGAGCAGCCTTGAAGTACTGCTTCGAGGCAAAAAGCTGCTGAGACTCGGCCAGGCGCTTCAGCGCCCCTTCATCCGAGGACCAGGCAGGAGACGCGGCGCAAAGAACGCCAGCGGCAGCAATTAAAGACGGTAACCGAGGCCGGCACCAAACTGGAAGTTTGAGAACCACGTCTTGTCCCCCGAGTTTTTGTCGTAGGTTGCGTTATAAAAAGCGCCGAGGATATCGAGGCGAATCGACCAGTCCTGCGATAGGAAGAATTGCTGGCCCGTGCCCAGAAGGAAAGCAGTCTGGTTGTCGCTCGTCTCCACAAATGGATCCGACGTGCTGTTCCGGGCCAGCCTCACTGCCTCGAGCCGTCCGAGGCCGAATTGAAAGCCCCAGTCAAAATACAGGATCTGATTGAAGACATTGATCTTGGCGTACCAGGGAGTCCAGTGCACCAGCCCCCCCATCTGTCCTCGAATCTCGCGAAGGAGCGGCAGGAGCGCCGGAGCCGAGGCAAGCAGAGAGCGATAGGTGGTATTTCCTGAATTAAACAGCTTGGAGTAGAAGACCTCGACACCGATCTGTTCCGAAAAGTAGAGCGCCAGGCGTGGTTCGATTCCTCGAACATTCCGGTACGGATTGCTCCAGCCGATTCCGCCGAGCACGCTGACCATGGCCCGATTGGCCTTTGAGTATTTTCGATTCTGAAGGACGTAAATTTTCTTGTCGGGGTCCAACCAGCTGAAATTGTAGGAATCGGTTTCAGCAGCGTCGGCACGGTTCCATGCCCCGGCCATCAGCATCAGCCAGATGCCGGCTCCCGCAATCCACAATAAACGTGCGCCCCAGATCTTCAACGCCTTGGCTTCCATGCCTTTGCTCTCCATGACTCGCTCCTCGAGTTTCACCCAATTCCTTGGACTTTCATGGTCTTAAATTGAGTCTGTAGAGTTTCACGACAAAGGGCAAGGAATTCTCTCCCGAATTGGGCAGGAATTGCCTTACCAAGCGTTTCGTCAATGACCTGACGGTCGACGAAACTCCGAGCAGTCATCGCGATACGAGCACGTTCGACACGCAGGTCCGGTTCGCGCCTCGATGCCGTCAAGTGACGTTCCTGCTCCGATGAGCGAAGCGATCTCACGAGCTCGCTTCGCCAGACCCTCCACCCGCAGGAGAACGTGGGAGGTATCCAGTGGTACCACGGTTTCAGAGACTCCTTCGGGAGAGATCTGGACCAGCACGGCTGAAAGTTTCACCTCTCCGAGCAGTCGAAGCAGCGCACCGGCATAGATCTCGAGCTGTGCCCCATAGATGGCCAGCAGATCCGAATCCGATTTTCGTCGAGCGGAAACCTTGTAGTCGATGATCCTCCACTCGCCGGGCCCCACCTCGTCCACGCGATCCAGAACGCCGACTAGCGGAACATCATCCACCAGCCACTCAAACGGCAGCTCTGCAAACGAGGTGGACGGCGGCGGCGGAGACGACTCGAGCCACGACACCAGAGCCTCTTGATCGAGCTCCATCAGGCGCGACCGCAATTCCGGTCCGATCCGCCCTCGAGCGCGGAGCCAGTCCTCGAGAGCCGCATGCACGGCCTTTCCGAGCGTCCTCGCATCGGGCGCCTGGGTCCGGAACAAGGGCAAAGATTCGGTCTCACGAACTTCGAACTCATGGTCGGGATCCTGCTCCGGCTCGACGGCCGAGTTCTGGCGGCGCAGCAGATCCGCGTAGGCCCGCGGACAGCGTGCCAGCACCGTCCATTCCGAAACGCTGTGTCGTGACCGGAGGAATGCCGGCGGAGCGCGCCGAACACGAGGCTCTGGACGAGCCGGCTGCCCGCTCTCCGGAAGAACTCCGTCTTCCGAGCCGGTTCTCCGCTGAAGCACCGGGATGCCTGTTCCCAGGTGCTCGAGCCAGCCCCGCCAATGATCGATCAGTAATGCCTTCTCGCGGTCGCGCTCGAAGCCCTTCTCGGGATCGATCTGCTGGCAGACGAACACGAGCTGCTTTCGGGCGCGAGTCAGCGCCACGTAGAGCTGGCGTTTGGATTCGGCCACCGAGGCCGCCTGCTCAAAACTTTTCCAATCGCGGTACCTTTCGTCGCGCTCGTCCTTTTTTCCATCAAGGGTGCGCGGAGTCAGGTACACCCCGCGATTGCGATCCGAAAACAGGAGCGGCAGCGAACCAGCGCGAGATTTTTTGCCGAAGTCGACCAGAAAAACCCGGTCAAACTCGAGCCCTTTGGAGGCATGCACGGTGAGAATTGGAAGCACGCCACGGTTTGCGGGAGGCGGCACCTCCTTCTCGCGCCTGCCATTCTCCACGGCATCGATCAGCCGACGCACCACTTCCTGGAAATCACACCCCAGGAGCGAGAGCTGCTCGCAGCGGTACCAGAGCGCGAGCAGAGACTGCGACAGCTCCGACATCTCCGACTCGAGCGTGGGGCTTTCGATCAGCTGCAGGAGAAGTTCTCCCGGCCGTACCGGACGAGATCGGAGTGGACCGAGCGCTACGGCCACCGGATGCCTTGAGTTCCAGAAAGGCTCGAACGAACCCTGCCCGCGCTTCCAGTCGTCGAGCTGCGCCACGGCAACTCCCACCCAAGGAGCCGTCAGAAATCCGAGCGCCGCCCACTCGTCCACTGGAAACGCCCACCACGACAAGAGCGAGAGCAGCTCCGATACCCGCGGATCCTGCCAGAAAAGCCCGCCCCCGCCCACTGCCACCGGAATGCCCCTGCGGCTCAGGGCCTGGATCCATGCCTCCATGCCACGAATTCGGCGCATGAGGATGGCCATGGACTCGAGCGGCACTCCGCGCGCACGCTCGGCTGCGATCCATTCCGCAAGGCCCTCCGGGGTGTCGACCTCCAGGCGGGCCACTGCCGGCTCATCCGGAGCAAGCCCGAACTCTTCCGCCGCGCGGCCCGCAGTCAGTTCCTCGTACGCCAGCTGCGAGGCCTCGAAAAGCGGCGCGCAGAGGCGATTCACGGCTTCGAGGATTTCGGGATGGCTTCGAAAATTCCAGGTCAGCGAACACTGTTTCGACAACTTCGAGCACGACTCCTCGAAAAGACGGACATCGGCATCGCGAAAGCGATAAATGCTCTGCTTCGGATCTCCGACGACACAAAGGTTCGACTGGTCCTGCCGGATGATGCTCCAGAGGATCTTCGCCTGAATCGGATTCGTGTCCTGGAACTCATCCACGAGAACCAGGTCGAAGCGGGACTGAAGCAGTCGCCGCACGCTCTCGTGCCCCAGGGCGCGCAGTGCCGCCTTCTCGAGGTCTCCGAAATCGAGCCCCGAACTCTTCTTTTTCAGGCGATCGTAGCGATCCAGCACTCGAGCGGCCACCTCGCCCACGGCCCGCAGATCGGGCTGGTCACTGGCGAGCGCCTTCTCGACCGCTCCGGTAGCCTCGAGCTCGCGAAACCGGAGCAGGAGCGATTCAGTTCCGGTTTTCGCCTCGCGCTCGAGCACCCTCTGGAGAATGGAGCCTGGGTCTTCCTCGCTCCACAATGATTCCAGCGCCCGCTGCCACAAACGTCCTGCCTCGAGCTCGGAGAGCACTCGTTCATCGCCCTGGAATCCGGACTCCGCCGGAAATTCCCGGAGGATGGTTCCGCACAGTCCATGGATGGTGGTGATCCAGTGCCGCGAAAGATCGAACCCTGGTGAGTCTCGCAGCGCCCTCGAGAGCTTGTCTCGCAGGTCGCTGGCGGATCGTTCCGTGAACGATACGGCACAGAGTCTCGCCTCGGCCCTGGACTGAAGGAGACGCACGCATTTTTCGACGAGCGTGGTGGTTTTTCCGGCGCCTGCGCCCGCCGTCACTGCCAGTCCCTGTCCAAAGGACGCGAGAACTTCCGCCTGCTCCGGAGTCCAGCTTCGAGTGTTCGCCTGCTGACCGCTCATTCCGAGCCTCCACCGTCTGCTGAATCACCCGAGGCATCGGCACCGGCCTGTTCGACCCATTCACGGCGGGCCTGCCCGCAGATCAGCTTCGCACGGCATTCGGTGCATTCACGCGGCCCCAGTACCGGACGCGATTCGAACCTGCCGTCGGCAAACTGCTCCATCACCTGGCGTATTCGTGAATCCAGGTTCGACCACAGCTCATCCGGGTCTCCATCGAAGAGGCCACTATTGGTCTTTCCGAGCTGCGTGAGCATGCCCGGATCCTTGCCATTCAGGCGCTTCGGAAAGAGACCGACCGAACGACGCGCATCACGGGTGAGTTCCACCAGCTGCACTCCCAGGACTGGCTTCTGAAATTTCGCCCGAGCAGCCAGCGCATAAAATGGAAGCTGGAGTCGGTAGCCCTTGTCTCGGATGTCGCCACCCTTGAAAGCTTGCGCTCCGGTCTTGTAGTCGAGGACGAATAGACCTTCCGGATGTTCATCGATCCGGTCGGCCTTTCCGACGACTTCCACGGCCCTGCCACATGAATCCACCCAGGAAAGCGCGAGACGGGCATTCTCTTCTGCAGCAACGCAACGCGTGCCGGCACGTGAACGGTACTCGAGCTCCTTGTCGAGAAACTTGGAAAGGACCAAAATTGCGTGCCGCTCGATCTGGAGCTCCAGCTGCGGGCTTCGAATCCATCCGGGAACCTCTCCACGCGCCAGCGCTCCCTGCCACGTCGAGCGCCAGACTCGCTCTACGAGTGCCTGCGCAGAGCCATCGTCAAACGACGACTCAGCACCGGATTCGAGCTCACGAACGAGGTGTTCGACGGCGTGATGCAGGAGGACGCCGCGAACCCGGGGCCAGAGCTCCCAGTCTGCCTCTTCGCGCTCCAGCAGTTTCCAGCGCGCCTGGGGCAACCCGAGAAACGAACAGCGGCTCATGGCATCGAGCGCCGTTGCAGAAACCTTCACGGGCTCTCCAGAAGCCGTCGGCGGCAGCTGCACTGAAGATGAAACGGCCCTTCTCACCAGTCCGTAGCTTTCGAGAAAGCGAGGATGCGCTCCTTGCGTTTCGCACGCGATTCCTTCCGGAGCTCCCAGCTCGAGGAGCAGGCTTTCGATCGATTCCGACTCCGAGCCATCGAGCTGGTAGGCATGGTCGAGCGCTTCGATGGTTGCGGCCCTCGAAATCCAGCTGTGGAGCGCCTGCCTGCGGCCTTCCTGGATCTGGCGTGAGGACCGCACCGCAAACTCGCCCGAGAGCTGGTCGCGTTCGCGTGCTCCGAGGTAATAGTCTGCCTCCGTCGGCGGCGAAAGCCAAGACGCCGGAAGCCCGAGCAGCCACAGATCCATTCCTTGATGGACGGCATTGGCCTGGCTCATTCTGAAAATACGAACCCCGTCTGCCGGCTTGACCGCGGTCACCGGTGGTGAGGACAGCTCGACTCGCCCGCGAATCCGCTCCATCCAGAGCAGCAGAGGAAAACGCGTCTCTAGGATATCGAGTCGAGACAGATCTTCCGAGAAGTCGCTCCAGAATTTTTCGAGCCAGATCCGGATCCGCGCATCGGCAATCTCGACCTCGCACAGGGCTCGATGGGCCTCCGAGAACTCACGAAAGCACATCCGACCCCGGAACGCGGAATCCCATTCACGCAGGCGCGCCACTGCATGCCGGGGAAGTCGGTCTTGCAGGACGCGCAGCACCGAGTCGAGTCCGGGCTTCTGGCCCAGCTCGGCAAGCTTTCTCTGGATGGACGCAAGAGCGGGTCGATCCAGCTCGAAAGAGCGCGTGGCGGAAAGAAGCGACATCACCCGTGCCGGATCCCAGCGCGATGCCACGCAGTCGAGCACCATGAAAACCTGCTTGAAGGCTTCTGAAATCCGCAGCTCCTGCGGATCTCTCGGATCAAACTCCGGAATACCGGCATCCTGGAGCGCCCGCCTCAAGGCCAGCCGGACATCCGGCGCGGTGTCTGGAATCAGAATGACCTGTCGTGACCAGTCTCGAGCCAGCAGCTGCGTGGCGAGGCGCTCGGCGCTGTCATGAAGCGTGTGCGAGCGCTTCCAGGTCCAGCTCGTAGAAGCCGGCTCCGTCGCAAACAGCTCCATGCCGTTGCGGCACGGAAGTACGGAGGCGAGCTCATCGAAGAACAGCGCCTCCAGCGCCTGGGGATCCTGGACACGAAATCGAAACAGCGCCTCGCGGCCACTGAGAATGCCGGAAATCTCTCCGAGGGATCGGCGTCGCGCCAGCTCCTCGGTTGCGAGCCCCAGCAGTCGTGGGCCGTCGGCAAGGCTTCTGGATTCCATCCAGCCTTCGAGTGCCCGGGCCAGTCCCACGATCTCACGCCGAAGATCGGCGTTGCCGAGCCCGAGGGCCTGGAGCCGCTCCTCGAGAACTTCACGCTCCTGCTCATGGGCAATCACCTCTCGACACGCCAGAATCGCCTGGTCGAGGCGCCGATAAAAGCCATCCTGACGTTTCAGGTGGCGGAGCGCGAGGTAGTTCGCCAGGACCGCGCGATTCGAGAAGAGGAGCCGATAGAACTCCTGCCTTCCTGCCGGAGAAATCAATGAGGGCACGGACCCGCAGTCGCGCAGGATCTCGAGCGCCAGCTGGTCGGAGGACAGGATCCACTTTCCGGCGACGGCCCCCACACGGGCGATGACGGCATCCTTGATGAGCTCGCGCTGGAATCCCGACCCTGTGACCAGGAGGACTCGAGGAGACAGTCCTGAAAACCACGCAGGATTGAAGTTCACAGTGATCGCAATGATTCCTGGAAGGCGTTTTCGAAGATCATCAGGCCCTGGCCCGGAGCTGAAGAGCGCGCAGGCTGGAGGGTCCATTCCGGATGCTGCGTCCAGCGTACGAAATTCTCCGGATGGGGCATGAGCCCGAAGATCCGCCCCGAAGCGTCGCAGATTCCTGCAATCTTTTCTTCGCTGCCGTTGAGGTCGGATTCGTATCGCAGGCAGGCCATGCCCAGGCGCTCCATCCGAGCCCACACTTCGAGTCGCGACACCGCCGCGATCACGACACGACCCTCGGAATGCCGGACAGGAAGATCAAGATTGCCGAGACCTCGGGTCCAGATACAGCGACTTCCGACCGGAATGAGACGTGTCCACTCGCTCAGCAGCCGCCCGTGATCGTTGCGGGTGATGGAAACATCCTTCGCAAAGACACCGAGACGAATCAGCGCCTGGAATCCATTTCCGATTCCGAGGACGACTCCCCCTCGCGAGACGAATTGAGCGAGATCCCAGCGCAGGCCGTGCTTGATCTTGAGCGACAGCACCTTTCCGGCACCGAGATGATCGCCAAACGAGAAGCCTCCAGGAATAGCGAGCGCCTGGAACTGGGCGCTCAACTGATCGAGCGACACCCTCTTTCGCATCAGCGATCCGAGCGATTCGATTTCGACGTCGAAACGCGCCATGCGAAAGGCCAGTGCCGTCTCGCGACTTCCTCCCAGCGAATCTCCTGCGAGCACGAGTGCCCTTGGCGTACGACTCATCGTGCGGCCTCCCCCTTCCACGAGCGATGGAGCTCGCTGATGCCAACGCTCCAGCAGCCGACGACCTCGAGTCGATCCGTCGCGGTGACGGATCCGATTCTCAGGTACGGCACGGCCGCCGCATCCCACTCGGCCTCCAGCACGGCCGAATCAGCATCACTGCAGGTCACCACGAACCGATGGAATCCTTCGCCGAAGGCCCAGGCCTCCGGAAACACGGATTCCGGCATGCGGATGAACGCCCCGAGGTGCCGCGCAAAGGAGCACTCGGCAATGGCAGGAAGGAGGCCTCCATCCGAAATGTCATGCACGGAGCGAAGCCTCAGCTGCTCCTTGCCGATCGCGCCACCGAACCAGGAGTAGATCCGCCGAGCCAGGCTCCAGTCCGGAAGTGGCTTTCGCGAAATCGGATCCGCGCATCCGTAGGCATCGGCAAAACGCGAGCCCACGAGCGTCTGGACCTCCGGGCCCACGACGTAAATGGCATCGCCGGCATACTTGAAGTCGGCGCTTCGAGAGCGACGTCGTCCACGCAGGCGACCGACGGCGTGACAGGCCACGAATCCTTTCGAAAGCTCCTTCGAAAATGACGAGTTCGAGGTGATCACCGGCAGCTCGAGGGCAAGAGCCGCATCGCGTACCGCCTCCATGGCGGCAGCGAGTTCGAATGCGGCGTGCGCGTCATCTTGCACCCTCGGTCCGAACCATTGAACCGCCAACCCTGCGATCGAATCCGGACTGCCGAAAAACCCGCCCACGGCAATCCAGTTGCGAACGGCCTCGTCCACTGCGGCCTCAGCCTCCCATCGCGAATCCGAGATACCGTCGCGCTGGTAGAGTCCCACGGCCATGGCCAGCTCATGCCCCTGGCCGTCGGCAAACTCTGAAAGTCCGATGAGCTGCGGGCCCACCAGAATCACCGATCCGTCATTGGGTCCGCTTCGGGACAACTCAGTACCCACTCCGCCCGCATTCATCGGCTTGAGTTCAGCCAAGGCTTGCGCTTCGATGTCCGATGCTCGCAGCAGCGGCTGCGGAGAGCGAATCGTGGGCATCGAAAGAAGCTCGTGCACGATGCGAGCTCCCTGCTTTTCGAAAGGAGGATGATCCGGAGCCTTGTAGCGCGAAAGGGGTGCAGGCGCTTCAGTAGTCGCCACCACTTCCAGCGCCGGTCCGTTCCAAAGAAGGTCCAGCGGAAACTCGCCGACGGGAGTGGATCCACGGGTCAGGAGCACTCGGCCGGAATCCGTGAACTGCCCGCACGGCAGAAGCTCGATTCCCCAGACTTGCAGTCTCGACTGGAGCTCGGACGCCAGGTTCTGCGCCGTCACGACGAGGATCTGCTCCTGGCGCCCCAGCAGTGAGGATGCTTCCGCCTGGATTCCGCCCGCTTCGCGCGCGAGTCGAAGTGCTGCCGCCATGGCTGGAGCACTCGTGCTGCAGCGAATGGCCGATGCGAGGCCCAGTGACTCGATTTCAGCGAGGGCATCCATGCAGCGCCGCTGGAAAACCGGATCTTCCAGGTGCTCGGTGGCAGTGCCGCCGGAAATCACGACGAAAATTCGATCTCCCGAACGAACCGGCTCGCGGGTCTTCTTGACGACGAGGCCAATCGTCGCGGAACCGATGCACTGAATGCGACAATCGGCAGGAACTATCCCCTCGGCTCCGGCTAGAATCGGAACCTGGGCACGAGTCGTTGCCAGCTCGACGGCAGTCAGCTGGCCGACACGCTGGGATTCTCCAGCACCCGCCGGCAGGCAATGAACGTGGGCCTGGGCCAAAGGCAGCGACGGCCATTCAGCGCCGATGAGGTCTCGTTGTCCGCCGAGCAGCACCTGGAGGGTGGAGTCATGGAGGTCGCTGCCGGGCCGGGTCGACGTATTTCGCAAACCAAACGAAAACCAGGTGTTCTCATCCAGGGCGATGACTGCCGGCCGATGATCCCCTCCCGAGACGATCCAGGATTTCGGAATCTGTTGGACGGTTGCTCCCACCGTGAGCGAATGGAGTCCGGCTTCAGTGCCGGCAGGCGCGGAGCCTGGCGCCAGGAAAAGCGACGCCATCGTGCTCTGCCGGACACCTTCCGACCAGACGACTGCAGCGGTTTGCAGCTCGGCCAGTGTCGGGTTTCGTGGAAGACCCAGTCCGGTGCGATGCCGGTACGCTTCGGGAGTATTCCAGTGTTCGAGAATGGTGCGCAGCTCGGAGAGCGCCAGCTCACGTCCCAGGACGGGCTCCAGCTCACGGATCCTGGCCATTCGCTGCTGCGAGTCCATCATTCCCCAGTCAATGGTCGATTCGGCCTGCGTGGAGCGCGACTCTTCGGTCGATGGCGCCGTCACTCGAGGAGAACCCAGGCGCTGCGCAAAGGACTGGAGCGTCGGCGCCGTCGTCCGAGGAGCGACCGCGGAACGCGCTCCTTCGTCTTTGCGAACACGATCCTGGAAGAACCGCTCATTTCCAGAGAGCTCGTGCTCCGGCAGGAAGCTCCAGGTTTCCGTGGAGGAATTGCACCAGTGGCGCGCCAGCTGCGAAAGATCCTCATCACGAATCTGCGTACCCTCGAGCACCAGCATCTGTCCGGTTGAAGCGCGGACTCCCGGAAGCGGCTCTCCGAGCACCATGCGCAGCGCCTCGAGCACGGCCAGCGCCTTGGAGTCGGAAACCCCCGGGCGAAGCCGGCGTTCCAGACCCCAGAACCTGCCGGGCCGAATCGGCGAGGCTTCCAAAAGGTCTTCGATGCCACCCTGCTTTCCTGAGGCGGAGGGAATCAGGTTTCCGGTGAAGAGCCACTGCGTGGCCTTATCCTGGAAGATCTCCTGGCAGGCAGGAATGATCTCCTCGCGGGCACGGGGAATATCCAGCCAGTACACGTCGAGCAGTCGCGCCCACCGGATCTTTTTGCGGAGCTCCGGATCCTGGATCTGGAAGCGCTTGAGCAGGGTCTGGGCGAGCGGATCCGGAAAATCCGGGCGGGTGGCAACCTCGATGCGGACAAACATGCCGCGATCTTGCCTGATGTCAAAACCGGGTTCAAACGCGAATCCGTGGGTTTTGCGGTGCATCATCAAGAAATTGACGAATCATTTCAGCCCACTTGAACGGCCTGCTCGATTTGGATTAGGCTCGAAAGCATGAGTGCTTCGACTTCATCCTCGAATTCCAGCTCCGGCAGCCCGATCACCGGCATCATCGACGAACGAAATGTCGTGATCGACTTCGGCAAGTACGAGGGCAGGACGGTTTCTGAAATGGCAGAACTGGATCCAGACTTCTACCAGAAGCTGGCATCCGAGAAAGAAAATGGCGTGTTCGCCATTCGCCGCCAACGCGACAAGACCTTCCGCCTCTACATCAATCCGCTGACCCAGATGGACGTCTAGAACGGCGTCATTTCGAAGCGCGGGTCTCTCCTGAGAACACTTCCACTGCAGGCCCCGTCATCCAGACCGGAGACGCGGCGTTTCGGTTCCACTCGAGTTGCAGCACCCCGCCCGGTAGCTCGACCTCCATCGATTGTCGGGTCTTTCCAGCCAGGATGGATGCCACCGCCGAGGCGCAGGCACCGGTGCCGCAAGCGAGAGTCGGCCCTGCTCCCCGCTCCCAGACCTTCACTCGAATGAGCGATGGCGACACGACCTCTACGAACTCGACGTTGGTGCGTTTTTCGAATCGCGGATGTTTTTCAATGACCGGACCCCAGCTCTCGAGCGGCACCTCATCGAGGCTGGAAACAAAAATCACGGCATGGGGATTTCCCATGCTGACTTCCCAGAAATCAAAGTTTCCGACACTGGTCTTGAGGCGCTCGGGTGCGCTAGCTGCCAGGCGCGGGGGCCCCATGTTCACTTTCACCTGCCGGCCGTGAAGCGTGACCGAGAGCAACCCTGCTCCGGTTTCGATCGCATAAGAAAACTGATCTCGGAGAGCGGCGGGGCCGTGATCCTGAAGGTAGAGCGCTACCGCACGAATGCCATTGCCGCACATTTCGGCGCGCGAACCATCGGGGTTCCAGATGTCCATCCGGGCATGGGCATCGGGATGGCGCGAAGGACCCACGAGCAGCAGCTGGTCGCAGCCGATGCCGAACTGACGATGCGCCAGGGCTGCTGCCACCGCGGAATCCACGAACACAGACTCATCCGAAAAGCCGGCAAACTCATCGAGCACGACAAAATCATTGCCGAGGCCGTGCATCTTGGTGAACCGGAGTCGGGGCATGGAAATCGGTGGAGTCATGCCCTCGACGCTAGCACATGCATGGTTCTTGAACCAATCAGCAGGAAAATTCAGCGAGCACTGGATGCGCTTCCGGATCCGTCTACCGACTTGAGCGAGCTTACGGCACCTCTTGCGCGGCTGATCGTATCGTTCATGATGCCCTCGCATTGGGCCCTCATCTGCTCCGATCCATCTCTCTCTCCGAGACTGTCGGATCTCGTACAGACGTCTAGGCCGGATTGCAGCGAGTCCACGACGCCATCGGCATTGTCCAGCCCCGAGATGCCGCCGATCTGGTCGATGAGCGAGCTCAAGGAGGACTTCTGCTCTGACGTGCACCACTTCCCGATGGTACTGCAGGTGCTCGTCAGATTGGAGATCGCTCGGTCCACGCGACCCTGGGCCTTGTCGAGCTTCTTCTCCAGCTCTTCGGCCGCACACTTCGCCGCCGCCCCGGCCAATTTGCCCTTGAGCGAATTCAACTTGCCGATCTTTTCATCAGCTTCCTTGCCGGCTTCGCTGATTCCTTTGTAAGCGTCCTTGAACGAATCCTTGCCGAGCTTCTTCAGCGGCGGCGTGGCGCCCGCACCAATGGCAGCCAGGAAGTCTTCTCCCACTGGATTCTTGTAGAGTCCGTCCATCTCCTCGTCATCGTCCTTTTCGAACGCCTTGCCTTCGACATCCTCGAGCTCCACCGCTCCATCGACTCCGAGTCCTGAGAGAAACCGGTTCAAGTCCTCCTGCTGCTGGATCACGAGCTGGTTCGGAAACGCCATGGCCTTCGCCAGCGAAGTGCGCATGGCATCGATCTTCTGATTGGCCTCGCCGGCATACTTCTGCTTGGCCTGCTTCACTTGCTTGACCGTGCCCTGCAGGTAACTGTGCTGGGCCTGGAGGTCGGTCACGCAGCCCTTGAGTCCAGCGCACTGGACGACCAGGTCTCTCACCGCTCCGTTGCCCGGAATCACCATGTTCAGCTTCGAGAGTTCGCTGCGCCCCAGGTAGAGATCCTCGAAATTGGTGACGATCTGATCCATGCAGCCGGCCTGGACGGATGACTTGGCCGAAACGCACTGCTCAATGGGTAGGTTGACGTTGCGTCCGACCAGAGGACGGATGGCGCTCGAATAGGCCTTGCTGGAGTCGGTGAAAAACTTCTTGGCCCTCGCATTCTGGGCCTCTTCGCTATCCTTGACCTTGTTCTGGAGGTCCACGAGGCGGCTTCCACCCGAAGCCTGCTGTCCGCCCGACTGAGCGCCCGCGCCAGAACCTTTCCGCTCTTTGGCTACCTGAATTTTAGCATTGTTGAAGCACGACTCTGCCTTCTGCAGAACCCGATCGGCAATCCGAAAATTCTTGTTTTCGAACTTCGACAGCCGAGTGCGAATGCCTTCGCTGAAATCCTTGAAAGAGAACCAGAGCTCCGTGCTCGAGCTGAAGCGATCGAGCTGCTGGCTTGAGCTCGGCGGAGCGCTGATCGACTGTGGTACGGACTGAATCATGCCGTTCAGCGAGCCCATGAACGAAACACGATTCACCTCTCCGCGCTTCTTGTTGACGGCGTCGTTCTCAATGCGTCCACCTTCACCGATCTTGAAGCTCGCCTCGTAAAGGCAGCCCAGGTAAGTGAAGTAGTCGACATCCGGTTCATTTGGCCTGCACTGGAAACGCTTGCCCTCCATGCCCCCCTTGGCGATGCACTGGGTGGTGACTTCGAGGGTGCGAGCCTGGACCTGCTCGAGCAGAAACTTTTTCTGGTCCTGGAGTGCGCGATTATCCTTTTTGAAAGCTTCGACGGAACCCTGCGGGCCCTGCATCTTGTCAATGATGCTTTCCATCTCTTCTTCAGCCTGGATCAGGCCACCGGCCCCCGACTCGTCATCGCCCTTGAGGCGCTTTCCGATGGTCTCATCCTGCTGCTCGAAGCCCTTTTTGATCTGCTCCATCTGGCGGAGCGCACTCTGGGCAGCCTGGATCTCTTTTTCGAACTGCGCGCGCTGCTGGCCGATCATGGCCTGCATCAGCGATGCGCCCTTCGACAGGCAGTCGATCTTTCCTCGTGCCTGGGCCAGCTGCCCTTTCTTGCACTTGAGGCCGTTGATCGCCTGCTCGATCTTGACGGTTTCAGCCGTCACGACCAGAGGACTCAGAAACGAGCAGGAAAGATCCAGATCAGAATCGTAGTCGGCGGATTGCGCTCCACAGGAGCCCAGCGCGGTCAATGAATCGGCAAAACTCTGCCCGGAACACTCCGAGAGCACGCTTTGAATGTTCGAGATATTGTTGGCGGTAAAATTCGGAACGGAAGGCACTGTAAACGGAGCTGTTGGTGCAGTTCTCGCTGGAGTGTCCGCGGCAAACACCGAGAGCGACTCCACAGGAATCAGTATCGCCAAGGCAAAAGCGATTGTCTTTGAAGGTTTCACGGAACAGTCCCCCGCAGACTAGTATAGCTGCAGTGCGGCGTTTGAGAAGCCCCGACGCGAATCCAGCTCCTGTTGTCGAATGCCGAAACGGGTCAGGGCTGACACACATGGCGTCGAGTGTGACGTCCAGAGCTGGCCGAGACTTTGAAAGATCAAGGGCATGACGGATCTTGTAGATACTCAAGTCATCTTTAGAAACTTTCCCCTGACTCTGGCCCTGCGCACTGCCGTCTACCAGCGAGTACTCCGGCTACAGAAGTCTTATGGCAGGATCCTGCGCTGCACGGTTACCGTAGGGTACCCGCAAAATCGGCATCGTGTAGGTAATCGGGTGAACGTTCGAGTGTCGCTGCAGCTTCCTCGCGGGCAGGTGATCACCACTCACGCCCTGTCACCCAGTTTGGCGCAGCCCAGTGTTTCCGTCGCACTTCGAGACGCATTCGCGTCTGCCCGCAAACAGCTGCGAAAGCAGGTCGATCGTCGACGCGGCCGTGATCTCGCACAGCAAGGCATCGGCTACCGCGGCCTCGACCGCGAATCTCGGCAGCTGGCCGATCGGAGCGATTCTGCCTGGCGACGAGCCCCAGCCCAGGAGTCCGCACTCACCCAGAGACGCCCGAGAAAGTCTCGCGCCTGAGCGGCGCCCGTTTCAGCCTGCGCGCCGATTCCGCTTCGCACGAGAGATCTTTCGACGCGGGGGCGGAGCAACAGCCGCCTGTCGCTTCGCGATGGGTTCCTGCGGTTCAGTGTCTTCGGGCACGAGGTCGGCAAACTCCAGCTCCAGGCTGTGTGCTTCGAAAAATCGTTCGTGCCGCGACTGCTCGCCTGGAAGCCCGCTCGACAGATGCGGCTGCGATTGCAGCTCGCTGTCGCCGCCCTGCAGACCTTGCGAGTGCTCATCGCCCGAAAGTTCAGAGCCTTCACGCGACTCCTCAGCCATGTCGATTT
>CAMAQA010000013.1 GCA_945860415.1 Bacteriovorax stolpii
ATTCGGTGCTGTCAGTCGCATCCATCTCAAAAGTATAGAATCGACCGGGTTCGAGGCTGTTTACAGCAACAGGCCCGGCCCCACAACCTAGTGAGGCTTCTGCCACCTTGGTCCGCGCGCCGGTGGGTGACACGCTAAAGAACACGAACTTGGCAAGCCCACGATTGCAGTTGGCCCCGTAACCTCTGAGCCAGACTCGAGTGCTGCTACCTTCCGATGGAACTGCGGCAAAGGATGAAGCACTAAACTCCAATAGAGGCACCGTAATGGTGACGGTGGCAGCATTCGGACCCTCCACTCCGGTCGGCGCGAGCGCGCGCACCTGGCAAGTGTAGCGATTGAGCGGATCGGCGCTCACTGCCTGAAGCGGGCGCACCAAATACGACGTGCTCGTCGGAGCAAGCGGCTCGGTGTTCCACTTCTCGTAGGCTCCGTTATTCAGTCGGCACCACACATTCAGCCCAGCTGCCGCAGGTGCGGCAGCAAAGTTCAGGGTAGCTTGATTGTAGATCGTTTGCGTGAACGACTGCACTCCGCCGTACACCACGGCACTGACTTGAACCATGTTTCCATCAGTTGCCGCGCCGGCCACCAGTCCGCCGGATGCAACTGCTCGCACGATGTAGGTTTTGAACGAGCCCGCCGCGATGTTGGTCAAGACCACCTCTCGGCTCGTCGACGGAGTACTCAGAAGCGGCAGGAGCACGTTCGTCTGAGAGTTCCACTCATATACCTGATACCCTGCGATGCCAGCACCACTACCCCCTGCCCAGCTCACCTTGACACTTGTGTCGCTGAGTGAAGTGGCCGACACCGCACCCGCAAAGGTCAGGTCCGGTGGCGTGATGCTGACGAGGCCGGAGTTGCGAGTTTCGAGGTTTCCGGAAGTCACTCCACGAACCTGGCATTGAAGCATCGCCCCGACCTGAAGACCCGTCATCGAGTAACTCGTGGACGTCGGGTCCAAGCTGGCAACCGGTAGCGCCGTCTCGAACGACTCGCCCGAGCCGATGCAGTACACCCGAAGCGCCCCGGCCTGCGGCAGCGCCGCAAACGACAGTACGGCCTGCTCCGGTGTGGACTGACTGAAGCCCGTCACCCCGGCATAAGCGTACGCGGTGACCTGCGTGTTGTTGGATTCGAGAATGCCCCCACTCGACGCCGCACGAACGACGTAGGTGTAGGCATTTCCGGTGGTCAGCCCCGTGATCGCTCCCGAGGTGGCGCTCGAGGGCAGCGTGGCTCTTTGCGTGAGTGCTCCGGTCACCGGATCGACTTCAAAGATGCGATACGTGGCAATGTCCGCCCCACTGCCCGCACTCCACTGCACCTGGATGCGGTTGGCGTCGAGCGCCACGGCGCGCGTGGCACCCCCGAACGCCAGATCGAGCACCGTGAACTGGGCAAGACCCGCGTTCAGCATCTCGGCTCCGTTCGGCTCCACGGCGTACACCCGGCAACTGTACTCCGAGCCTGCCGTCAGGCCTGTCACCTCGTAGGAGGTGGCCGTCGAGGCCACCGTGCCTCGAAGCGTGTAGGCTCCAGCCGTGCCGCCCGTGACCGTGGCGCAATACACGTTCAGGCCCAGTGCTGCTGGAATCGGCGCAAAACTCACCCGAACGGAGGTCGTCGTGGCCAGTGCGTAGCCCGTGGCACCCGAATAAGCATAGGCCGAAACGGCACCCGTGTTCGTGTCGGTCATGCCGCTGCTGCTGGCCGCGCGAACAGAGTAGGTTCGAAAGGCGTTTACCGGAAGGCCACTCACCACGGCACTCGTCGCCGTTCCGGCAGCCGTCGTCACCTGCGTCAGGCCTCCGTTCTGGTCGACCTCATAAATCCGGTAGGTGGCAATGTCGGTACCGCTGCCGGCAGCCCACGTGATGCGAACCCGAGTGTCGTCGAGTGAGGAGGCACTTGTGGCTCCGGCAAAGGCCAGGTTCGGAGTCACGATGCTGGCCACTCCGGGGCTCACGGCCTCGAATCCATTACTGGCCACCGCATTCACTCGGCACTGGTATCCGGCTCCGGTCGTCAGGCCCGTGAGCGGATAACTCGTGTCCGTCGGAGCGGCCTCGCCCTGAAATACCAGGGATCCGACCACACCACCCACCACCGGAGCGCAGTACACCTTGAGAGCCGAAGCCTGACCAGCGGCGGCAAACCGCAGCGTGGCCGTGCTTCCACTCGTCACCACCGCACTCGTGGCACCCTGAAACGCAATCGTGCCACGAAGCACGTCATTGCCATCCGAGATGCCGGTCACGAGTCCACCGGGTGCCAGAGCCCTCACTACATAAGCACGATAAATACCCGTCGGCACTCCGGCAATCGTGGCGCTCGTGGTCGTCGCGGGCACGTTGGCCTTGAGGGTGTAAGCTCCGGTTTCGTCAGAAACCTCATAAACGGCGTAGCCTGCGATGTCGGCACCCGAGCCCAGGCTCCACGATACTTGCACTCGGCTCGAGTCGATGGCCGCAACCGAAGCTGCCCCAGCAAACGCCAGCCGTGGCGGCGTGAACGTGACCAGGCCCGAGTTCATGTACTCGGTGCCGGCCGCATCCACCGCGCGAACTCGGCAGCGGTACTGAGTGCCCGGAATCACCGTCATCGGGTAGCTCGTCACCGTTGGCTCGAGGCTGGCCACGAGCGCAGACGCTCCGTCACCCACCGCGCACGACACGTTCAGATTGTCGGCATCCGGAATGGCTGAAAAATTCAGGTTCGCCACCGTCGGAATCGACTGCGACACCGTGCTGATGCCCGGGTAAGCGTAAGACGACACCGTGGCAGTGTTCGAATCGGTGGCTCCACCCGTACCCAGCGCCCGAACCATGAACGTGTAGAGCTGGCCCGGATTCAGTCCAGCCACCGTGGCCTGCGTGACGGTCCTCGCCACGGTATTCGTCGCGCGGAGATCGCCCGTCGGAAGCACCTCATACACCTGGTAGCCCGTGATGTCGGCTCCGGTGCCTGAGCTCCACGACACTCGAATCCGGGTGCCGTCGATTGCCGTTGCCGAGCTCACTCCGGCAAAGTTCAACCGCGGCGCGCGCACTGTCGTGAAGCTCACGGTTGACACGTTCGAGTCTTCGACTCCGAGTGGAGAAAGCGCAACCACTCGGCAGGAGTAGCCCTGGCCCGCCGTCAACCCGGATACCACATGACTTTCGCTCGATGGCGGCAGCGTGGCCACGAGCTCGTCATCGACGACTCCAGTCATCTTACAGTAGACTCGTAGCTCTTCGGCGGCACCACCCTCCGGAAAGCTGATTCGTGCTGAGGCGCCCGTCAGGTCCGAAACGGTCGAGCGCACACCAGCGTAGGTCAGCGCATAGACGGTGGCGGCGTTGGTGTCTTCCTGTCCGTCGACGTTGAGCGCCTTCACTCGAAACGCATGCACGCGCCCGGGTTCACGATTAGCGATGACAAAGCTCGAAGCAGAGGGGTTCTGCACCGAGGCCATCACATCCGTCTTCTGTCCTGCCGGATTCACTCCGTAAATACGGTAACCGGCGGCGCTTGTGAGCGGAGTCCAGAACAGCTTGACTCGCGAGCCGTCGATATTGGTGGCACTCGTTGCACCCGCAAAGCCCATCTCGACTCCGGGCTCGGAGGTGGGCTGGGTGGAAGGATCGGTGGTGAGTGCCTCGAGTTTGGAACTCAACCCCTCGGGCGCCTGGACCAGGCAGCCCGAAAGCAGTACCGAGATCACACTCATGCTCCAACCACGAACGTGCCACATGGCTTTCATGCTAGACCTATCGGTGAGCCGGCTCAACGAACCTGAGGGTTTTTCAGCAGAAACTGCGCTGTTGGCGAGAATCTGTGTCGTGAGAAACGCGTGCAGCGACTGGCGGCACGCCACGCGAATTATTTGAAGAATCGGCCGAATCCGAAATGAAAGGCACTTCCGAGCATGCTGCCGGTTCCGGAAGCGGTAGTGACTGAAAACTGTCCTCGAGCAAATGAGCGCCCGCCCCAGTGCCAGTCAGCGCCGAGCGCGGGAGAAACGGAGAAGCCCACCATCGAGACATCCGTCGACGATCCCTGCGCGAAGCCCAGCCCGAGGCTCAGCCACGCTGAAACACCTTTGGCCGAGTAAGTGACACTACCGGGCACCGAAGCGATAACGGGGTCGGCAAAAGCAGGAGACTCAAAGAACGGGTAATAGCGGTAGACCAGTTCAGTCACGCCAATTCCGGTGGTGAAGCCACCGGAGAGTCCGACACTTCGGGTGTGCTCGAGTGCTAGTTCGGAGTTGCGACTCAGCGACGCCCCCAGGAGAATCTTCAGCCCCAGAGGCGCTTCCGAGATGGTGCCCCCCTGGAGAGGCGTGAATCCATAAGCTGCCGGTCCGCCGAGAAACCCCCACAGCATGTCGCCAGAATACGCCCGACTGGACAGCACCAGGCTCAGCAGCGCCAGCAGCTGCCGACAATGAAAACTACGCCGCCTGGGCAGCATCCGACGCCTCACTGGTCTCGACACTCTGGTAGAGCACCTGCGGCGTCAGGCCCGAGCGTTCCTGCATCGCCTTTTTGAGATTCTCTCGAACCCGACTCGACCACTCATCGAGAAACCTGCCGTCCGGCTCTCGCTTCTGAGAACGAGCCAGAGTGAGTGAGTCCTTGAAGATCGTGGCCTTCATCGTGGGTAGCATCTTCTCGATCCGATGCCCGATTCCTTCCGGAAGTGCCAAGGCAATCTGCACGAGCTCGGGCGGGCTCAGCTTTCCGAGAAGCTGCGAGAGCCCCTCATCGCGAAGAAAAGGCACCAAGCCCAGGCAGAAAAAATTGGCCTTCATCCAGTCGAGTCGGTGTGGATCAGATTTTTCAATCTCCGCTACGAGCGCAACGGTGTCGATGGCAGGCGTCGAATCGAGCACCTCGCTCAATCCAGAGCTCAAGTCTTCGAAGCTCACGCCATGTTCGGACTCCGACTCCAAAGCGCTGCAACGCGCACGGATTTCTGCTGCCAGCTCTTGAAGCTCTCCTGTCGAGTACCGACCCTGCCCCACCGAGGATGCCAGCACGCGGATTCGGACTTCCGCAGAAAGGGTATTCAGCAGCAGTCCCCGGCGTTCCGAAGGCAGCGACGCAAGCACCATGGCCTGGCGCCTCGAGTCCGGCAGCTCGGAAACCAGCCTCGCCAGAAGGTCGGGTGACTTGCTGAACAGAAACCCGAAACGATTGCCGAATCCGTCGGCACCGATGGCTCGCGCCCCCGTCAGCTCAAAGAGCACGCGCTCAATCCACTCGCTACGCTCGCGGTAGTTCAATGACGCCACGTCTCGAAACGCCTGGACGATGCCGGGGCTAGCTTCAAGCTGGAAAGCCTCGATTCGAGCCGAATCCACTCCAGGAGCATCCTGCAGGTCGTTCCACGCGCGTGCAACCAGCACGCACTTGCGAAGGCCCAGACCACCTTCCAGGGTCCAGTTTCGAATCATCTGTTTCAAGGCATCGAGCCGTTCGGGACGCCACTCGGCGATGACCTGCTGGAGCTTGCGATGCAGCTCTTCGGCCCGAAGAAAGTCGGAGTGCGACACCTCGTCCATCGAGCTGGAGAGCTGGGGCCGCGGTTCAACGGATATCGCCGTCCGGTCGATCGTTTGAGAAGAATCCAAGGCGACGGACATGCTCGAGCCGGATTGCTCGCCCGAGGCCTCGGGCCGGCGTCGACTCCAGAGCAGGAACAGGGCAAAGGCGCCGAGGAGTAGGATCACCATCGAGACCGGAAGCGCCAGCGGTGCGAAGTCTTGAAGTCTCCACTTCTGCCAGAACGAGGCCGGTGCAAACGACTCAAAGCGTGGGCGCACTTCAACCGATTCGCCGAGGCCGCGGCGCAAGATCTCGGGAATTTCCGTTTCCAGGGTCTTCCGCCGAGCCTCAGCCACCTGAGTTGACCAGCTTGCACCGAGATGCAGCACCATCAACTGGTAGTCGGGCTCGGTCGACTTCAAGGTCGATTCGGCAGCCTCGCCGGCAATGGCACGAACCCGCTCGCGCATCTCTTCCGAAACACGAAGGGCGTCAATCAGACCCACGGTCAAGTCGCTGGGAGTTCCGCCGCCAGCAGCGGGTGCCGACTCGCGAGGTTCCAGCTTCTTCGGGGGCTTGACCTCTCGCACCTGCTTCACGACCGCCGAGATCAGCAGCCGATAATCATCCGAGGCCAGCCCCTTCTGGTCGAGATAGCGACGCGTGATCGAATACGCCGCCTCTTCGAAACGCTGCTTCGATTCAAGCTCGAGCGCAGTGGTCGCCATTGCGGCCTGAGGAGCCAGAGATCCGATCACCATGAATATCATCAAGAGCCAGCGGATGTTCATGGCGTCGCCCTTCCTTGCGCGGGAGTCCGCGACAGGGCCTCGGTCTGTGACTGAATTCGTGCGAGCATCTTGGCAGCCTCTTCATAGGACGGCTCGGCCGCCAGCACCTCGCGGTAGAGACGCGTGGCCTCAGGCCATTTTTTTTCCATGAAGTAGAGTCCGGCCTTGAAAGATTTTCCGAAAACAAAGGTCGGATCAATCCGAAGCGCTTCGTCGATTTCTCGATGGGCCTCGGTAAACTGAAGCGCCTCGGCAAATCGCTGAGAATTACGCACATGAACCAGAAGCCGTGAGGCCAGGGTGCCTCCCGAATCGCCCGGCTTGAGGTGGAACCGCAGCGACTGTCGAAGTGCCCCGGTCGAGCCTCGAGTCATGACGGTCGTCACCCGCTCATAGCCGGGTTTTTGCACCGTGAGGTAGCCGAACTCTCCGACGACGGCTTCTGAAATCGGAAGCGCCAGCGGCGTCCGCCCCAGGCTTCGACCCGGCGACGAGGGGTCGCCGCTGAGATAGACTTCGGCGTCTCCCGGTGTCGACTCGATGATGAGCGTGTGCGAGCAACCGCTGAGCCCTAGAAAAAGGGCCAGTGCCACGACGAGACGCGAAAGGGGTGAAGGAACCCGGATCATCACCTCCCTCTCTCGGAAGTTCTGTCGCTTCAACTTGAAGCACGCCCCCACTAACTGTGCTGTGATTCAGCGCACGCCTGACGCTCGCGCCTGGAGATTCTTCAGGATTCGAATGACGATTCGGCGGTTTCGGGCCTGATTCTCGGCGATGACCGCGCCCGACGGCAGGCGGTTCGGCACCAGCGGCTTGGTGTCGGCCAGCCCGAGCGGGCTCAGGTGTACTCGGGCAAAACCCTTGTCTTCGAGCAGTCGCACCACGGTGCTGGCCCGATTCGAAGAGAGCTCCCAGTTGCTCGGGTACTGCTTCGAAGTAATCGGACTGTCATCGGTATGGCCTTCGACCACCACACGAAACCCCTTGGCTTTTTCAACGATCACTCGCGCTACTTCGCCCATGAGCTGCGCTGCCAGCGGCTTGAGCTCGGTCGAGCCCGAGTCAAAGAACAAGGTACCATTCGAGACCAGTTCGATGCCGTCATCGAGTTGACGAACGTCCACCTCGCGTCCGAGCTTGAGGTCTTGTAGGACCTCATGGATGTTCTTCGACAGATCCTCGAACGGATTTTCATAGCTGACGCCCATCGACTTTGACGTCTCCTGCTTCAGGCGCTCGAGCTTGGCCGAATCGGGAGTCGAGAAGGCCGAGACGATGACGAAAAACCCCATGAGCAGCGTCATCATGTCGGCATACGAGATCAGCCAGTTTCCTTCTCCATCATCCTGGTGGATGACCTGCTCGCGATTGAAAAACTTATTTGATCGCCGCTTCACGTGCGCTTTTCCTTTTTCGCGGCGATTCGATTTCGATCCGCTGGCGCCAGATAGCTCTTCAGGTACTCGCGAACCAGCAGCGGGTGCTTTCGCTCCTTGATCAGCATCACCCCGTCCATCACCACGCGCCTCATCAGCAAATCGTCGGCCGAGGCTTCGTTCAAGTTCTCTCCGACCGGAATGAGCAGGAAATTCGAAAGCACCAATCCGTAAAACGTGGCCACCAGGGCAATCGACATCGCTGGCCCAATCTGTTCAAAAGCATTGGCCCCCCCGAGCCCCTGAAGCAGGGCGATCATTCCGAGGCTGGTACCCACGAGACCAAACGCCGGTGGAAACTTTCCGATCGTCTTGAACGTGGCGCTGTCTCGCTTGTAGCGTTCGTTTTGAAGCTCGACTCGCTTTTCGAGCACCTCGTCGAGCTCGTCATCTGTCAGTCCGCCCTGCTCGAGCAGCTCAAGTGACTCGCGCAGAAAAGCGTTCTGCACCTTCGAGACTTCGCTCGAAAGCTCCTGACCGGAATGAAGGGCCTCCGAGATGCGTTCGATCTCCCGGATGGTTCGAAGCATCTCGGCCTTGGCCTGGCCCGTGAAGGTTCGGAGAAAGACCATGGCGAGATTGTAAAAATGCGAAAGCGGAAAGCAGATGAGCGCTGCCGCAGCGGTTCCACCAATCACGATGACCAGGGCATGCCAGCTCAGAAGAATCTCGAGGTTAGGAACCCCATGGCTGGCCAGCCAGAGCACGATCACGGCAGAGATGAAGCCCAAGGGCACGGATAAGTTCATGGCGAGGATGCTCCTGAACCCCAAGAGTAAACTGAACCTGCGCCCGGGGTGACCCAGGCCTTCACGGTCTCACGCCAAAGCGTGTCGTGACTCACGGCACGACAATTTTCAGGCAAATTCGGCCTCATTCGTCGTTTCGACTACACTGAAAAGGATGCGTTTCGGCTGGAGTTTGCCCTGGATCCTGTCGTTGGCCTTGGCCAGAGCGGCGACTGTTGCCTCTGGCTCGGCGCGCGCGGACGAGTGCCCCGACTCACGCGCAGTCCTCCGGCTCGAGCGCAGAAATCCCACGCCAGGACTGCGCATCCTGCAGGAGAAATCCGAACTGGCCGCCACAATGGCGCGAGGCCGAGAGCTGCCCACGATTCGCGTTGACGGAGTAATCTCGCAGCCCTGGAAGTCACTCATCGTTGGGGGAACGGTCGTTCCGGTTTCGTCTTCAGGAGAGTTCGCCGTGCTTCTGGCCATCGATCTCGATGAAGCGGTGGCTCGCGTGCAGCTCTTCAAAAGCGCGACCCCCAAGACTCTTCCCGACCACGAAGAGCTGATCTGGCTGTCGTTTCTTTCGGAAGCACCCACGCAGAGCCCGGAAGCCTGGAGCCGCGTTCGGGCCCAGTGTAGGCTTGGTCGACGTCCGTTCACGATCTCCGTCTTCACGGGGCTTCAGCACCTGTCGTTTGATGAAACGGCGATCGCGCTTTTTTCGCAGTGGGTACCGACCGTGGCCCTCGAGAGCGAGCTCGAGCTTTCTCGTGGCCGCTCCACGCTGGCAGGCCGTGCGCGAGGCCCGATTCTGGCAGCAGGAGCCTCGCTGGTTTCCGACGAGCATCGCGCCAGGGCGATTGAAGCCGATCTGCTGTACCGTCACTGGTTCGACGGATCGAAGGCCCTGCGGGGTTCTCGTTCAGCGATTCGCGCTGGAGCAGGACTCGCTTATCGGACGATGCTGGTGACCGACGGAGCCTACGGGTACTCCGGACTCCTGGGCCCATCATTCGAGCTTTCGGCCTTTCGCGACCATTTCGAAGCCAGCGTCGGGTTTTCTTCGTATTCCGCCGAGCTGCTTCCACAGACCTACGAACTTCGTCTCCGCGCCGGAATGCTGCTCGGGCACGCGGCCATGAGGAGCGGGCCAGAGTTTGAGTGGGCACGACTGGCCTTTCGCACCGGCCCGGGTGCCTCGATGAGCCAATCGACATGGGCGCTGTCATGGAGGTGGACTCCATGAAAAGCAGTCTGTTTTCGGCATGCGGAATGCTGCTTATTGCTTCGGGCTGCCTGGCTCCGGGATCTCCGAATAATCGTGGGCTTCATGATTGGCTCAATCGCGAGAAGCCGGCAGACTTTTCGGTCGACTCGGTCTCGGATCAGGACGTGCTCCAGACCGCTACGCTGTCTTCGGTTCGGCTCAGTGGTCGATGCGATTCGATCACGGCGCTGCCACTGGTGATCGAGATGGAATCTGCTGCCTTGCCCTCAAAAGAAACGGCAGCCTGCACCGAAGGGCGCTGGCAGTCGTCATCCTGGAACTGGAGTACGCTTGCTGACGGTCCGGTGTCGATCGCACTCACCCAGCGTGATTCCGCCGGAGGTTCGAGTCGTCGCCTGTCGTTGACGCTGATCAAAGACACCGTTCATCCGGTCGTCACCCTATCAGCGCCCACTCCGGAAGTGGTTGGAGCGAATGAGGCCACGATCACCCTGAGCGCCTCCGAGCCGGTGACGTTTTCACTCACGGGTTCATCCTTCACGGTGTCGAGCACCCAGAACGCGCGATGCCAGGCCCCGCTGGTGTCGGGCGCGGGCCCGCAGGAGCGCACCATCCGGCTTCGAGGCTGCTCGGGCTACGGCAACGTCACGCTTTCGGTGGCGGAAGGCGTGGCGCGAGACTCGGCCGGTAACCGCTCCGCGGTGGTCGTCGCCGGCACCGCGCTTCAGGTGGTGAGCGCCCTGCCCTCAAACACCCAGCTCTGGACCCAGATCCTTCGCGACGGCTACCTGCCCACATCTCAGAAATCCGAAATCATCGCGCGATCAGCAGAAGCGCCCTTCGAAGCACTTGAGGTGCTGCTTCAAGATTCTGGTCTGAGCGCCTTGCAGCTTTCAGAGCTGGCCTCGCGATTGACGGCCATTGCCGAGGGTTCGGTGGAAGCTTCGATCCAGACCGACGAAGCGATGTCGCTGCTCGTGCAGCTGGCCTTGCGCCCGGATTCGGGCCCGATTTCGATTCCGTTTGAGCTCTTTCTACCGATGCATCTGGTCCGGCTGCAGTCATCCAGCTCGTTTGCGGACGGCCCTCACGCCGGCAACTACCGCGACGCCCTCGCCCAGATCGCCTCGCTGGGCGTTCGATCCCTGGCCCGCGAAGTGCGGACGAGCGATTTTTCGAGCTGGATCGGCGACCCCGAGATGGACAGCCGGCGTTACCAGGCATTGGCTTTTCTGTGCCATGAGTTCGCGCTGGCGCGTGTGACTGCAGCACAGGTGGATGCCACAAGCGGGTATTCGTGCGTTTACACTATTGGTCGTGATCCGAACCTGAATGTGTCGCTCATTTTCGATCTGAGCGGCATGGACCTCACGACCAGTGCTCCGGTGGTGCTGCCGGATTTTTCCCTGCTCGAGTTCAAGTGGTCGGGAGCACTGGCACGAGGAGTCGACCTGAGAACCCGAAATTTCCAGCAGGCCTGTTCGCAAGACCTCTGCATCGTCGACTTCACGGGCGCCGACCTCCGGGATGCCCGCTTCGATGGGTCGGATCTGCGTGACTCGCGATTTTCGGCGGCAGATCTCCGAGGCGCCAATTTCTCCGGCGCCGTGCTTCGAGGGGTGAGCTTCGCGGGCAGTCGACTCGAGGCCGTCGACTTCGCGGGCGAAGACCTGACCGGAGTCGACTTCTGGGATACCGATCTGTCTGAGACCTCTCTCGACCTCGCGAATCTCTCACGAGCCAATTTCACGGGCGCCATCCTTCCAGCCGAACTGCTTCTCGGAACCTCGTCGCTCGGTGCGGAGATTCGCTTCTCGTATGATTCGCGATTCTCCGAGGAGCAGAACCTTGCAACCTTTCTAGCTCTGCTCGACCAGGTCGATCCTCTTCTGCCCCACCTGATCGTGACCGAAGAAACGATCTGGATGGATGGAATTCCCGCAACCGATCGAGACGTGTTGTGACTCATGGCTCGAAATATGCTATGATGACAGCAGACTTGCTTGCGATCACATGAAACCGAGCGACAATGAGCGAAACGTGGACTATCGACGCGTCCTTCAAGAACATCTTGAGCAGCGAGTTGCGAGCAATCCTCGCTACTCGCTTCGAGCGTTCGCCCGAGATCTGGGCATCTCGCCATCGAGGCTCAGTGCGGTCTTGAAAGGCAAGCAGGGTCTGTCTGAGTCCAGCGCCTTGCGAATTGCAGCGAAGCTGGGGCTGGATGGATCGGCTGCTCAGCAGTTCGTCCTGATGGTACTAGCGGCCGACTCGCGTTCGAAGAGCCGCCGCACGGAGGCGCTGACCCAGCTCAATCATGATTCGGCGATCCGGCCTGCCGGCGACTCCGCTGCGATCCTGCAGGTTCCGCTGCGGCTCGATCCGAACCGGATGCCCAGACTGGAATTAGCACTCCAGGAGCTGGAAAAAACTCTGAAAAACCAAGGCATTACCTGTTCCAGCGACGGCTCCGAGACCCATCATCTTCGGGTCACGCTGCTCGAAAAGTAGCCGAAAAGCTGCTTGTCATTACTGTCCCGCACTGCTACCTTACGCGGCGCGTTATGACTGCCCCCTACCTCACCATTCTGGCTGGCGAGCTTCGAAAAAAGAAGGCGGCCAACCCTCGGTATTCGCTCCACGCGTTTTCGCGCGATACCGGCATTGCGGCCACTCGACTGAGCCAGATCCTGCGCGGACGCCAGGGACTCTCCGCCCGATCGGCTCGACAGGTGGCTGAACGCCTGAAGCTCGCCCCCAGGCAGGCGCAAGCTTTCACGCTTTCGGTGGAGGCCCACCACTCGCGCTCTCGCGTGGAACGCGAAAAAGCGAAGCTGAAGGCCTCGGCACTTCAGGCCGCCCATCGCGAGGTCGAGACCATGCCCGCTTCGGAGCTCGAAGCACTCTCGGCCTGGGCCTATCTGGCCATCCTGGAGGGGTTTCATCTTGCGGAACTGCCCAAAACCGTCGAGGGGTTTTCACGATTTTTCGGCCTCGACCAGCAGGCCACGCGCCACGTGCTTGAGCTTCTGGTTCAGCAGGGACGAGTCGTCCGGCGCGGAAGCAATTACCGGCTTCGACTGACCCGGCTCGGAACCACGCAGGATGTGCCGAGCCCACTACTGCGGAATTTTGCCCAGCAGATGCTCGAACACGCGATTGCCTCGCTCGAATCGCAGCAAGTGGATGAGCGCGACATCTCGACGCTGACCTTTGCTTTTCCGAAGAAGCTGCTGCCCGAGGCCAAGCAGCGGCTGATCGCCTTTCGGCGAGAGTTCAATGCATGGGCTGAACACCAGATCACGCTTCCACAAAGCCCGCCCGACCAGGTGCTTTGCCTGACCCTGGCACTCTTTCGGCTGGGCCCACAATCCACAGGAGCTGACTCATGAACGCACTGGCACTTCTTGCTGCAGGATGGATCTGCTCGTCGGTTCTTTTTGCAACCCCGGCGGCCGCAAGCGGACATGAAACCGGCAACGGCGGCAATGTCATTCAGCTTGCCGATGGCAAGAGCTACGAGCTTGTCGATCTTCGGTTTGCAGTTTCACCAAACGGTACGTTTCGTCCGAGCCGCGAGCTGCGAGAGGAACTTCAGCTCATCTGGTCTCGCCTGATTCATGACCTCGGCCTCTCGCTCTCGACGCCCCAGGGACGAAACCTGTTTGCGTCCGAGATCCTGCCGCCCAACATCGACTTCCGTTTTATTTCGAAGTTTCCGCAGGAGTGCCGGTTTCTGGATGAAACAGCCATTCCTTTGGAAGAAGGTGAAAAGCTCTTGAATGCGGGCTGCACGCTTCAGCGCGTGACCTATCTTCACGCCGAAACCTTCAGCAAGCTCTCGACCCAGCAAAAGGCACTGCTGATCCTTCATGAACGGCTGCATGCCTTCGCGCCTGACATGCCGCTCACGCACAAGATGCAGATCGTGGGAGCCATCGCGATCCTCGAGTCGCGATACTTTCCTGCACTCCACGCACTCCGGAAAGACCCCTCGCTTGCCGAGCGCTTTGAGTTCACGACTTCGGAACTGACCACGCTCAACCTGCTCAGCGGTCGGATCAGAGAATTGATCGGACGCACCCTGCCGACAACTCGCGCCACTGAACTCGTGTTCACCCAGCACGGTGGACTACTGCGCAGTTTTGCGGTTGCCGGTGAGGACGTCGGTGAGTGGGTCGTTGGGGGCGATGGCGTGATGATTTCTCTGGGCTCCACAATCACGGTCGGCAGCCTGCGCGCCCACTACAGGGGGGCAGTGACCGGACGAAACCTGCGCATCATCCGCTCCACCCTGGATTTCGAGTCAGCTCCGAGCATCCTCGGAGTGAATGCCTCCATTATCGACTCCAGGGCGCAATTTGCCGCACCAGCCGGCGCGGCTGAACTTCCCTGGAGCAATATGCTTACGATCGAGCTCAAGAACCGCGTCATCCGAGACTGGAAGGGCGGGGCGTTTTGATGGCGGTTCTTGCACGCCGGCAAAAAGGAGGGTAATATGCCGACATGTACTCGAGGCTACTTTCTCGTCCTCGTGGATCCTTCTTCCTGTTCGGCCCGAGAGGAACCGGAAAATCGACGTGGATCCACCAGCAGATTCCGGCAGCAAGGACGATCAACCTCCTGCGAGAGGAACTCTATCAGGAGCTTCTGGCCCATCCGGTCGGTCTTCGCGAGGAGCTTTCGGTGGTCAGGCCGGGCAGCTGGGTGGTGATCGATGAGGTGCAACGCCTGCCTCAGCTGCTCAATGAAGTGCATCTTCAAATGGAAGAGAGAAAGCTGCGCTTTGCACTGACCGGGTCGAGCGCGAGGAAGCTGCGTGCCCGCGGCGTCAACCTGCTGGCCGGCCGGGCGGTGCGGAGAAATCTACATTCGCTGACCCCGAAGGAATTGGGCGCAGACTTCAATCTGACTCGTTACCTCCAATGTGGAGGAATTCCGCTGGTCATCACTGCCGATGATCCGCAGGACACCCTGAAGGCCTATTGCGAAACCTACCTCAAGGAGGAAATCCAGGCTGAGGCGCTGGTGAGAAACCTTCCGGGTTTCGCGCGCTTCCTCAAGGTTGCGGCACTGTTTCATGCCCAGGAACTCGATGCCACGCACTTGTCGCGCGATGCGCAGGTGGCCCGCACGACGATTCAGGGATATCTCGAGATCCTTCAGGACACGCTGATCGCCAGCGAGCTTCCAGCATTCGAGGCAAAGCTTCGCGTGAAGGAGCGCCGAAGGAGCAAGCTCTACTTTTTCGATTCGGGCGTCGTGCGCGCCCTGAAGAGTTATCGAGGGCCAGTCACTCTGGAAGAAAAAGGAGCCCTTCTGGAAGGCCTCGTGCATCAATGGCTTCGCGCTCACCACGATTATCAGGAGCTCTTTGACTCGATCCACTACTGGGCCTCGGGCCACTCGGACTCACGAGTCGAAGTGGATTTCCTTCTCGCCCGTGGAAAGGAATTCATCGCGATCGAAGTCAAAGCAACCGATCGGCTTCGACCGGAACACTTCCGCGGACTGGCGGCCATTCACGACCTCAAGGGAGTTCGGCGCAAGATCTTGCTCTATACCGGCAGCCGCCGCTACAAGACGGACCAGGGGATCGAGGTGATTCCGGTGACGGATTTCTTCACTGATCTCGAGGCCTGGCTTTGAGGCGCGTGTCGGCCTGGAACAGCCGTCATGCGGAAAAACTCAAAAAATCCACAACTACCCTGTGGAATTTAAACGGTCACCAGAATCTCTGCTGCTCGTCCGCCTGCGCCTCGAAGAGGCTGAGACCGGAAATATAATTTGCGGCGAGGTCACCCTTCTGGGGATTCTTGATCGCCAGTCGCTGCGCGTACTCGAGTCCGGGTGAATCCTCAGCGTAGTTGAGATCGAGGATCACGCGCGGACGCCACGACTCGGGCGGAAAGCTGCCGTTGAAGACGCTTCGGCCCACGCCCCAGATCAGCACTTCGGGGCTAGAGGCAGCTGGCTGATCGGTGAGTTGCGGCTCAGTCTGCACTCGCGGCCGCCCCTCGCGCGGCTGCCCCGTTCGCGCCGAGTACTCGATCACCTGGGGCAGCAGCTCGCCCACCATCGCGGCGGTACCTCCGCCGCCCCAAAGCACGACTCGAGTGTCTTGCGTGATGCCGAGGTTCGTGAGCACGCGCTGAAAACCTGGAAGGTCGGTGTTGTCGGCACGGAGGAGCGCGGCGGCCGGCCGAACAGGCTGATAGTTCATGGCCGCTAGCGCACCATCGATACTGCTGGAGCGCTTCCACTGAAGCGTATTCACGGAGCCGAGCCTCAGGGCGCGTTCCGTGATCTCGACGCTCAAACGCTTCGTGGCATCGAGCGCCTGGGCCCTTGCCCACTCAAAGGCACGCTCCTTGAGCGGAGACGTAATGGCCGCGCGATCGAGTCCGAGCTCGAGAAGGAACTCGAGGGCCTCGTTCCACTCTTCCGTCGCCACCTCAAACGCATGAAAGTGCGGACCATGGCGCTCCGGCGACCTGCTATGAAAAACCGGCTTGCCCAGTACTGCGCCGAAGGAGTCCGGGGTGCCAGGATTCGCGGTCCACTCCATCAGGGTCGGCTGATCGGGCGCCGAGCCCTCGTCCTCGCGAAGAAAATGCAGGTACGGATTCACGCGCCTCGCCGTGAGCACGCGATACGAGCGCCAGCGGCCATTCGAAGAGCGTGGTTGAAAGACTCGCATTGCAAGCTGCTCCATCCACCACTGATGACCGCGACGAAGCTCCGCCCAGCTCTCGATCAACGGAGACCACTTGATCGTGATGCCATCAGGCGGGGTCAGCAGGGGCGCCACGCTTCCATGCGCCGAAAGAATATCACCAGACTCGATCGAGGGCGGTGGCTCGCCGAGTTCGAGGGCCCAGTCGAACCTCGCCCCACGAGCGCGCAATACTGACGCAAAACTTCGAAGATGGGCATCCGTATCCGGCAGTCGGCGACTGAACAGGAGGCGCGCTCCGGGAATGAACTCGAGCTCTCGAAGCAGTTTTGACGACTGCCCTGCCGTGAGACCGTGAGGAAGCAGGTCTTCGCGAATCTCGAAAAATCGGAATGGCCATCCCCGGCGAATCGACAGCCACTCTCCGATTTTCGTGTGGTCTGCCAACACCGCGGCAGGAATCGTGATCGAGGCGCCGTCCACGGGTGGCAGTCCTGCGAGCAACGCCACTTCGGCGTCGGTAGCCTGCTCCTGCCGATCGGCTCCTTCGCGCAGGATCACCCGAAGTGAGGAAAGATCGCGATAGCGCGGCTCTCGTGCAATCGCTCGCGTTCGATATTCCTCAAGCGGCGAAATCTCCTGGTCAATCGCTAAGCGATTACCCTGGCTTTTTCGACTAACCTGCCTACGGCGCGACGGTTCGAGCCTCGGCCGGTTCAGAAAAATTCGCCCCTCGCCGTCCGTCGATCGAGAGATCCACGCCGCCTCGAAGCCCGTTCCCGAAAGCCAGTCGCGCCACTGGCGCCCATCGAGCTGCGGATCGAGCCCGGCACCGGCAACGATGATCCGCCCCGGCGCGCGCAGCTCTCGAGCGACCCAGCGCTTCAGCTGCTGCCGTTCGAGATCGCGAAACGCTTCTTCTCCATCTGTCTCGAAGATCTCGGTGATGCTCCGTCCGGTGGCCTTTTCAATCTCCTCGTCGAGATCGACGCATTCCAAGCCGAGACGGCGCGAGATGCGACGAGCAAGCGACGTCTTTCCGGTGCCGCGATGGCCCATGAAGATCCACGCTGGAATTTTCGCACGAACATCCATGCGCTCCATCCACTCGAGAAACTCGGGAGCACTCTTCGATACCACCGACACGTCATCGATGCTGAACTGGGCTCCAGCAGCCAGCGCGACAAAGGCCGCCATGACCTGTCGGTGATCGCGATCGGTCGACCAGGAACCGCGAAATGGAAGTGGTGCGTCGCCGGGCTCGATCCAGAATCCTCCACTCGTCTCGCCGGCACGAGCACCCAAGAACGTGGCAAGCCTCACGGCAAGACGAATGCGATCCGATTCCTTGTGCCGAAGTTGGGGCGCCGAATGGACTTCGGAACGACCATCGGCCAGCGATGCGAGGGCGGCGAAGACCGGAACCAGATCGGGTGATCCGGCTCCCGAAACTCGGATTCCTGAAAGCGGCGCAGGCTTCCGCTCGAACACGAAAAGACCGTGCTTCTGCTGCCACTGAGCTGGAGCGCCCATCTGCGCGAGCCAGTCGAGGATGACGCGATCGGGCTGCTGCGATTCGCGCGAGAGGCCGTCGAGCTCGAGTCTCGTGCCGGGCCTGGCGGCAGCAACGGCCAGAAGCCCTGCTGCTGTGCTCCAGTCGCCTTCGCACGCCAGAATCGCCCCTGGATGTGGGCGTGACCGCGCCGGAACAACAATTTCGAGTCGATCGGCGTGCTGTGAGAGCGCGCAGGAAATTCCTGCGGCCTCCAGAAATCGCAGCGTCAGATCGAGGTAGCCTCTCGAGCGCACGGGTTCGCTGATGACGAGGGTGAAATCGCGCTCGAGATCCATGGCAGAGAGCAGTACTGCGGACGCGAACTGGCTCGACCGCGCACCGGAGATCCGCAGGCAATCCGTTGCCCAATGCCCGCTCGTGGGAGGAGTGATCCAGGCGCCGCGCGACTGTGGAGCGCCTCGAGATCCTGGGTCGCCTTCTTGTTCTGAAAGCTGCGATTGCAGCGGCGACACCCCGCACCCGAGCTCTCGAAGCGCCGACCAAAGCTCGTCATGGGGGCGCGAAAGCAGGCGCTCGGAGCCCGACAGGAAAACCGGCTCTACGCCCGCAAACCGAGACAGCCGAATTGCGAGGCAGCGAAAGCCAAAGCCCGAATCGCCGAGATTAAAAATGGCGCCGGCATCGGCGCTGTCGGCAGCATGGTCCGTTTCGTGGGTCTGCTGCATCTGCCTTGGGGGAATTTGCTCGATGGCGCGAAGTGCCCCCCGCACATTCTCCACATCCTCGCAGCGCGACTCGCCGCGAATCTCGAGCGACGGCTCGAATGAGCGCAGCACCAGCGCGCGAATCAGCTCGGATTTTGAGGCCGGAATCGTGAAGCGAAAATTCGAGGGCTGACGATCAGGCTTCATCCCAGAAGCCATCCAGGTGATCGAGCAGATCGTCGATCTGCACGACCAGCTGCACGGGCCGGCAGGGTGCCTTCAATCCGATGAAACGGATTTCTCCGGAGGCAATCGACTTCTTGTCACGCAGGATCAGCCGCGCCACCCGATCTCGCTCCATCCGAAGCTTGCGGATATTGGCGAGGGAAAGCCCCCAGTTCATGGTCAGCGCGCGATCGAGCGCGAAAAAATCTTCTGTCGAGAGCGCACCCTCGCACCAGCTGACCCAGAGTGAGAAGTACAGTCCGATGCCCACGGCCTTGCCGTGCGCCAGTCCGTGGTGGGCCTCGAGTGCATGACCCAGCGTGTGCCCGAGATTCAGCACCCGCCGAGCACCCTTCATTTCCACAGGATCGCGCGCCACCACGCGAAGCTTGGCATCGATGATCTCGGGCAACAGTTTCCACATGCGCGCAGGATTCCAACGCGCCGCCTTTTCTGCTGCGGAGTTCGACGCCTTCCAGACGCGCTCATCCAGAAGAGCCATCTTGGCAGCCTCGCCCAGCGACTCTTCCAGCCGCTCGCCCCCCTGCTTTCGGAAAAAATCCTCGATGATCCAGGCCTCTGCCGCTGGATGAAAGGTGCCGAGAATGTTCTTCACTCCCGCCGCATTGAGGGCCGTCTTGCCACCATGGGCCGAGTCCATGGCCGAAACCCAGGTCGTCGGCACCTGAACGAGCTCCACGCCGCGCAAAAACGTCGAAGCGAGGAAGCCCGTAAAATCTCCGATGCTGCCGCCGCCGATCGCAAAAAATCGCGTCCGACCTCGCGCGTAACCCACCGGAGCCGAGACGAGCGTCTCGACCACGGCCTCGATCCGCGACGCCGACTTGAGATCTTCGCCGGCCTTCAACGGAATCTGCAGGTCAAATCCTGCAAGCCATTTTTTAATTCCCGGCACGCGCTTCAGCAGCACCTCGTCCACGAAGGCAACATTCACGACCTGTGAGTCGGTCTTTGCCTGCGAGAGTTTCGAAAAGAATCGGACCTTCGTCGTCACAGCGCTCATGAAAAGCTCCTCCGCCAGTTCTCACGACGCGCGAATTCGTCGCGAAGCGATTGTTTTTCGGCTTCGACTTCGGCCGGTGATTTTCCGAGCTCCTCGCCCCAGGCCATGGCAAGCCCGTCGAGCCACGGAAGCCCGTGATCGGCGCGAGCAAAAAATAGCGGTAGCCGGCGCAGGTAGAAATCCTCGAGGTGAAGCACCATTCCCTGGCGAATATTGAATCGCAGCTGCGCTTCCAGGCGCGGGAATCCTTCGGGATCGGTCACTTTGGAGGAGCTGCTCGTCGCGCCCGCTGCGTTCGCGCTGAACGTTGCAGCGCCCCGTGCGCGAAGCTCATCATCGATCCGCAGCACGTCGATCGCCTCCGCGCCGTAACGCTCCCACAGCTCGCGCTGCACTTCGGCCGCGCGCGAGTGCGCGCGAGCCTCGGCGAGCGCTTCGGGTGTTGTCCGAGCATTGGGCGCCGCTTTTGTCGAAAACCGGCGACGCTCGCGCGCTGCCAGATCGCGATTGCGCGCCAGCGCGAACGTCACGATTTCGTCGGCCATCGTTCGATGGGTCGTGTACTTGCCACCGGCAACCACGACCGTTCCGCCCGGTCCGGAATCAATCGTGTGCTCGCGACTGACCTTCTGGAGCGACTTCGAATCCGAGAGCCCATCTCCTCCGGTGGGAGGAACGGCGAGCGGCCGGACACCAATGTAGGCGCTGAGGATGTCCTGGGTGGTGAACCGGTGCGACGGAAAGTAGCGATTCAGAAGACCAAGCAGGTACTCCACATCGTCGCGCGAAATCTCCGCGCGATCCGGATCCTTCGGCGAGGCCCCATCGGTGGTGCCGACGATCACGACTCCGGCGCCGAAGTCGGGGCGAGGAATCACAAAAGAAATCCGGCCATCCTTCGGCTCGCTCATGACCATCGCACCCGGAATCGGCAGGCGCTTCAGGTCGAAAATCAGGTGCACGCCCTTGCTCGGTGCCAGCCAGTTGCGCCAGGGCTTGCCCTCGCGAGAACCGGCCGCGAGCGTCTCACCCACCTGATCCGTCCACGGTCCCGCGCAGATGATGACCTGATCTGCCGACAGCACACCTTCAGCACCCGTCTCGAGATCTCGAAATCCAAATCCGGTGATCCGATCTCCGGTCCACACCGGCTTCGTGGCTTCGACGTAATTCGCGCAGGCGGCGCCAAAGCGCGCGGCATCGCGCAGGATCTCGATGCCCAGCACGTCATCCCACATGCTGGCATCGTAGTAGCGGAACCCGCCCTTCAGGCCCTCGCCACGAAGGCCCGGAAGGTCCTCGAGCATGCGCTCCTTCGAGAGCGACTTGTGGTAGCCCGGCGAACGAAACAGCGCGAGCAGGTCATAGAGCCACATGCCCATGCCGAGCACTGCCCTGCCCGTGCGGTCGCCTTCATAGACCGGAAAGTAAAACGGCAGCGGACGCACCATCGTGGGAGTGGTTTTGAGCAGAAGCGAACGTTCTGCGAGAGCCTCGAACACGAGGCCGAACTCGAAGTTCTCGAGGTAGCGCAGGCCCCCATGAATCAGCTTTGAGCTGCGCGAAGAGGTGCCGTAGCTGAAATCACGACGTTCGAGGAGCGCGACCGAAAGACCGCGGCTCACGCAGTCGCGAGCGACTGCAGCGCCCGTGATTCCTCCGCCCACGACCAGCACGTCGAAGCGCTCGCGCGTGAATCGCTCGAGGGCCTGCTTCCGGGTCTGGGGGGAGAATTCTGGCTTCATCGTGATCTCTCGTTGCGCTTCAGCTTCCCGCAGGGCCTATTCCGGCCCCTACTCCTTCTTCGCTACCGTCACCGAAACACCGAGTTCTGCCAGCTGCTCGGCACTGACCTCGGACGGAGACTCCGACATGAGGCAGGTGCCGCGCTGGGTTTTCGGAAACGCCATGACGTCGCGGATCGGGCCTACTCCGCACAGCAGCGCTGCGAGTCGATCCACGCCGAAGGCCATGCCACCGTGTGGAGGCGTGCCGTACTGGAGTGCTTCGAGGAAGAAGCCGAACTTGTGCTGGGCTTCTTCCGGCGTGAGGCCGAGGATCTTGAACATCGCGCCCTGCACGTCCGGGCGATAGATGCGCAGGCTACCCCCGCCGACTTCCACACCGTTCAGGACCATGTCGTATGCACTGGCCTCGACCTTCTCGAGATTGCGGCTCTGGACGAAATCCTCGAAGTGTTCGGGCTTCGGAGAGGTGAACGGATGGTGGCACGCATAGAAGCGGCCATCGCGATCATCGAACTCGAGCAGCGGAAAGTTCACGACCCAGAGGAACGCCGGCTTTCCTTCGCCGAGCTTCGGCACCATGCCTTCGCGTGCGCCCACGGCAAGGCGCAACGCGCCGAGCGCTTCGCAGACGACCTTGTCCTTGCCGTCAGCGACGACGAGCACGAGGTCTCCGGCCACAAGCGAGAGCTTCTCGGCGAGAGCCTTCTTCTCGTCATCCGAGAAGAACTTCGCGGCCGGGCTCTGAAGCTCGCCGCCGGCCTGCACCTTGATCCAGAGCAGTCCCTTCGCGCCGTGCGTGGCCGCCAATGCCTGGAGCTCATCGAGGTCCTTGCGAGAATATTTTTCGGCAACACCCTTCACGACGATGCCGCGGATCGAGCCACGCGTGCCGCGCGGATTCACTTTCAACGCGTTCGTGAAAACCTGGAACGAGCTCTTTTCAAAAAGAGCAGAGAGGTCCTGGAGCTCAAGCCCGAAGCGCACATCGGGCTTATCGCTACCATACCGGCTCATGGCCTCGCGATAAGGCATGCGCGGAAACGGCGTCTGGATCTCCTGTCCGAGGACGTCCTTCCAGAGCTTTTTCATCATCTCTTCGAAGATCGGAAAGAGCGCCTCTTCGTCCAGGAACGACGTCTCGATGTCGATCTGCGAGAACTCCGGCTGGCGATCGGCGCGCAGGTCTTCATCGCGGAAGCAGCGGGCGATCTGGTAGTAGCGGTCCATTCCGCTGATCATCAGCAGCTGCTTCAAGGTCTGCGGCGACTGTGGGAGCGCGTAGAACGTGCCGGGATTCAGGCGGCTCGGAACAATAAAGTCGCGAGCCCCCTCGGGCGTCGACTTGTAGAGGATCGGCGTTTCGATCTCGCAGAAGCCGTGCGCGTCGAGGTGATTGCGCACGATCGAGAGCATGCGGTGGCGAATGAGCAGGTTCTTCTGCAGCGACGGACGGCGCAGGTCGAGGTAGCGGTACTTCAGGCGCAGCGTCTCGGCCACTTCGGCCTCGTCGTCGATGACGAACGGAGGAGTCTTCGCTTCGGAGAGGATCTTCAGGTCGGAAGCCAGCACTTCGATCGCGCCCGTGGCCATGGTCTTGTTGGCCATCGCGCCGGGACGGACGCGCACTCTTCCCTTCACCCAAATGACGTACTCGCCGCGCAGGCGGCCGGCCAGATCATGAAGGCCGTCGGCTCCGCCCTTCTCGGCCGGATCAAACGTGATCTGCGTGATGCCGTGCCGATCTCGAAGATCGATGAAGACCAGGCCGCCGTGGTCTCGGCGTTTGCCGACCCATCCGCAGAGCGTGACTTCTTTTCCGTCATGAGTAGCGCGAAGCTCTCCACAAGTATGCGATCTGACTGTGCGTTGCATACCCCCCATCATGCGGCATGAGCCTTGTAATTTCCACGATTTGTGTCGCTTTCGCGAAGGGCCTTCTGGAAGCCCGGGCTCGCCGCGAGCTGGGAGGAACTCTGGGATGCGTCCCAGTATTTCGACCGGGCCGCCGAGCTCCTCGAAGATGCTCGAAGCTGGGTCCTGATCGTGGGCTGGCAGCTCGATTCGCGTTTGCTGATGCGGCGTCCGGCGCGCCCCGAGCGTTCGGCAAGAGCCGGGCGTCCCGACGGTGGTCTCTCCGGACGAGAATCGCCAGAATGGGAAACCCTTCGCGACAAGGTGCTCCGACTCTGCGAAGAGCGGCCACGCCTGCGTTTCTACCTGCTGCTCTGGGGACATCCGAGCTTTTATGTTCCCCAGCGCGAGTGGCTTCAGACTCGAGTCTGGGAAGAGCTTCACCCACACGTTCACCTGGTTTTCGACAACCGTCATCCCTTTGGCGCCTCTCACCACGAGAAGTTCGTCGAGGTCGACGGCCGCGTGCTCCTGACCGGAAGCGTCGATCTTTGTGCGGATCGGTGGGACAGCACTTCCCACGCTCCCCATGACATTCGTCGGTCGCTCAAGCGCCTGACCGACGATTACGGTCCGTACCACGAGCTGGCAGTCCAGGTGACGGGCCCCGTTTGCCGCCTCATCCACCAGCACCTTCGCAGACGATGGCGGAGGCTCAGCACCATTCCGTTTCCGGAATGGTCGGGCCCACCTTTTGGTTCAGATGTGCGTCATGGATTGAGCCCAACCGGGTCGGCCCCCCCGGGCCGCCGGGTCTGGATCAGCCGAACCAGCTCGGCTATCGACGCAGGAGAATCCCACCACCCGATCACGCGCGAAGTGGAGTTTCTGTTTCAGGAGCTCATCCGTAGCGCGAAACACGACATCTGGCTCGAGGGCCAGTACTTCTGGTCGCGTCATGTCCACGAGCACCTGATCGCAAGGATCCGCTCGGCGACGGAAAAGCTGCGGATCACGATCCTCATCGCCGACCTCTCGCACCTGAAATTCCTTCCGGCGCGCATGGCCTGGTACCAGGCTCATCTGCTGGCCAATCTGGAACGTGCGGCGAACGCCAAGCCGGGCCTGGTCGAGCTGCGTGTGTTTCGACCCTCGGCTGACGGGCACCCGATCTACGTGCACTCGAAGCTCGTCCTCATTGATGATCGCTGGCTCAGCATCGGTTCGGCGAACTTTTCGGGTCGGGCCCTGCGGATGGATTCCGAGATCATGCTCACCCTGGAAGCCGTGCACTCGAGCGACTTCGCCAAAATCCGCCATTTTCGTCGCGAGCTCGAATCCCACTGGAAGCCGCTCATCCTGTCGCGGGTGGACTCGGTCACCGAAGAAAAGCTCATCGCCCGGCGCAGCCCGATCCTCAGCCGGCTGGCCTGGCAAAGGCTCGTCGATCCGGAGCTGCCCTACTTTCATCGGTGGAAGCGGCGGCTCTTTGCACGACTCGAACGGCGTGCAGCACGTGTCGCCACGAAGACGCTGCTGATCTCGGTCTCGTGGGCCATCGGCTTCGCACCCCTCGGCATGCTGCTGGCGAGACGCGCCTCCGAATACGGCCCATCTGCCTGGATCCTCGCCGCCCTGCTCTTCTCGGTCTGGATCATTCCCGTCCCGTTCCTGGCGCTGGCGATTATTGCAGGTCTCAAATTCGACTCGGAACTTGCCGCACAAATCGTGATCGTCGCGCTCTGGATGGCGGCATTCCTCACGCAGGTGTGGGGAAGATCCTTTCCGACAATCCTCAGGCACTGGACGGATCGCTTCAGTCCGCGGCCGATCCTGGCGTTCGGGAGGCGGCGTTTTGCGGACGTGGTGCGCGCGTGGGCTGATCCGCGCTTCACGATCCACGACAAGCTTCTTTGGCAGAGCCGGTACTGGGTTCCGATTTCGTGGCTCGTGCTGGTCAACGGCCTCGTTGTGGCGAGCGCCCTTGCCTGGATGATTCGGTGGACCGCGGAGCTGCTGACGCCATGAAACTGCGAGTGCTGACCTACAATATCCACAAGGGCTTTCATCACCTTCGTCGAAAACGAGTGCTGACGCTCATGCGCGAGGCGATCCGCGAAGTGCACGCCGACCTCGTCTTCCTTCAGGAAGTGCTGGGCTTCGATCGCGAGGAAGACGCCTCGCAGCTCGAATTCCTTGCCGACGAGATCTGGCATCACCACGCATACGGAAGAAATGCCATCACCTCGCTCGGACACCACGGCAACGCGCTCATGAGCAAGTACCCGATCACGTTTTTCGAGAACATCGACATCTCGACCAACCAGCTGGAACGGCGAGGAATCCTCCACGCAAAAATCCGGATACCAGGAGCCGCAGAGGATCTGCATGCCCTGTCGATCCACCTGGGACTTCTCGAAGCGGAGAGACGAAGCCAGGTCCGGCGCGTCTGCCACCGGATCTACCGCATGGTGCATCGCCGCGAGCCGCTGGTCATGGGAGGAGATTTCAACGACTGGCGCGAGCGTGCGAGCCCGATCCTGGAAAAACGCCTCAGCGTGATTGAAGCGCACCAGGAGCTTCGAGGAGACCATGCGCGCACCTTTCCGATCTGGATGCCCTCACTGCGCCTGGACCGCATCTATACCCGGGGCCTCGGCGTGAGCGATGTCCGAGTGCTTACGGGCGCGCCCTGGAGCAGCCTGTCGGACCACGCGGCGCTTTACGCCGAGCTGGATTTCAACAGCGCCGACGATGCCGCCTCCTCGATGCACTCGAGGAGCTGATCGATCGTGTAGGGCTTGGAGAGGAACTTGGCGCCTGGAATGCGGCTCGCCCTTCGGGCCCCTTCCTGCGCGGCCGAAATCACCACGGTGGGCGGAACCCTGCCGAAACGCGCGCGGATCCGCTCGTGCACCTCTTCGCCGCTCTCCATGGCCAGCTTCAGGTCGAGAATCAGCACATCGGGCCAGCGTCCGGCGGAAGGCTCCAGGGCGGCAAGCGTTTCACGCGAGTCGGCAACGAGCTCGGCGTGGTGGTGGTAGGCCTCGAGCACGATGCCGATGGTTTCTCGAATGGAGCGGTCATCTTCAACGACCAGGATATGCATGGCTCGCGCGAGGTTTGCAGAAACCAAGCCACCCATGGCGAACCTGCGATATCCCGCGACCTCCACGACCGCAACCGCAACCGAGCTTTTCCGAATTTCAGGGCGGCGCGTTCCGGATCCGCTGATCCGCGCCTACCTCCACCTGAAGGCGGCGTGCGCACGCGCCAACTGGGACTGCGGCGTCCTGAGCACGGGCAACCGAAACGCCCTCCTCAAGGCCATCAAATGGATCCGCGAACACGAGGAACTCTGGCCCGAGCTCTTTCCGATCGACCGTTTTCAGTCCGGAGCCGGAACCACGCTCAATATGAACGTGAACGAAGCCATTTCGCGCATCGCCAGGCGGAAGTTCCAGGCCTCGCTCCACCCGAACGACGTGGTGAATCGTTCACAATCCACGAATGACACTTATCCGACGATGTTGCGTGTCGCACTGCTCACGCTCATTCCGGAGCTGGCAGCGGCGCTAGGTGAGCTGCGGCAATCACTGGCCAAAAAGTCCGAGGAGTTTGCCGATATTCCCAAGGCGGGACGCACGCACCTGCAGGACGCCGTGCCCATGAAGCTCGGAGAGCAGTTCGGGTCGTACGTTCGCACGCTCGAGAAGCTGGAAACGCGCCTCGCCGACGCGCGCGCGTGCCTTCTCGAAATGCCTCTCGGCGGCACTGCGGTAGGAAACGGCATTGCCTCCCCCGAAGGCTTCCGTACGGCGGCACTCAAACACCTGCGCCGAGAAACCGGAATCGACGATCTCCAGGCACCGCGAAATCCGTTCGAAGCCCAGGCCTCAGCGCTGGACTTCCTGACGCTCGCGCACGCGCTCGGATCGGTGGGCGTCGAGCTCCAGCGCATCGCCTCCGATCTGCGACTGCAGGCCTCCGGGCCCTTCACCGGAATCCACGAGCTCGATTTTCCGAAGCTCGTTCCAGGAAGCAGCATCATGCCGGGAAAGACCAACCCTTCCGGACTCGAGCTCCTGCACCAGGTGCTGATCGAAGCGCTGGGGGTGCAGACGATGACCTCCTGGGCTGCCTCATTGGGCCAGTTCGAGCTGAACGTGATGCTTCCTGCCATCGCGCCAGCGCTCGTCGAGTCGATCGGTTCGCTGGCGCGTGCGCTGGAGTTCATTTCGGAGCACGTGATCGTGCCGATGACGGCGGATGTGGCCCGGGTGGAACGTCATTGGAAATCGACCGAGCAGTGGGCCACCCTGCTGTCGCCGGAATGGGGCTATGATCGCGTGGCGGGCTGGGTGCGGCAATCGCGTGATGCGGGAGAGCCGTTTCTCGAATGGGTCCAGAAAAACCAGGGAATCGAGATCACTCCACCGACTCGCGCTCGTCATCGGAGCTCGTCGGTTCGCGGGCGAGCCCCGGCGCGCGCGCGGGCGCGAGGGCGCGCGAGGGCGAGGAGGACGAAACGCTGATCTGGTCGGCCGAAGTCTTCGCCGCGGACCACGTTCCTGCAGAAGCGGAGGAAACCGGACGCTTTCCGGCGTCCACTTCCATCCTCGACGCAGCACCCGTGGACTCTGACTCTTCTTCCTCATCACCGGGCTCGAGATCGAGGCTCGGATCACGCAGGTTCGGGCATCCTGGCGCGCCCGGCTGGTCTCCGACGCGAATATGGAAGTGCGACCGATGTCCGCGAATGTGCTTGATGTGGCGACGCAGGGTTTCCCATTCAGGATCGCGGGCGGCTACCTTGCCGATCTTCCGGATCATGCGCTTGTCAACGAAAACGGCCTTCACGCAGGCGTGGGGATTGGCAAAAAGTCGTTTGATCAGCCACCAGTTGGCGGGGGCGTCAAACTGAGCCGTGAACGCATTGACCTCGCGCATGCCGACCTTGACGTTGAGAAAGCCGATGTCCGCGTCCTGCCCCGTCGTATGCGAGGCATGTCCGCGACGTCCCCGGCGACCTGAAATGCAGCCTCCGCGCGGAGCGGAAAGATCACCGACGTTGAGGCGCACTCCCGATTGGGCGGGAGTCGAATACTCGCGGTGGATCTCACGACCGAGCCACTCCATCGCTCCGACGAGTCCGTCGGTGCCGAAATTGGTGCAGCGGTTCGGGTTGCGAATCAGGATGCGGTTTTCGGAGCTTCCGACCAAAGGACGCCCATGGACCAGAAATCCATGGTTGACGGCGCAGTAGGCGCGCGACTGCTGGAAGCTCGCGCGATTCTCCCACCAGTTGCCGAGCCTTCCGCTTTGAGCGAGCTCGAGGTACTCGCGCTGCTCGGGAGTCATCTCGTCGCAGAAAGTCCACTTGATGCGCTGGGGAGAGCACTTGGCCGCTGACGCCTTTCGGAAAACCGGCAGTCGTTCGCAGCAGGCCTTGCCGCGATAGCCATACTCCGGATCCCACTTGGCGCAGAATCCGTGATCAGGTCCATTGGCGGAAACTGGAAGGTACTCGGAATGGGGCTGCTCGGGCAGGAACCCGAACTCGAGCGATTGCTGCGCGAAAGCGGCGCCGGATGAGAACGAGGCCACCAGCGCCGTTGCCATCGCAATCAGCGTGATCACCAAAGTCCGTGTGAAAACACGAAGTGCCATCACTCCAAGATAGAAGCGACGCGTGATTCGGTCAAGATTTCGACTTGTTTTTCCAGGTCGCGAAGCTGCTCATCCCAGTAGCGCGAGCTGTTGAACTGCGGAAAAGCCGCAGGAAACGCGGGATCCTTCCATCGGCGCGCGATCCATGCCGCATAGTGCACAAAACGCAGCCCGCGGAGGCCTTCGATCAGCGAGATCTGGCTGCGATCAAAAACACGAAAATCCTCGTATCCCTCGAGCAGATCTTCGAGCTGCGCCCGAGCCTCATCGTCGTGGGCGGGACGTCCGGGCAGGATCAGCCAGAGGTCCTGCACGGCGGGACCATTCACCATATCGTCGAAATCGAGGAAGAACGGCCCCCGATCGTTCCAGAGCAGGTTGCCGAGGTGGCAGTCGCCGTGGAGTCGATGGAGCTTGAGCCCGGCGTAACGCGGCTCAAGCGAGGTACAGAGCGAATGCACCGCCTTTTCGTAGCGCGAGCGAATCTCGAGCGGAAGCCAGCCTCCTTCGAGCAGGAATTCGAGATTCCTGAGTCCGTAGGTCGTGGGGGTCAGGCTCATTCGATGCGGAGCGGGCTTCGACGCGCCCACCGCATGCATGCGCCCAAGCAGGCGGCCGAGCCTGATGAGCTGCTCGCTCGAGAGCTCTTCAGGAGAACGGCCTCCGACGCGAGGAAAGATCGTGTAGAAGATGCCTTCGGGTGTTTGCCTCAGCGTCGATCCATCCGCGAAAGGCATCGGCGCGACTGCGGGAATTTCCGATTCCACCAGATCCGCGATGAAGGCGTGCTCTTCGAGGAGTTGCTCCCTGGTCCAGCGCCCCGGACGATAGAACTTGGCAATGCGTCGCTCGCGCTTTCCGTCCTCGTCCTCGATTTCGACGTCATAGACGCGGTTTTCGTAGCTGTTGAGCGCCATGCACCTTCCGGTGCAGACGAGCCCCGCCTCCTCGACGGACCGAAGGACGACATCGGGGGTGAGTGAAAAAAAGAATTCCTCAGACATCGTCTTTTCCTTCCCGCTCGCGTCGCTCGCGTTCGAGCTGCTCAAACAGCGAGTCGACCGGCATCTCGAGCTTCTTGTCGCGGTTGCACGAGCGGCAGGCGCACACGATATTGCCCTTGGTGCTCGTCCCGCCGCGCGCAATCGGTACAATGTGATCCATCGTCAGCTCCGACGCAGGAAACTTCTTCTGGCAATAATGACAGACGCCCCGATTGACCTGGTCGAGCCACCAGCGAGTCTTGCGGAGCTCACGCGCCTTCTCGCGCTCACGCTTCACGCGCGCAGGGTCCGTGTGGCTCGAGCTCAGCTCGACATACTTTTTGGGGTGGTCTCCCATGCCTTACCTTTAACCATCGGTGTGCCTTTCGGCTCAAGCGAATAGACCCGATAAGGAACCCGAATGACGGGATAGGCGACATTGCGGACCGGAACTCCTCCAGCGGTCATCCCCTGCTCCATGCCGCGATGGGCATGGCCGTGGATGGCCAGATCAACGCCGAACGCGTCGATCGGCTCGGCCAGGTGGTAACTGCCCAGGAACGGAAATATCTCGCGCTTTTCACCGACGAGCGTGGCCTCGATCGGACTGAAATGAGTCAGGGCGATTCGATGGGTGGAATCCAGCTGCTCGAGCGCATCGTGCAGGAGGCGTCCCTGTTCTCTCGAATGGCGGGCAAAGAGCTTCATCTCAGGCTCGCCGAAGTCCGCGCCACACGCACCGATGAACCCTCCCCCGAAGCCCTTGATGCCCGCGATTCCGAGCTTCATCCCTCGAATGTCCATCTCGACCCCGCCGCCTTCGAGTACGTGCACTCCGGAGTTTTCCAAGGCCTCCACGATCCGGCGCTCGAGTCCGGACTGGTACTCGTGATTGCCGAGGACAGCCACCTTCGGAATCCTGCATTCCGAGAGATCGTCGATGAAGGCCGCGATCTCCTCGACCTTGCCCGTGCGGGTCAGGTCTCCGGCAATGAGGAAGACATCGGCTTCGCCGGACAGGCGCGCGAAAGCTTCACGAAAATGCGGCAGCCGATGGATGCCGTAGTGGACGTCACCGACTGCGGCGACTCGAATCATGCGGCCTCCGTTCCATTCGAAGGTGACTCAATGATGCGAACCTGATTGTCGATGTGGCAGTTGGGAAACCTGTTCTGCGCCACATGCGTCAGCAGCTGCCGATGCTCGCCGCTCATGGTCTCGCCGCGGATGATGATCCGTGGCCCCTGCTCTCCGGACTCTCCGATGACTTCGACGTCCAGCTCTCCGAGGCGCTCGTCGGCCGCAAACTCCTCGCGCAGGCGCTCGACGTCGTATTTCAGGTGGGAATCCGACCGGCGCTTCTCCTCACCGTGCGAGAAGCGCCTTCCCAGGCGCGCACCGGAGCTCGGCTCGCGCCCCTTGATGCTCACTCCATGTCCTGCTCCAAAAATATCCTCGTAGAGATGCGCCACCACCGCATCCGGAACCCAGAGATCGTTCGACTGCGCATAGAGCAGCAGGCTCAGCACACGGCGCGGAGCCTTCCTTGCGCGCTGGAGCAGGTAATCCCAGTCGATCTCCGCGTACGACAGGAGCGCCAGCGCGTCGTGCCAGTGCCCCGGAGTGGCCTCGCTGTGCGCCAGTGCCTTGATGACGATGAGATCCTCGGGCGACACGAGCCAGAGCTTCATGCCATGGTACTCGGTCATCCTCCGTCGATGCATCATCTGGTGATCGAGGTAGATCTCGCCCTTGGACTTGAAGATGATGTCGACGAGGATGTTCTCCTTGAAGGCCTTGTACAGCCACGCGGGATCCGTCCTCTGCGTCGAAAAGCCGCCTGCATCCAGGGCGCGCAGTGTTCTCTCTCGGTCCTCAGGACGAATGAAGATGTCAATGTCGGTGGTCGAGCGCGGCCGCCCCAGGCCGGCTGATGCCACCCCACCGATGAACAGGTAGGTGATGCCCGAGGTCTCGAGCGAATCCATGACCGCCTGCAGGACTCGATCGAACCGCTCCTGAAGCTCCGGGTTTTCCGTGGAGACCGCCTTGAAGTTCCTCATCGGACACTCCTCCGTGCCGTCTCCATCAATTTTCGCACCGTAGATACGCCGTCCGTCATTGCGAACGGCCCGGTCCTTTGCGGTCTGTCCGTTGCAAAAAGCGATGGGCATGAGCTTTCCAGAAGAGAACGAAAAGAAGCATCCCCCTCAGCATCCGGAAGAAGGCGGCGAGGAAGGGGGCGAAGAGAACAAGGGACGCGCTCGCGGCACGGCGGCAATGGATCCGGAAACTCGGCACGAGGTTGCCCGCAAGGGCGGACTGGCCGTCTCTCGGAACAAGCAGCACATGGCCGAGATTGGACGCAAGGGCGGCCAGTCGGTCTCCAAGAACCGCGAGCACATGGCACGGATCGGGCGCAAGGGTGGCGAAGCCTCGCGGCGAACGCGCGGCGAAACCGGCGCAGCGGCCATGGGTCCGAGCGGAGAGAAACCCGGGCTGACGAAAAAGCCTGAAGGCGCCGGCGGATCGCAGAGCGGCGAAGAGGGCGGCCAGAGCGGCGCGGTGTAAAATGGTCGGGCCCACCATTTGGTTTCGCACGCGCGTCATTTAAAGGTCGGGCCCACCCTTTGGTTCAGATCCGCGTCATTTCCGGCACGTCGCCCGAGCGCTTACAGAGCTTTTACAGCCGCTTGGGCAAGGAATGGATAAGGTATCGGGATGGCAAACTCCCGTTTCCCGCTACTGCGTCGCCTTGAATCGCTTCCCTTCTGGGCCATCCATCTGGCTTCGGTGGGAGTCTTCTTCCACGCGTTTGAATGGAAGTGGGTCGCACTCTGCGCCGCGCTCTATGTCGTCCGCATGTTTGGAATTACGGCAGGATATCACCGCTATTTCTCGCATCGCACCTACCGTCTGAATCGTTTCTGGCAATTCATGATGGGATTCCTCGGCGCCATGTCCGTCCAGCAGGGTCCGCTCTGGTGGGCCGCCCACCACCGCCACCACCACCGCTTCTCGGACATGCCCGAGGACCTGCACTCTCCGAAGCAGCGCGGATTCTGGTACTCGCATATGTTCTGGTTCCTGAACGGCGAGAACGACCACACCCGGATGGAGCTCATTCCGGATCTGGCGAAATATCCCGAGCTTCGTCTTCTGAACCGCCTTCACTACATTCCGGGCGTGCTGCTCGCGGTTGCCTGCCTTGCGCTCGGCGGCTGGCCGGCATTCTTCTGGGGATTCGCCTTAAGCACGACGCTGCTCTGGCATGGCACGTTCACGATCAACTCACTCTCGCATGTTTTCGGCTCGCGCCGTTACCAGACGACCGACACGAGCCGAAACAACTTCTGGCTGGCTTTGATCACTTTGGGAGAGGGCTGGCACAATAACCATCACTGCTATCAGAGCAGCACGAACCAGGGCTTTTTCTGGTGGGAAATCGACGTCTCGTATCACGTGCTGCGCGCGATGAGCTGGGTCGGAATCACCTCGCACCTCAAGCGCGCTCCGGTGGAGAAGCTCGAGCCGCGAAGGATTCGTAGGCTGGAGAGAGCGCCCGAGTTCGGGCGCGAATTAGGGATGGAGCATGGCCTGGGGCACGACGAAGGGCGCGGGCAAATACGCAACGAAGGGCGCGGGCTGGAGATCTCGCCACCCGAGGCGACGGCCTGATCAACGGCGCTGCCGGCTGAAGACCACCCCATGATCGGACTGAGAAGATCCGCCGGTTTGATGAAGATGCTCGCGCAGGAGCGCGGTTGTGAGCAGCTGCGCGATGACCAGGGTTGCGAGCGCGATGCGGGTACGGAGGATTTTTGTGGGATTCCAGAGCGCCAGCACGAGCGCGAGTGGAATGAGCGGGAATGCCGCGAGTAGATAATGCGGATAGAGGCGAAATCCCGAGAGCGCGAGCAGGAAGCCGAAGCCCGCGAACCCTCCCGTGAGGAGCAGCGCCTCGTCTCGTCGTGATGCGGGAAGCAGGGCTGCCCTTGGCCCTTGGTGCTGCCAGCGAGCTGCCGCTTTCCCGACTGCACTGACGATCGCCAGGAGGCCGATGATGGAGCAGAGTGCCTGGAGAGTCAGGACCAGGCGCGTGGACCGTCCGTTGATCCACGGACCCAGCAGAAATTCATCGAGGCTCTTTCCGAAGCGAAACGAGAAATCCGTTCCGGTGGCCTGATGAAACGCGTTCACCCAGAACGTGGTCTCCAGGAGTGCCGAGGGCCGGAGTCCGCCGCGCGGGACGGATTCGGTCAGGACGTAGATCACCCAGGGAAGCATCGGAATTGTGGCGATTGTTGCGCCTAGTGCCCAGTAGCGCCAGTGCACGGACCGGCGATCGAGCGCTGCGAGCGTGGCGGTGATGGCGGCGACGAAGTAAAACCCCGGCATGTGAATCTGACCAAGAAGCGGGCCGATCAGGCCGAGTGCGAGGCTTCCTGTGCGCGTGCTGCGGTGAAGAAATGCTGCGAGGTGCGCCACGCAGAAAATCGGCAGCACGCTCTGCGACCAGAGCACTCGGTCGTAGAAGACCTGGTGCCAGTTCACTGAGACGATGCCGAAGGCCCAGAGCCAGGGCTCGCGTTTTTCTGGTTTTAGGGCTTGGAGAAGGAGCGCGGCGAGGGCTGCGAGGGCGAGGAGATTGAGCGCGATTTGCGCCGTGGTGAGCGCTTCGGGCGTGGTGGCGTTGGTGAGTTTTGCGAGCGCGGGAAAGATCCAGATGCTGAGCGGTGGATTTTTTGTTCCGACGCCCGAGCTCATGCCGAGGGTGGGCCAGGGCTCGGTGGTGCCGATATTTTGCGACTTTTCGAAGAGATAGATCTGGTCGTACTTGTATTCGAAGTCGAGGGGATGCGCGAGGCGGAGCGCGGCGGCGGCGAGGAAGAGGAGCGCGAGGGCCAAAAGGTCGGGCCCACCTTTTGGTTTCGCAGGTGCGTTATTTTCGGAGTCGGGCGAGGCGGACTGGGGCTGGCTCATCAGTACTCCGTCTTAGCGGGACGGACTGAGTTGCTCCAAACGAAAAAGGGAGACTCATCCGTGAGTCCCCCTTCTCCAAAGTTCGTTCAGACGCTAGGCGTCTGTTCGAAAGTACTGATTACCAGCGGTAGGTCAGGCCGGCGTTGGCGAAGAGGTTCGCGTCGAAGCCAAAGGAGTCACCGCCAATGGTGTTGTTGTTACCGACAACCATGTCGAGGTCAGCCTTGCCGAGCTTGAACGTGCCACCCAGGCGGGTTTCCGTTGCGCCAGCAGCAGCGCCGCGACTGATCAGGTTGTGGCTGAATCCAGCGCGAACCACGAGCCACGAAGCAGCGTCAGCCGTGAACATCATCTCGACCGGAATTTCGGAAGCCGACGGATTGGCTCCGCCGTCCTTCCAATAGCTGACCGCGTAGTTCATGGTCACGTCGCCCAGCTTGGCTGCGCGACCGACGCCCAGACCCCAGGTGTTGGCCGATTCGGTGGCTTCGACGCCAGCAAGGGTAGCCTTACCAGAGCCATAGGCCGCGTACGGAGTCCAATCACCCCAGTGGTAGCGCGTGCCGATGAGCATGCCGGTGGCCTTGGTTTCAGCCGTTGCGCCGTCGGTGTTCTTGAGGATGTAGTTGACGAAAGGCTCGAAGTCTCCAGCGATGACACCAGCGTTCAGCTGGGTGAATCCAGGAGCTCCTTCGCTGAGCGTGTGGGTGAGGCCGATACCCCACTTGACACCCATGTCGCCACCGAGGACGACGTCGATCGTCTGAGCGGCCGTCGAGATGTGAGCGCTTGCAGGACGGTTCAGAAACACGCCCAGGTTGAAGTTCGAGACGTCAGTCACGAACCCAGCAGAGGTTCCGGAGTTTGCGCCGTTTTCAATGATGGCCCAGTTCTTCTGGCCGTTGATGAAAGCCGGGTTCCAGAACATGTTGTATTCGTCGTTCGTGTAGAACGATCCGGACATTCCGTTACCACCCAGAATGTTGCCGCCGTCGCCGCCGCCGGAGACGATGTTCTTGGCCTGCGATGCGAATGCACTGGAAGAAACCAGAGAGAGAGCAAGTACTGCGATGATCTTCTTAGTCATTAAAAATGACCTCCGTATAGTGACAGTCGGATTGGCCATTCTCTTCGGGTGGGAACAGTACTTCAAAAACTAAACAGTGTTCTCACTCAAAGAGAGCGACAGAGTCCGTTCTGCCGTTCCACTTGTTGGTACTACTTTCGTACTGCGATGAGTTGAGGGTGAGGCAACCTTTGCCGGGTGTCAACAAATAATCTGACACCGTGGGCCGGGCCGCGAGCACGCGCGTCATGCGTGAGCGAGCTCCGACGTAGAAGTTGCTCCGACGTAGAAGTTGCTCCGACGTAGAAGTTGCTCCGACGTAGTCCGAAATTCGGACACAATCAGAAACAACCATTTAAGAAATACAGCCAAAAATGAGTACTATTTCGAACCATATGTGATACATCTTCGGCCGAAATGAATTTTGAAAACCACCACCACACCCCCCATCATCTTCAAAAGCTCTCCCACTCCGAAGTCCTCCAGCGCACCAAACAGATCGCCATTGAAGAACGCCGCATCGGCATTCAACTGCTGCAATATTTGCAGGAAGTCGATCGTCGCCGGATCTTCGCGCCGAATTTTTCATCGCTTCACGAGTACGTCGTTCGAGAGTTGGGATACTCCGACGGTGCCGCACACCGCCGCATCAGCGCGATGCGACTGCTTCGTACCGTGCCTGAACTGGAACCGAAGCTTCGTGACGGCTCCGTCAACCTCTCTACGGCAAGCCAAGTCCAGAACTTCATCTCTGCCGAGAGGAGGATCACCGGCAAATCGGTCTCGCCAGAGGATGTTCGCGAGCTCGTTCAGCAGATCTCCGGAAAGTCCGCGCGCGAGACCGATGCACTGCTGGCGGCACGATCGCCACGAGTGGCCGCCATCCTTCAGGAGCGCCCGCGATCCATCGATGGACATAACCTTCAAATCAACATCACGCTCACACCCGAACTACAGCGGAAACTCCGCCGCCTTCGGGACCGCATGGCCCATCAGAATCCGAATCCCTCGATCGCAGAGCAATTGGAGATGCTGGCGGATTTCGCCCTGAAAAAGCTCGAGAGAACGTCGGCGCAGAACCCCGACAGTGCGTCGCGTCCAGGAGAATCGCCAGAGATTAAGAATGGCCAAAATGATCCAGAAATGAACGGAGACTCTCCACGCAATTCAGCATTCCAAGCCGGCGATCGCATCGCCACATCCCACCGACCCAGCGTCGCCGCGCCCCACGGCACAGGCACCCCGATATCTCGCGCCGCAAGCTCCGATGTCGGAGCAGTTCGATCGCGCCAGGCGAGTCCTCGCAATTTGGCTCGAACTTCGCCTCGGCCTTTACTTCGCGCCTCTCCTCGAACCATCCAACCGACGATTCGTCGCCAGATCTGGAGTCGCGCCGGAGCGCGGTGCGAGTTCAGATCTGGCGACGGCAATCGATGCTCACGCACTCATCTCCTACAGGTGGATCACCGATTTCCTGTGGCGTGGGGCGGCGGCCGCGAGCCCGAGAATTTGCAGCTCCTTTGCGTCGTCCACAATCGATGGAAGTCGGATCGATTACCGGGCAGTTCATAGACGATGGAGGAACTTCGGTCGTGAGGCCAGACACAGACTTGAGGGCCGCGGGCGTCACCCCGACGAAGCCGAAGCTCTGGAACTGAGCTTGAACTCAAACGCACTCATGACGAAACACAACGACGGCTTACTCATTTCGAGGAAGTGAGAACACCGCTCATTCCGCTGAAGCGCGACGACGAGTCACTGCTGCCGAATCGCGACCACCGATCACTCGTTCCGAAACGCCACAACGGCTCCACCCAGCACGCCCGCGCGATTCTGGAGAGGAGAAACCACGAGCCTCGGCATGAAGTCGACACCGTGACGCCGTCGAATGAGCAGCTCCTCGAGCCGCTCACGCGCGCGATCCAGATACAGATCAGCTGCGTTGGCGAAGCTTCCGGCAAGCACGACAACTTGCGGCGCGTAGAGCACCACAAAATTGTGAATCGCGACGGCAAGAAGCTCGGCATATTCCTCGAAAAGAGCGACCACAGCTGCCTCTCCCGACCGAGCACGAGCCGCGAGCTCGGCGCCCGAGAACCCGGCCTCCGCATGTCCCGGAGCGAACTCCACGCGCCCGATCGATCGCCGCGCATCTGCAGAACCCGCGCCCGAACCCGCGCCCGCGCCCCCACTCCCGCCCGCGCCCTCGTCCGAACCCAATCCCCGGCCCGAACCCGCACCTCGGTCCACTCTGCCCCCCAGCAGCGCGCGTCGCGCGCGCTTCTCAAAATTTCTTCCTGATAAAAAGGCCTCCACGCAGCCCAGATTGCCGCAGCCACAGACCGCCGACTCATCGCCCGCGCGAATGATCACGTGGCCCCCCTCGGTGTGCAGCCCGCGACCGGCGCGAATCAATCGGCCACCGACAATCATGCCAGTGCCCACTCCCGTTCCGAGCGTGATGACCATGCAGTCATCGGCGCCCTTCGCGGCACCACACCAGTGTTCGGCCAGGATCGCCGCAGCGGCATCATTCTCCAGAACCACGGGCCGGCCACCGAGTCCGCTCGAGAGCAGCTTCGAAATCGGCACTACTCCCCAGGTCTCTCCCGCCGCGCTCGCAAAGTTGGTCGGATCCAACAGCAGGCCCTTCGCAGGATCCAATGGACCTGCAGAGGCCACTCCCACGCGCCTCACCTCGGGATGACCTTCGAGCAATCGCTTTCCGGCGTCAATCCACTGACGAAAGACTTCGCTGCGCCCGCGCGAGAAATCCACCGCCACGCGAACCTCGTCGAGCACGCGGCCGCGCGAATCGATGATCGCGGTATGCACCTTGGTTCCGCCGATATCGTAGGCGAGTACCTTCTCGAGTTTCGCGACACGCGCCCGCGCGGCGCTCTTGCCACGCGCTGGGTTCTCCCCACGCTCCGACACCGAACCCGACGACGCCCGCGATCGCTTCGCCAAACTCTTGGCAGCTCCGCGCACTCGCTTCAGTCGGGATTTTTCGGCGACTTTCGCTCCACCACGTTTCGCACTACTTTTCGCACTACTTTTCGCACTACTTTTCGCACTACTTTTCGCACCACGTTTCGCACCACGTTTCGCACCACGTTTCGCACCACGTTTGGCACCACGGGCCGCGCCCGCGCGACGAGAAGATTTCTTCGGCATGTCGGTGTTATCCCAATCTTTTCACGTGTAGCATAGTCCTATATGGAACTTCGCTCCTCTCGAGTCGCCCCGTCCCGAGCAGTCCCGTCGCGCAACCCCGAAAAAGACCTGAAAGCCGAGTTCGGCAGTGTGGCATTGTTCGCACTGGCACTCTTCAGTCTCTGCGCCATCCTCACCTACTCGCCCTCCGATCCGGGATTCTTCAGCTCCTCAAACGCGGCCATCCAGAACGCCTGCGGCAAGGTCGGCGCCTACCTCGCCTCGCTGATGCTGCAATGCTTCGGACTGGGCTCGTTCCTGCTTCCCGCAGCAATCGGTTTCGTGTCTGCCAGCGTCTACAAGCGCGAAGGCTGGGTGCGGATCATCGGAACGCTCGGGGGAATGACCATCGCGGTGGTATCCCTCACGGTCTTCCTCAGCATCCAGTGGAAGTACTGGCCCTACTCCGGATCACTGCTCTTGACCGGTGGAGCGTTCGGCGTCTGGGTTGCCGAAATTCTCCTTCAACAGTTCAACAGCCTCGGCTCATCGCTGGTTTCGCTGCTGATCTTCTGCCTCGCTCTCGCCTGGAGCACTCCCGTGAGCGTCGCCCGCGTCGGAGCCGTGATCCTCAGGCACCTCTGGCGGCTGACCAAGATCGTCGCGACGACGTTTGCCTACCTTGCCGGGATGTTCGCCATGCGCGTGATGCAGGCACTGGCCGCCTGGACGATGCGCTTCATGGAATCCGCCGCCGACGGGGCACGAGACCGCTGGGAAGCCATGCGCGAAGCACGTGAAGCTCGCAAGGACGCGCGCCGTGAGGCGAAAACTGCACTGGCTGCCGGCCTTGCAAGGAACGGATCAGCTGCAGATGCGTCCGAAGCCGATGACCTCGACGAGAACCTCGAGAATGACGACATTCGTGGAACGCGGAAGTCGCGAGACACCACCGACGCAACCGTCATCGAAATCGGCCCCGAGAAGAAATCGAGTCGAGGATCACATCCGGACATCGAGCCCCCGAAGACTCCTGGAATCCAGCTCGCGCTTCCGAACCCGATCACGCACTCGGATGCACCGAACGCACTTCCGGAACTCGAGCAGGGTTATGCCTCTGCTGGCGGCGGCGCTGCCGCGCTCGCTTCGCTCACCGACGCCGCACTCTCGGGCGCTGCCCTCTCGGGCGGAGCACCCGAAATCCTGCCGCATGACGAGACCACCACCGGTGCGGCGCAGGCGCAGGTTGCCACAGCGAAGCCCACGACCACGAGCCTTCCGAAGGCTGCCGAGTCCGCGCTCAAGCGCATTCGCGCGGGCCGTGCACGCAAGCAGGGCAACTGGAAGCTGCCGTCGATCGAGTTCCTGAAAAAGCCGCCCAAGATCGAGTCGAACATCGACAAAGAGCGCCTGCTCAAGAACACCGAGCTCCTGAAGCAGAAATTCCTCGATTTCGGAATCGAGGGAGAAATCACGGCCGTGAGACCCGGTCCCGTGATCACGCTGTACGAATTCAAGCCGGGACCCGGCGTGAAGCTCTCGCGAATCGCTTCGATGGCCGATGACCTCTCGATGGCGCTTTCAGCCCAGAGCGTGCGCATCCTCGCACCCATTCCGGGCAAGTCCGTCGTGGGCATCGAGATTCCTTCCGACCAGCGCGAACCGGTCTTCCTGCGCGAGTTCCTCTCGAACGAAGACTTTCATGGCAATCGCCACCAGATTCCGGTCGTCATGGGCAAGGACATCGGCGGCCAGACGGTGCTGAGCGACCTCGCCCGCATGCCGCACCTGCTGGTGGCCGGCCAGACCGGATCGGGCAAGTCGGTGTTCATGAACGGGCTGATCTGCTCGCTGCTCTACCGCTTCACTCCCGACGAGCTGCGACTGATCCTGATCGATCCGAAGTTCATCGAATTCAATTCGTACCAGGACATCCCGCACCTGCTGCTGCCCGTGGTCGATGATCCGAAGAACGCCAGCACCGCTCTCAAGTGGGCAGTCCGCGAAATGGAGCGCCGGTATCGCATCCTGCAGCTGCTCGGAGCCAAGAACCTCGCCGGCTACAACCAGAAGGTCGACGAGATGGGAGCCGATGTCGTCCGCGACCTGCTCCTCGAAGAGCAGAACCAGGGTGAAGAGGAAAATGGACAGCAGACCTTCGTCAGCGGTGGTGACTGGCTCGAAGCCTTCGAACTCGACGACGAAGAGCAGCCGCGAATCGGCAAGCTTCCGTACGTCGTCGTGATCATCGACGAGCTTGCCGACCTGATGATGACCGCGAAAAAGGAAGTCGAGCACTCGATCGCACGCATCGCGCAGAAGGCGCGTGCGGCCGGAATCCACCTCGTCGTCGCCACGCAGCGTCCGTCGACGGATGTCGTGACCGGATTGATCAAGGCCAACCTGCCCTCTCGCGCATCGTTCCAGCTCGCCAGCTACATCGACTCGAAGACGATCCTCGACAAGGCCGGCGCTGACCGCCTGCTCGGACAAGGTGACATGCTCTTCATTCCGCCCGGTGTTTCCTCGCTGCTGCGCCTGCACGGTGCCTACCTGTCGGATGGCGAGATCGAGAAGATCACGTCGTTCCTCAAATCGCAGGGCAAGCCCGTGTACCGCGACGAGATCCTCGTCGACGAAGAGGCCGCCGCTGAAAACGGCGAGGATGGCGAAGAGGGAGACGATCCGGTCTACAACCAGGCCCTCGAGATCGTCCGCGAAACGGGACATGCCTCGGCAAGCTACCTGCAGCGTCGTTTGAAGGTGGGCTACAACCGTGCGGCGCGCATGATCGAGCTGATGGAAGCCCGCGGCATCGTCGGACCGGCCGAAGGCTCGCGCCCGCGCGAGGTACTGATGCGATGATTCGCAGACACATCCCTTGCCGTAGCGCAGCTCGAACCATTCTGCTTGCGATGGCCCCTGCGATTCGAACTGCCGCGCTGACGCTTGCCCTGTCGATACCGTTGCCTGCGCATGCAGACGGCACAGCCGCGAAAATCCGCGCGCAAAACGACGAAGTCCTTCCGCCGGGAATGAACACACCGGCGAAGGCCCCCGCACCCGCGCAAAACCCCGCGTCGGAGCAAGCCTCATCCCCTGCGGAAACGAAGCGTCCGCGCGGCGCCAGGAAAGACCCCGGCAAGGACGCAGAAGGCACGGCCGCTCCGAACCGCTTCGAAGCCGATACCGTCATCAAAAGCACCTATACCCTCGATGGAAAACCCCTTGAAGTGGATCCGGATTGAACGCGCGATGCCCCTGCCGGGGCCCGTGCGTGAGACGCTCTCGAAGCTCGATGATGCGGGCTTCGTGGGCTTTGTCGTGGGCGGAAGCGTCCGCGACTTCCTGCTCGGACGCACCACCAAGGACTTCGACATCGCAACGAACGCCAAGCCGGACGAGCTCGAGAAGATCTTTCCGAACGCCCTAGAAGTCGGAAAGGCCTTCGGGGTGCTCAAGATTCCTTCACCCACCGTCGGCCCCGGAGGAACTCCAGGCCTCATCGAAGTCGCCACCTTTCGCGAGGACCTCGAGTACAAGGATCACCGACATCCCGTGGGCGTAAAATTCTCGGGTCCTGAAGAGGATGCACGCCGTCGTGACTTCACCGTCAATGCGCTTTTCTATGATCCGAAGACCCAGCGCGTCCTCGACTGCGTGGGTGGCATGCAGGACCTGCAGTCGAAGACCCTGCGCGCGATCGGCGAGCCCGCGCTTCGTTTCCGCGAGGATGCGCTCCGCCTGCTGCGTGCCGTGCGATTCACTCATGCCCTCGGATTCCAGCTCGAAGAAAAAACTCGATCTGCCGTCAAGTCACAGGCACGACTGATCACGAAGATCAGCCCCGAACGCATTCGTGACGAGATGACCCGGATGCTCCAGGGCCCGTCGCCTGCTGCAGCCGTGCGAATGCTCTCGGAGCTCGACCTGCTCGGGTTTGTCCTTCCGGAAGTCGAAGTACTCCAGAAGATCGAACAACCGACCTACGTGCAACGAAACCTCTGGCTTCATACGCTCCATGTGCTCGAGCTCTGCGCGTCGCAGAACCCGAAAAGAAGCATTCCTCTGGCGTGGGCGGCACTGCTTCAGGAGATCGGCAAACCGATTGCGTGGCGCAGGAGTGGAGAAAAGAGCTTTGTCGGGCACGATCGCGATGCAGCCACGGCGGCGGACAAGATTGGCGAGCGATTGAGATTCTCTCGCGATGAGACCGATCGCCTGATCGTGCTCGTTCGCGACCACCTCAAGCTCCGTGAGGTGTTCAACATGCGCGAAGCCACGCTCCAGCGGCTGATTCGCGAGCCTTTTTTCGAGGATCTCCTGGCACTCCACCGGGCAGCGGCCACCGCCACGGACGGAAACCATGCCTGCTGGGAGTTCGCGCGCTCACGCCACCAGGAGTTCCTGAAATCGCCCCCTCCGGATGCGGCCAAGATCCTGACCGGAGAAGACCTGATCCATCTGGGGCTGCAGCCCGGCCCCCGCTTTTCGGAAATCCTACGCTCGGTCGAAGACCAAGTGCTCGAGCTCAAGATCACCACCAAGGAACAGGCCCTCGAGTACGTGCTCCGGCACTTCGTCAAGTAATGGTCGGGCCCACCTTTTGGTTCAGATGCGCGTCAAAATGACGCAGTTGCGAAACCAAAAGGTGGGCCCGACCTTTTATCCGACCTTTTATCTTCCGAGCTCGATCACCTGCTCGGGCTCTTCGCCTTTCATCTGGCTTTTTCCGGCCGAGACGGCCTTGCCGAGTGACTTGGGCTGCAGGCGCGCCCCTTCCGCCACCACGGAGATGGCCTTCGAGATCGTCCGTCGAGTGGTCGAGCCATCTTCCGGATCCACCTCTTCGAGCATCACGTCGACAGCCAGGAATCCGGCTCCACCGGAGGGAATCCGCACGATGGCAGGCACTTCAGCTCGCTCTCCGGGACGACAGGGCCCCAAGTCGACGCGGCGTTGTCCGGACACGACCACTCCCTCGATGCCACGAAGTCGCACTTCGGCGTTGCTGCACTCCTGGTCGATCATGATCCAGACGATCATCGAGTGATCGACTCCGGCGGGAATGGGTCCGGAGAGGTCGCTGGATACTTCCACTGGAAGTCCGGGCTTGCCGCCGTTCCAAGGAGCGCCGAGCTTTCTGCCGGAGAGTGAGCGACCCTCCAGCGAGTCGGGAAGCGCCGAATCGCGCTGGCCTGACAACGGAGCGTTCGCCACGTCCGCTGCTCCAGTAGAATCTTTCGACACGCGAGAACCCGACGGTCCGCGGTAAAGAACCGCTACCGAAGCCAGCACCACAAACGACGTCAGCACCACTGCCGCACCCGCCAGCACCATATTGGATCCTGCACTCTTCGTCATCCGTGCATCCGCCTTTCTCCGATCACGGGCTCACCGTGATGGTGTAGCTGGTCGTTTCGCCCTGGTAGCCGCTCACGATCACCACGTAGTCCTGCCCGGAAGTCGTGCTGAAACTCACCACCGGACATCCGCTGCCGGTTTCGTCAGCAGCAATCACCTGACCTGCCTGAAAAACGACGAGATCCAGGGCATCGCGTGAGTTGGTGGGACAAGTGAGGCCGGCCACGGCGCTGATCCGGACCGTCACGACCTGATCCGAAGTGGCCCGGTACAGGTACCAGCGATTCATGCCCATCTTGTTGTAGGGATATCCGTAACCACCCGTGAGCGTCGTCTCACGGGCCGTGCTTCGGGCACCCGAGGTGAGACGCACATACAGGTTCCAGAACGCAGCGGACTTGGCACTGCCGCTACTGGTTGCCGGATATTTCAACGTCGAGGCGTAGGTACCGCCCAGGTCACCATCCCCATCGAAGAGATCCGGGGCTCCACTCGCATCCGAAGGGCAGCTGCCTACACAGAGGGCATTCAACGGGCTCGACAGCGCGCTGGACCAGAGCGCACTGAAACCATCGGAAGAAGCTCCGAAGCGGGCGCGATAATAAGAGGCAAACGAATGCAGCGAGGTCATCGCAGGCGATGTCTTGTGGTCAGTCAGCACGGAGTGGATTCGATCATAGCTCGAGGAGCGATTCACGAAGAGTGACCAGAGAAAGTACTGGGCGCTGCGCTCGCTGTACACTCCGCGAGAAAGGGTCTTTGGCGGGGTCGACACATTCATCGAAAACCCACTGGCCTGGTTGTCTCCCGAAGTATCGACATAGACCGGATTGTTGAACGTCATTCCGGAGATCGCGTTTCCGTAGCCCTCGCCGAACGCGACGCGAGGATCGAGAGAATGATCGATGCTGTGCGATCCGCCGATCGAGTCCGAGCGGTAGAGCTGGTCTTCCAGGTAATGCCCGAATTCATGCGCGACCACATGATCGTCAAATTCATCGGTGTCGGAGTCTTCTTTGCCGAGAATGTAGACATTCGGACGATCGACACCTCCGACATTCTCCACGGTGTAATGCGAGGTGGCGATCTTTCCTCGCTCCTTGTCATCCAGTGTTCCGTCTCGGTCGTTGTCTGCAGAGCCCGGACTTTCGGCAACGTTTGCCGGAGACCAGTTCACGTAGACGAGCGGCAGTGAAACACCAGGTTCCGACTGGCAGACGAGTTCGATTTGGCGAATGATCGAATCGAGCAGCGCGAACGGAGCGGAGCCGCGCGCGGTGTAAAGTCCGGTGCCCGCGTTGAAGGTGGTCTGGGGAGTAAAGTTCACTCCGATTGACGCACTCGAGTAGGTTGACGTCGTGGTCATGACGTACTGGGCTCGATTCTGGGTGTTGTCGACGATTCGCACATCCCACGATGCGCCGTCGCAGCCTTCCAGAGATCCGGCAACCCCGTCCTTGGAATATCCTGAAGCCTGAATCCTGGCAGCAAGGCGAACCTTCACGCTCTCACCGATCGGCACATAAAGCTCATAATCGCCGGCATCGTTGGTGGCGGTCGTCGAAAGTACGGAGCTGTCGCTGCTCCGAAGTGCCTGGATCAAAAGTCGGCGACCGGGAAGCTGCTGGATGCCAGTATAATTGATCCGACCCGATGCGATTCCATTCGTGTCCTC
>CAMAQA010000014.1 GCA_945860415.1 Bacteriovorax stolpii
AGCGCCTGCCAGCTTCCAGCCATGCATGCGGCATGAACACCCAGCGAGGTGTTTCTCATCAGGTTGAAGAGATCCAGCTCGACGGACTGCGAGTAGTAACGAAGGGCATGCTCTGGCACGCCCGCCATGGCAGCCACGGCTGCATGAACGGGTGGCGATAGGCTGCTTCCATGGTCCGTGATCGGTTCGTAATACTGGTAGTTCGTGCGGATCATCTCGGTCGAAAAGCTGGCTGGAAAAAGAAAGGGCAGCATCAGCACATCCGCCTGTTTGCACAGTCGAGAGCGATTCACCCGCTTCCAATCCAGCAGGCGGCGGACGGGGGCTTTCAGGCGGTCATGAGCAGGAAGCGGAAACTCATCGAGCGAGAAAAAGCCATCGAACTGTTCGATCAGTCCATCCTGATTCGGACCAGGAACATGGAGGTAGCGGACAACCATGGACCATTCCAGGAACTCCTCATCGACAAGTTGAAGGCGCGCCGTGAGGGCTCGCAGCCTCGTCGGGTCGACCTCAAGAAGCCAGTCGCGCGCCCAGAGTGCCTTCTCGAGATTGAACCGTGCCATCCAGTTCGTGTATGCATTGTCGCGGACGCCGTGATGGTACTCGTCAGGCCCGACGACTCCATCGATGTGATAACGCCCATCCTGAAGCGAAGCCCGACTGCTCCAGAATCTGGCGGTCTCGAACAGCATCTCCACTCCCTGGTCGAGCATGAACTCCACGTCCTGCGTGCAGTACCAGTACATCCAGATTCCATAAGCGACGTCGGCGGTGACATGGATCTGCTGCGAACCGGTGTAAATCGGAATCTCCGTTCCGCTGCTCCGAAGCAGGATCCTGCTCGGCGTCACATCCTCGCCATTCACGGTGGACTCCCAGGCGAAGCTGGCTCCGCGGAACCCCATGGAAACGGCACGCGTACGCGCGCCATCCAGCGTGAGATAGCGATACTCGAGCATGCGGCGGGCAAACTCCGGAGCTTGAAGCGCGAAGAACGGAAGCATGAAGACCTCTGCGTCCCAGAAAATATGTCCTTCGTAGCCCCGTCCTGTGAGTGTTCGGGCCGGAATGGAAGTGTACGGCCGTTGAGGCGCCGCGCTCCTCAAATGATAGGCATTGAAGCGCTGTGATTCGGTCATCCCGGGACTACCTGAAAACGAAATGTCCGCCACTCTCCAGAATCGGCGCCAAGATCGCCGATGCGAACCGAGCATAGAGTGGAATTGCTGAAAAGGCGTCGTCGGGGCCCCCCGCGCCAGCGCATCGAGGAACTCATCGACATCAGGTGTCCTGCCCTCAAAAATCGGATCACGTGAATTCAGGCATCGAAGCCTGCGTCGCATGCGGACGATCTGCCCCTCCTTCACAGGCATGGACCAGCCTCGACCGACGCATTCACGACCGTCGATTTCGGTGTGAACCGCAAATCCCGCCAAAAATTTGGACCGCCGCGTCTCCATGAGGACAATCTCGGAGAATCCACGAAGGCCGCGCGTTGACCAGGGAGGCTCATCGGCGGGATGCACCAGTAACAGATGCGGATGCCGCAGGTGGAAATCCGAAAAGTCGGTACCCACCTCGAATTCGAGGCGTCCGGACCTGCCGGAAAGCCTGAACTCCACCTCATGTAGCAGCGCGTGGGGGTCCTCCATGGAAGCGGTCCGGAGCGATCGAAGAGCAACCCACCCATCTAGATGCCGGAAACGCTGGCGTACAGAGAGGATTCCGCTGCCCAGATCCAAGGTTCTTCCCACCTCCTGCTGCTGGTCTTCACGTAATCCGACCGACTGACCATCAAGGCGAATCTCCAAATGGAGAGGAAATGGAAAGGAGACCAACTCTGCATGCGGACTTTCTTCACGCTCCGGAGCAAGAAACTCGACCTCGGAGTACGGCAGGAGTGATGACTTGCCGTCGTAGATGCCGGCAATGAACAGATCGGCCTCGGCTCCGGGCAGCCCCACTTCGAGCGCCCCACGAACTCCGAGAAGGCCATTGCCTACCGCAAACAGCGTCTCCATCTCTCGTTCTCGACCCGGATCGAACGCCTCTTGCTCGATGCACCAGGTCGAATCGCGCGAGATCCCCCAGTCTCGATGTGCCACCTGCAGATCCAGAAAATCCAGGAAGACGCTCGGACCTCCCGGGTGGTGCCTCACTCCAGATGGAATTCCTGCCGGCTCCACACCTACTGAGACGGCGGTGGCGACCAGGAACTCCGGAATGAGCATCTTGCTGTCGCTGCCAGGCATTCCCGAGGGTGCTCCGAACTCATCGCCTAGAATGACGATCGCGCCAGGGTCAATCCTTCGGACCTTGACCACGTGGTCGAGGAACCATCGGGCGGAGTCGGATTTATCGGTAAGTCCGATTTCGATGTGCTTGATGTCCGTGGTGACCTTGGGCTCTCGGATTCCCGCTTCGAGCGCCAGCTCGATGGCTCTTTCAGTGATCCAGGAAATGGGGCACTCACGCCGCCCGAGTCGTCGTTCCACTGCCTGAAGGAGTTCTGCGGCGTGAGCCTTCGGCGGATCACTCCAGTTGGGCTCGGGAATCAGATCCAGCTTCCTGCGATTGAGCCGATCAGTCACGACTGTGGTGGAGATTCCGAACTCTCGCTCGACCAGCTCACGGAGTCCGTGAATTGCCAGATCGAGCCCAACTCGCTCGCTGGAGGTCGACTCTCGGCGGAAATGCCGAATCATTTGCCCGCTCGAGTCAAATCCGTAGGCCTCGGAACCCCGGTTCATGAGCAGGTAGATGTTGCCCAGACACGAGCGATCCAGATGCCGAAGAAGCTGATGCTCGATATGTCCCGGGTTGGTGCCCGCAAGGATCGCCATCACCACTCCGTGTTCGAGCAGACGCCCCATGGCCTCAGCCTGGTCCAGAGCGGGCACGCTCCGCCCCGAAACCGCAGTTCCATCCCAGTCCAATAGGATGGCATCGTAGGAGCGCCGCAGCTCGGGCGGCCAGGCAAGAAGACCCATGCCCCACGTTCCACTGCAAGACCCGGGAGTCTTGAGATTGCTGTTGACCCCGCCCCGTCCCGGCGCGACACCAAGGAAATGTCCACACCCTCCGGCCAGCAACCCTCAGGCAAGCGGCTTCGAACCCTCACGATTGCAGCGCTCGGGGTGGTCTACGGCGACATCGGAACGTCTCCTCTCTACGCCATCAAGGAAAGCTTCCATCCCACGCATGGGCTGGCGCTCTCGCCGGAAAATGTTCTGGGTATCCTGTCACTGGTTTTCTGGTCGCTGACTCTGGTCGTCACCTTCAAGTACCTGATGTTCATCCTTCGCGCCGATAACCAAGGCGAGGGTGGAATCATGGCTCTTCTCGCATTGGTGCTGCCAAAACTTCACCAAGGAGCACTCAATCGTTCCAAGGTACTCATCATCTCATTGGGGCTTTTCGGGGCTGCGCTCCTGTATGGAGATGGCGTCATCACTCCGGCAATTTCTGTGTTGTCGGCAGTAGAGGGCCTTGAAGTCGCAACGCCCACCTTTCAACCGTATGTCGTTCCACTCACTGTAGTGATTCTGGCCGCTCTCTTTCTTAGCCAGAGCAAAGGAACGGCGGCACTGGGCGCGATCTTCGGGCGAATCACCTTGCTGTGGTTCATCACCCTCACTCTCACTGGGCTTCCCTGGATTTTCAGGCGTCCGGATATTCTGAGCGCGATGGATCCGATGCACGCCATCGGGTTTTTTGTCAGGAATGGCTGGCACGGGTTCTGGGTGCTTGGTGCAGTGGTGTTGTGCATTACCGGCGGCGAGGCCCTTTACGCGGATATGGGTCACTTTGGACGAAAGCCCATTCGAATCGGATGGCTGGCCATCGTATTTCCAGCACTGCTGGTCAATTATCTGGGTCAAGGCGCGCTGATTCTCGAAAAAGGAGTCGAGGCGGTGCAAAATCCATTTTTTGCGCTGGTCTCAGGCTGGATGATCTACCCCCTGGTGATCATCTCCACGGCCGCCACAGTGATCGCATCCCAGGCCTTGATCTCCGGAGCCTTTTCGCTCACGCAGCAGGCGGTTCAGCTCGGATATTTTCCGCGAACGACGATCCGCCACACCTCTCGAGAGACTGAGGGTCAGATTTACGTTCCCCGGGTCAATACACTACTCATGATCTCGTGTATCGCACTGGTCCTGGGTTTCAGGCAGTCCACGAACCTGGCCGCAGCTTACGGAATTGCCGTCACGGCCACCATGGCCATCACCTCCGTTCTGTTCTTTGTGGTCGCCGTAAAAATCTGGAACTGGTCGCTCCTTCAGGCAGGCACCCTGGTCGCTGGATTTCTTTTTATCGATCTTGCGTTTTTCGGAGCCAATATCGTCAAACTTGCTGACGGAGGCTGGGTGCCAGTAGTGATGGCAGTTTCGATTTTCGCCATCATGACCACCTGGAAGCGTGGCCGCGATGCGCTTGGAGCCATTCTTTCGGAGAAATCCATTCCACTCCAGGAATTCATCGATGAGTTGGTCCAGAAGAAGACGGTTCGCGTTCCCGGAACGGCAGTATTTATGACTCTGAGCCGGAACGTGGCGCCCTCGGTCCTTCAGCATCACCTGAAGCACAATCGATCGCTGCATGAACGCGTGATCCTGCTCTCGATTCTCACCGAACACACTCCGGAAGTTCCTGCGCTCCAGAAGGTCCGCGTCACGGAACTCTCGAACGGATTCTTCAAGGTCACGGCACGCTACGGCTACATGGAAACTCCGGACGTCTCGGAGATGCTGATTTTTGCGATGGGTGCTGGTCTGCCGATCGAGCTCGAGAAGCTCAGCTTCTATCTCGGACGCGAGAGCATTCTACCGAACGGAACCACCCGGATGGCGGGATGGCGCAAGCGCCTATTCATCCTCTTTTCGAAAAACGCGCGGCCCGCGACCGAGTACTTCCGGCTGCCTCCGGACCAGGTGATCGAAGTGGGCGCTCAAATCAGCATCTGATCTGTACTTAAGACGGAAATAGAACAGACAAAGCCTGCTCGGGCGAGAGGTCTCCTGATGCCACTGCACGAAGCACCGTCAGCCGGGCGTCGTCTGCCGTGGTGATCTCTCGCTGAACTTCGACGACCGCAGGCTTTACCGCAGTTGCAGCGGCCTCGACGCTCGAGGGCATCACGCCGTTCATCTCGTACATGAGGCGGGCCATCTTCTCGCGGAAACCCGAAGGAAGCTCGCGCTCAAAGGCTTCCATATCCTTCTGGACATCAAAACCGGCCATCGCATTGTGCATCAGCGCCTGCATGCGCGACAGCATTCCGGGCGGCAGTTCCTGAACCAGCTGGCTCATCTTCATGAGCACTTCAGGACTGAGCTTCGAGGGATCCATCATCCGAGGGTCAAAAAGGGACATGCCAGCCTTGTAACATGGTAAGCCCGAGGTCGTGGCAGAATTCCAGATTCCCCCATCGATGCAGGGCTTCCTGAATGGGCTCCAGAAGGAAACACTTCCTGGTGTTTGGACCAAGGGCGTCGGATTGGCACGGTCCGGCATGGTCCAGCTCGAACGCTTCGGAGAGGATGAGATCGTCGCGCGAGTGCGCAACCCTGATCGTCCGATCAGCGCCAAGGTCCAGCTCTGGCCTGGAGATGAAGATCACTTTTGCGACTGCAGCGAACGTGCAAATCCGTGCTTTCACGTTGCCGCCTGCGTGGCGGCATTAAAAACTGGCGCGGCCCAAATCCTGCCGACCTCGGGCGAAGCCGCCGATCGTGGCACTACGGGATTGCTTCGATATCGTTTTCGTCGACTGCAACAAGAGCACAAACTCGTCTTTGAAAGGCTTCTCGACGGAAATCCGTTTCCAGAGTCGCTTGTCGCAACCATCGGGGGAATCGAATCGGGTAGGCTCACCGGAACCCGAATCGCCGCCACGCAGGAAGACTTCGGTGTCGATCGGGTGCTTGCCACCTACCTGCCATCGGCGCGAACTGCAGCAGCCCTCGAACAGCTTTCGAATCGCCGCGAATTCCTGGAAAAGCTGCTCACGGCACTTCGCGACGTCGGCAGGGTCGAGCTGGATGGCGTCGTCGTCGGCATCGGAACTCCCACTACAGGATTTCATGTGGAGGTGAAGGACGAGGGTGACGGCTTTCGCCTGATGGCGATCCAGGAGACGCATGAGCTTTTCGCAAATGGCCTGGTCCTCCAAAACGGCCAGCTTCGAGTGCTTCGTGACCCGGGTCTGTCAGAGCAGGAGCGTGGACTTCTATCCGGTGACGGTCGGATCTTTCGAGGACAGGAGGTGCGAGCCCTCGTCGTCGAGATCCTGCCCTCGCTCGAAAGAAAAGTTTCGATCACCGTTCGAACCAATCGTCTTCCGAAAGTCAATGAAGGCCCCCCGCGCATCCGTATCGAGCTTCAGCGCCTCGGTGAACTCGAGCTCGCGGCCTCGGCGTCGATCGATTATCCGAACGCGTTTTCCGCCCGCGATCCGAAGCTCGAGCAGGAGCTGATGAGGCGCCTTCAATCCGAATTCCACCTCACCCCCGGACATCGCGCTCGCTTTGCGGGCCTTCAGGCCACCACCTTTGCGGCACAGGTCCGCGAGTCCGCCGCGAAGGATCCCCAGGCGATCGTGATCGCAGGAGACGGACTGCACCACTTCACGGTGCACGGCCAGCTCCAGCTGAGCTTGCCTCGGGACGAAGCGACTCCGGGACTATCCTTCCGGATCGATCCTGAGTTTTCCACTTCCGAAGGTCTTGCTGCGGATCCCGGCCGGGTGCTCGCTGCCTGGCGCGAGGGTTCGTCATTGGTGCCCCTCATGAATGGCGGTTTTGCGGCCGTGCCTCGTGAGGTGCTGGCCAGGCACGGAAAAATCCTGCAGCGCCTGCTCGATCTCCAGGACCGCCATTCCGGAAAACTTCCTGCCTACGCGATCCATGAGGTGAGCGCGCTGCGGAAAGAGCTGCTGGAGAAGGAGATCGCCGATCCGACGGAAAGGGTTCGCGAGATGGCGGAGCAGTTTGCAGGCATTCCAGAAGCCTCCTTGCCAGGCGATCTCCAGGCAGACCTTCGTGCGTACCAGAGGCAGGGTGTGAACTGGCTCTGCTACTTGAGGGATTCCGGAATGAGTGCCCTGCTTGCCGACGACATGGGCCTCGGAAAGACCCTGCAGGCCCTCTGTTCGATTCGAGGAAGGACGCTGATCGTGGCGCCTTCGAGCGTGCTCCAGGGCTGGGCGGACCAGGCCGCAAGATTTCGCCCCGGACTTCGAGTGAACCTCTACTGGGGACCACAACGCCGGCATGACCCATCCGCAGATCTCACCATCACCAGCTACGGTCTGCTGCGCCAGGACCCGTCGATCGTCGATCAGCAGTGGGATAGCGCCATTCTCGACGAGGCGCAGACGATCAAGAACCCCGAATCGCAGGTGGCTCGCGCCGCGCACCACATCCGCGCATCTTTCCGGATCGCCCTGAGCGGCACCCCCGTCGAGAATCGCCTCGAGGACTTGTGGAGTCAGTTTGAATTCCTGAATCCCGGGTTGCTCGGTTCGCGTCGTGACTTCCAGGAAGACTGGGCAACTCCGAGCCAACGCGGCGACTCGCGAGCTGCCACCCGGCTCAGGCGGAGGATTCATCCGTTCATCCTGCGACGCCTCAAGCGCGATGTGGCACCAGAGCTTCCTCCGAAGACCGAAGTGGTCCTGCAGTGCGACCTGTCCGATGCCGAGCAGGAGCTGTACTCTGCCCTCCTCTCGGCCACCCGGCGCGAGGTCCAGGACACACTCGAAGAGGGCGGATCGGTTTTCAGCGCGCTCGAGCTCCTTCTGAGGCTGCGCCAGGCCAGCTGCCATGCGGCGCTGCTGCCCGGACAAAAGGCCGAGACCTCGGCAAAGCTCGAACTCCTGCTGGAGAATCTCGAAACGACCCTCGCCGAAGGCCATCGCGCACTCATCTTCTCGCAATGGACCTCGCTGCTCGACCTGATCGAACCGAAGCTCCGCTCTGCAGGCATCCGCTTTTCGCGACTGGACGGCTCCACGACAGACCGGGCTTCGGTCGTCTCGGAGTTTCAGTCGCCGGACGGACCTGAAGTGATGCTGCTCTCGCTCAAGGCGGGTGGCGTCGGAATTACACTGACTACCGCCGATCACGTATTCCTGATGGACAGCTGGTGGAATCCGGCCGTGGAGGACCAGGCTGCCGATCGGGTGCACCGCATTGGACAAGAGAACCCGGTCCTGGTCTGCCGAATCGTTGCACGAGGAACGGTAGAAGAAAAAATCCTGGAACTTCAGAAGCGCAAGCAGGCCATCTCGCAGAGCGTGATCGGCGCCAGTGGGGCGGCAACCGCCGGACTCACGCGCGAAGACCTTCAGTGGCTTTTAGAATAGAATCTTGGACTCTACGGTCGACACGGCTTCTGCCACGAACTTCTGGATGCTGTCGAAGTTCACTCGGCCGCTCGGAGTCAGATAATCCACCGAACCCAGCACCTGTTCAACCTTGCGACTGGTGGTCGACACCTTCGTCGGAAGTGCTCCTGCACCCACCTGCTTGACCTCAAAATCATAGTCAACCTGAAGATCCGGATTGCCGGACTCCTCAGTAAATCGAAGAGTGAGGACCAGGCCCTCGAGTGCCGAAAAACGCTGTCCATCCGGAGCCGAAAATTTTGCTTCGACTCCCGACTTCGACTGCTTGTACGACTTGAATCCAAAGTGGTGCTGGGCCTGGAGCGTGGACGTAAACTCCTGGATGACAGGCGATGGCTGGATCTGCAGCTGCAGTGATCCGGGGCCACAGGTAACGAAGGCGCTCGAGACCGAATCCGTGATGGGCGCATTCAGGCCGAGCTCGAATTGAAACTCACGCGAGAGCTCGCCGCCAGGGGTGATCTCGCCCGAGATTTCATGCTTCATCAGGGGCTTGAACGCCGTCTCGGATTTCTTCTTCACCGCGCTGAGCTGGGCGCGGCAGAGCTGGACGTCAACGCCGGCTGCGGCATGCGGCGTCGCCCCACGGTTCCGGAGCGTCAGGCGCCCGCGCACGACCTCGCCCTGTTTCCAGCGCTCACCGTCGATTTCAATGATGATCTCCAAAGGCTTCGCAAAAAAGCTTCCACGCATCTCAAATCGCCATTTCTCGGAAAAGTTCCGCGCAAACACCTTGGTACTGCCTGCCCTTGAGGCGAGACAGGAACGCCGATCGGAGTTCAGCATCAGTGTATTTTTTCGAGGATGAATCCACCAGATGCTTTTGCGACAGCACCCAGGTTTCCTGGCTGGCCGCGCGAAGTTGCTTTAACTCGCCGGCGTCCATCTTCAAGGCCACATTTTCGATCGCCCTCGGCAAAATGACCTCGAACCAGAACGTCCACTTCGCCGGCGGAGAGAGCTCACGCGGGGCCATCTTCAGGAGCCTGCCCAGATCGGAAGGCTCGGAGACTCGTGCAGCTTCCAGCAGCCATGCCCGGAGGGCCGGTGTTACCGCCGAGGCCTTCGCATCCACGAACGACGTGTGAAACCGCCACTTCAGGCCCACCCACAGGTCATCCTCGAGGGTGAGCTGCAGGTGGTTCAACATGAGGTAGGTCTTGGTCGGTTCATCGAGTGACTTGACCAGAGCGAGTCGCTCCAGAAAGGGATTTTTCACTCCCTCCTCCTTCAGGAAATGAAGGACCGCAGCCTGGGTCAGGTCGTCGCTGAACATGCCAAAAAGGTATCCGAGCCTTCGAAACGCCGAAGGTGACTGCAGGCGGACGGATACCGCCTCTCCCTTGCCGTCCATGAGAGTGGCAAAGACTTCGGACTCGGCTCGAAGCTGCAGCTCACGCCGGGCAGTCTTTCGAAGCTCGAGATAGGCCAGATAATTCGCTTTTCCGCCGAACTTCTTCGCGAACTGGGCATCCTGCCACCTCCGATAAAGGGCGAGATTCACCGGATGAACGACTGGAAAGGCCGGGGTACTCAGAATCACCGGTATCAGCTGCGGCACTCCCAGAGCCGTGGCGATCCAACTCCCCGCCACATTCACCAGAACTTCAACGACCAGGGTGGCCAGCGCCGGAATACCCTGGGTCCTGGCTACTCGGATGAAGCCTTCCTTCTTGGATTGGATGAACTGAGCGAGTCCTCGGGCGTTCAAGTTGGCCTTGAAGCGCTGCCACAGCAGACGCTTGGCCTGCGCGTCCAGTCGAAGCTGCTGGGTGTAGTCGTCGAGGATCTTCTGCGCAATCTCTTCGACCTTCTCTGCAGCCTGCGCCTCTCCTGCTGCGGGGTCGTTCAAAAGCGTGGCAAGCTCCTGCGCCAGACTCTCGGTCCGCAATTCCCAGGAGAGGTCCGTCGGGGCCGGACCAGCCTCGGCCCGCGCTGGTTCGGACCAGGGACCGAGCGACATCCCGCCAAAGACCGACAAGAGCGACATCCCGGCTATGACTCTCGATCGAAAGCGATTCATGAAATCTCCTCATCAACAGAGTACCCGATGTTGACTTGGGCCAACATCGCCGGTAGGCAATGCCGCCATGCATTATCAGGGGATTTCAGCGAAATTGGGGCTCATTCTATTTATCGCCGTCAGTGCTCTGACGAGCGCGTGTTCTCCGGCAAGGCCCTCACGTCCCCCGATGATTCCGGTGCTGTCACAAGAAGACTCCGGGATGGTGCGCCTTCGACGGCTCGGAGACGACTTCGATGTGCGTCAGGCGCGCGCCAAGGCCACTTTCCTGAAAAGCGAGATCCTGGACCGTGAGTTTCTCTACGGGGTCGATATCCAGAACTCGTCTCTCGGAGAAGGACAAGACCTGTTGCCGGCGATGACCCTGGGTCACTTCAAGGCCCGGTTCCAGATCGCTGCCGATCGCCTGCTCCTCGTCGCCGAGACCTCGCACCTGTTCATTTCGAAGATCAACCATCCCGAACGCCTCATCTACGAATGGACGATCCTCAGTTCGGATGCTGACCACGTTACGATCGCCATCGATCGTCCCTCACCGATTCTCACCACTCTCGTCGCAGGACCCGAGGCGTCAAGAGAGAGGAACAGCTGGCTCCGCTCTGCGGAATTCGTGAAGGAAGACAACCTCCTGCTTCTCCAGACCAGCCTCGAGACCCAGAAGGGCGAAGTCATCGAGTTCCTGGAGAGCGTCTTCCCGCGCGAGGCACTGGTCACCGAAGAGCGCCGAAACGATGTGACTCTCGGAGCTCCGCTCTACATGAATGAGGAGCTGGAGCCCCTATCGACTCGCTTCGGCTTTCTGTCGTCTGTCCTCGTCTATTTCGATGGAGAGAAGGACAGCCGAATCGGCAGCATGGTTGCCAATCGCTTTGCCTGGAGTGCGTCCGGCTCCGAAAAGCCGATCGAATGGCATGTGACGCGCAACCTGCCCGACGACCTTCTGCCAGTCATCAGGACCGGAGTCGAGGGATGGAACCGGTACTCACAGAAGATGTGGGGCAAGGACCTCCTGCGCTTTGCGGGCAGACTTCCCGAGGGCATCCATCTCGGCGACCCCCGATACAACGTCATCTACTGGGACACCGTCAATGAAGCCGGTGCTGCCTACGAGACACAGTCTGCAGACCCCGAGACTGGCCTTCAGTCGCACTCGCTCATCTACCTGCCGCGCTCGTGGATCCGCATGGGCGAAGAGGCCCATCGCAAGAGCTTTCCTTCGGAAATCCGCTCCAGCGAACGCACTCTGTTTGGACAGAAGATTCGCGCCCGCTGCCAGCGACATGCCTCGGATCGTCCTCACGTGATGAAGGAGTCGCTCGAAGGCATCTCTCCGGAGGTTTTCGGAAGAGAACTCCTCAAGCAGACCCTCCTCCATGAAGTCGGACATGCGCTGGGCATGGACCACAACTTCAAGGGATCGCTGGCCTTTGATCCGGATGCGGCCGACTCCATGCCGACCCACTCGGTGATGGATTACAACGATTTCTTCGTCGAACGCTCCGTGTTTGACTCGGTGGACAGCGCCGATGGGCCGATCCTCGAGTATGATCGCCAGATCCTGTCCGCCCTCTACAACCGTGCCGAGGACATCTCATCGTCCGATCCGGTTCTTCCCACCTGCAATGACGCAGAGGCCGACCTGCTGGTGATCGATGGCCATACCGCCGCCGATCCGCTCTGCAATCGATACGATCTGGGCAAGGATCCTGCCGCCACCCTGGTGCGTGCGCTCCAGCTCCTCTCGGAGCCTGCCTCGCGAATGGGGCCGGTGGTGAGCCTACCGACGGCGCTGGATCGCTACCGTAGCCAGATTGCTCCACGACTGGCAGAGCTGTTGTCGACGAAGCCCGACGCACTCCAATCGCGTGGCGAAGTGCTGGCGGTCCTGCAGCAGTCGTGGTCGACCGTGACGAAGCTCCAGAGCCAATACCTGTCATCGGGGCACGAAAGCCTGTTCGGTCATCTCCGCGCGCTTCGCAAGTCGCTGCTGCCTTATCGCGAGGCTCCGGCCAACGAATCCGGGTTTCGTGCCAAGGTGATGTCCACGATGAGCTACGCCGCACTCCTTCTAGAGCTGCCTCAACAGGCCAAGGCGTCTCGCGAATTACTGGCCCAGGTGCTTCAGCACTGGGCAGCCCAGACACCGTGGGCACTGGGCCAGGAGAATCCCACCGAGGCGGCGGCAGCCTTGGCCCATGAAGCGATTCCGGCACTGGATTTCTCAAAACTTCGCGAGTCGACTCTCGCGCTGCTCGCCCTCCCCTCGGGCACCTCGCTGCACTACGCGAAGACAGAGACCGAAGAGCTCGATCTCGAGCTCTGGGCAATCACGATCCTGGCCACCTCGGCAATCGATGCTCGCGAGCCGGCGCCCGTCCGTCGCTCCGCTGTAGCCGCGCTAGCCACCTACGCTGCCACTGACACCGGCACGAAGTGGATCATTGAGGTCCGCAAGACGCTCCAGCAGCAACTCACGCAGGCACGCTCCAGCCGCCAGCGCGAGGAACTCCGCCACATGCTGGCGCTGCTGCGAGTATCGAGCTAAAAAATTAGAAAGCTTCGGAGAAGCTGACCGCGCTTGCGCTCGAGTCGAAGCCCTTCGAATACTCCGTCACGCGCTTCTCGAAGAAGTTCGTCAACGGCTGCACGTCCTGGAGGAGCATGAAGCTGAACGGGTTCTTCGAGAGGTACTTCTTGGCGAAGCCCATCTGGGTCAGGCGCTGGTCGGCAACGTACTCGAGGTACTGCTGCATCAGCGTCGGCGACAAGCCGGTCACGCCGAAGGACAGACCATCCTGGCAGAAGGCCATTTCCACCTCGATGGCTTCTTCGATCATGCGGTACACGCGGTCCTGCATCGCGGCGTCGAAGAGGTGCGAGTATTCCGTACGGAGCACCCGGAGGACCTCCATCGCGCCTTCAATGTGGAGGCTTTCGTCACGGAAGACCCAGTTCGTGGCAGTGGCGAGGCCCGGCAGGAGGCCCTTGCTGCGCAGGAAGTAGACGTACGCAAAGGATCCGAAGAAGAAGAGGCCTTCCACGCACGCTGCAAAGCAGATCATGTTTTCAATGAACTGCTTGCGCTTGTCATCGGTGTCGAGCTTGTCGAGAGCGTCGATCGAATCCATGTACTTGAAGCAGAAGTCGGCCTTGCGCTTCACGGACGGAATGTTCTGGTACGCATCGAACGCCGCACGGCGCTCGTCCATGTCCGGAATGTAGTTATCGACCAGCAGCAGGTACGTTTCGACGTGCAGCATCTCGTCGAAGAGCTGCTTGCCGAGGAACATGCGGTACTCGGGCGAGTTCACGTGCTTGTAGAAATTGAGCACCAGGTTATGGGCGACGAGATTGTCGGCCGTGGCGAAGAACGCCACGAGGCGACGAATCAGATGCGCCTCCTGCGGCGTGACCTTGTCGCGGAGGTGCTGGAAGTCGACCGAGAAGTCGATTTCTTCGGTCGTCCAGATGTTCTTGATCGAGTTCTTGTAGAGCTGAAAGAACTGCGGGTACTTCATCGGACGAAGCGTCAGATCCAATTCGGGCTGGAGCAACATGGTCTTATCCCTTCCTGAGATTTTACTGGCAGGCCTCGCAGGCCTCCGGGTTTTCGAGCGAGCAGACGATCGCTTCCTCGGCCGAGTACGTCTTGGCCGGAGCTGCGGCTGACGTATCGACGGTCGTCTTCTTGATCGAAGTCTTGGCGCGTGAACGCATGTAGTAGGTCGTCTTTACGCCCTGCTTCCAGGCGTACATGTACATGGAGGAGAGCTTGCCCACGTTCGGGTCTTCCATGAACAGGTTGAGCGACTGCGACTGGCAGATGAACGCCGAGCGCAGGACGGCCATGTCGATGAGTTCCTTCTGTGAGATTTCCCAGGCCGTTTTGTAGAGTTCGCGGATGTTCGCCGGAATTTCTTCGATCTGCTGGATGGAGCCGTCCGATGCGATGATCTTGTCGCGAATGGCGGGCGTCCAAAGGCCGGCACGCTTCAGGTCGTGGATCAGGTAGCGATTAACCTGCAGGAACTCGCCCGACAACGTCTCGCGCTTGAACACATTCGCGACCTGCGGCTCGATGCTCTCGTAAGAGCCCATGATCGATGCGATCGTGGCCGTCGGAGCAATCGCAATCAGCAGGCTGTTGCGAATGCCGTTCTGGCGAACGTCGTGGGCGAGCTTATCCCAATCGAAGTGCGTCTCCGGCATCAGCTCCTGGTTCTCGCGAGCCAGCTGCGGCTGGAGCTTGCCGTCGGCATAGCGCGACTCACGGAACTTCTCGAAGGGACCATGCTTCTTGGCGAGCTCCATCGAGGTCTGGATCGCCTGGTAATAAATGGTCTCGGAGATGCGCGACGAGATCGCCTTGGCCTTGTCGCTCGTGAACGGAATACGCATCTTGAAGAGCGCATCCTGCAGGCCCATGATGCCGAGGCCGACCGGGCGCCAGCGATGGTTGGAGGTCTTCGACTCCGGCGTCGGATAGTAGTTCAGGTCGACCACGCGATCGAGAAACTTGGCGGCAGTGGCAGCCACCTTCATCAGGCGCTCGAAATCGAACTCTCCCTGGGCGGTCACGAACGACGACAGGTTGATGCTGCCCAGGTTGCAGACCGCCGTCTGGTCACCCGAGGTGACTTCGAGGATTTCCGTGCAGAGGTTCGAGCTGTGGATGACGTTGCCCGGCTGTCCGGTCTGTGCCGAACGCAGGTTCGCCTTGTCCTTGAAGCAGATCCAGCCGTTTCCGGTTTCAGCCAGCGTCTGCATCATGCGGGCGTAGAGCTGGCGCGCCGAGACCTGCTTCATGGCCTTTCCGTCGGCTTCGTACTTCGCGTAGAGCTCTTCGAAGTCCTTGCCGAAGCTGTCGGCAAGGCCCGGAACGTCACTCGGCGAAAACAGCGACCACTGCTGGTCGGTTTCCACGCGCTTCATGAAAAGATCAGAAATCCAGAGGGCAAGATTCAGGTTGTGCGTGCGGCGCTCGTCAGCACCGGTATTGTTGCGGAGCTCGAGGAACGCCTCAATATCGGCATGCCACGGCTCGAGGTACACGGCCGCAGCGCCCTTGCGCTTGCCCCCCTGGTTCACGGCGTGAACCGACGAATCAAACACCTTCAGGAACGGAATGATGCCGTTCGAGAGGCCGTTGGTTCCCTTGATCAGGGCACCTGAGGAACGAACCGGGGTCCAGTCGATGCCGATTCCGCCCGAGAACTTCGAGAGCTTGGCGCAGTCGGAGATCGACTTGTAGATGCCTTCGAGGCTGTCTTCAGCCACCGTCAGCAGGTAGCAGGAGCTCATCTGCGGATGGCGGGTACCGGAGTTGAAAAGCGTCGGGGTTGCCGGGGTGTAGTAAAACTGGCTGACGATCTCGTACAGCTCGAGAGCTTCGGTGATGGTCTGCGACAGGCCGAGAGCCACGCGCATGAACATCCACTGCGGGCGCTCAATGAGCTTGCGCGACTTCGGGTGACGAAGCAGGTAGCGGTCGGCTACCGTCTTCATTCCAAAGTATTCGAAAAGGTCATCGCGCTCGTGGCGGATCGCGAACTCGAGGGTCTGAAAATCCTGCGACGCCAGTTCGAGAACCGAACCCGAGAGAAGACCGAGGTCGGCGGAGTTCCGGACGTATTCGCGAAACGAAACATCGCGGCCCACTTCTTTTCGGATGCCTTCGGCCAGCATGCGGGCGGCAACCTTGGAGTAGTTCGGCTCATCGGCCATGAGCATCACGGCATTGGCGATCGACAGTCCGTCGAGCTCTTCCGTGGTGCTTCCTTCATGCAGGCCGCTGATCGTCCGCTTCGCCACATCAATGGCTTCCACGTTTTCGAGACCGCGACACGCGCGGCTCACTGCATGAAGAATCTTCTCGATTTTGACTTCTTCGCGCGTACCGTCACGTTTGATGACCTGCATGACCATAATTCTGACCCCCAATGAAAAGTGTCGTCAAGGACTAGACTCCACAATAGGTAGTGTCAACGCGCGCACCCAGCGGATTTTTTGCCCGGACGCCCAGAAGCAACAGGAGCGCGAGCCACGTCGAAAAACTTCTGAATGCATTGCGAAAAAAGCCGGCCTAATTTTCGCTCAGTCAATGGCTTGACATCACGCAATCGTCCGCTCCGCCGCACTCAAAGCGGCAGGAGCGAATTCCGATGAGTTGTCGGGATGAAATCACCCTTTTCTTGCCCTAAACTGGGAGCTACCAGCCGATGAAACGAATCACTTGGGCAGTGGCACTTACGGTCCTGATGGCAGGCGAAACCACCTGGGGGATGGGCAAATCCAATCCGACGCGCGTGATGGTCGCGCTCGGAGACTCGATGACCGCCGGTACGTTTGCGAACACGACGAGTTCGCCGGAGTCCTCGAAGCTCCAGGACATCTTCCTGGTTCCCCCTGGCGCATCTGCGCTGCAGCCAGCCGCTCTCAAGCGCGAACTCACTCCGACGGACTCGAGCTTCAAGACGGCGTTCTTTAAATTCCTGCTGAAGCCCTTCCTGGAGAACAAGGAGACGCTCTCCTGGGCCAGCGGACGCCTGATCAGCTCGCATTACGAGCGCATCCGCGCCGCGCTCCAGTCGCATGGTGAAAACATCCTGGGTTTCTACCCCATGAACCTGTCGGTTCCGGGTTCGAAATCGATCCATATCCTCGAGCAGGCCCGAAGGATTCCGCAGGAACTCGATCGACGTGGAAATCCGAAGGTGGACTATATCGCGATGACCATGGGTGCGAATGATGTCTGCGAATCCACCGCAGGCCCGGTCGTTCCGGATGAGGAGTTCGAGGTGAATGTCCGGCAGGTGCTTGCCCAGCTTGCCGCTACCGCCGAGGCGAAAGGATACACACGCGAGAAACCGCTTCGCGTGCTCCTCGCCGGCATTCCAAGAATTCCTCATTCAGGCGCCCCGAAATTCTGGAAGCACAAGATCTTTGCCGGCCTGACCTGTGAGACGGTCCGCAAGAAGATCTTCAAATTCTGCCCGAACCTGCTCGATTGGACCGACGAGGCGAGCTACCTGGATCGCTTGAGCAAGGTGGAGAGAAAGAACGAGATCCTCCAGCGCACCATCCTGGAAGCGAACGACCGGCACGACCGGATCCAGGTCGTCTTCGGATCCGGCCTTGCCGACGTCTCGTTCGAACCCGAGGACCTGGCGTTCGACTGCTTCCATCCGAATGCCAACGCCCAGAAGCGAATTTCGGAAGCCCTCTGGCGCGACCAGCCCTGGTTCTGACACCAATCCACCAGGTGCATCGACTCGAAAATGGTGATAATCTGGACGAATGAGCATCCAGTGGATGACCCTACGCGATCTCCAGTATGTGGTGACCGTTGCTGAAGAGCTTCACTTCGGCCGCGCCGCCAAACGCTGTGGGGTCAGCCAGCCTGCCCTCAGCACGCAGATCCGCAAGCTCGAAGACCAGCTCGGCGCCCGCTTCTTCGAGCGGACACAGCGCCAGGTGACCATGACCGAGCAGGGCCGTCGTCTCGTGGAGCAGGCCCGACTCGTGCTCGAAGAGGCACAGAAAATTCCGGCAATGGTCAAGCAGCGCGAGACTCCACTTGCCGGTCCATTCCGGCTGGGCGCGATTGCCAGCGTCGGCCCCTATCTGTTTCCACACCTCCTCGGGCCGCTTCGAAAGGCACATCCGGAGCTCGAGCTCTTCATCCAGGAGGGACTGACCGACGGATTGATCCAGCAGCTCCGAAATGGAAATCTGGATGCCGTGATTGCATCGCCCACCTTCGACCGGCAGGGACTTCGCGAGGACAAGATCTACTTCGAGCCGTTTCTTCTCGCTGCACCGAAGGGGCACCCACTGACGAAGGGCAAGCGCCTCCACAGCGAAGACTTGCACGCCGAAGAGATGGTGCTGCTTGAAGATGGCCACTGCATGAAGGACCAGACGCTGCAGCTCTGTGGCTCCGGCCGCAGGCAGCGCGCCAAGGGCTTCCAGGCCGCAAGCATCGAAACCCTGAGGCAGATGGTGGCCGTGGGCATGGGCTACACGATCCTTCCGCAGCTTGCAGTGCCCGAGAAGAACACTCCCCTGAAGGAGCTCATCGACTACCGCCCGTTCGATGAAAAGCGAGTCGGCCGCTGGATCACGGTTTATTCGAAAGAGCGCTTCTCCAGGCCTGCAGACATTGATGCACTGACCGGCTTCTTGAGAAGTGAAAGTCCGATCGAGTCGGATCTGTCGCAGAAATAAAAAGGGCCCCCCTCGCTCTCGCGAAGGGGGCCCTGGGTACAACCATTAGAACCGGTCGAGGTTCATGACCTTGTTCCAGGCGCTGGCAAAGTCCTTCGCGAACTTCGCCTTGCCATCGTCGGCCGCGTAGACCTCAGCGATCGCGCGGAGCTCGGAGTGCGAACCGAAAATCAGGTCCACCGGAGTTGCGGTCCACTTGACCGCGCCAGACTTCCTGTCGAGGCCCTCGTAAAGGCCTTCGCCCTTCTCCGACTTCTGCCACCGGGTCGACATGTCGAGCAGGTTGACGAAGAAGTCATTGCTGAACGTGCCCGGCCTGCTGGTCAGCACGCCGTGCTTCGACTGACCCGAGTTGGCATCCAGTGCGCGCAATCCGCCAACGAGCGCCGTCATCTCCGGCACGGTCAGTGTCAGCATGTTGGCCCGATCGACCAGCATTTCGGCTGGCGAAAGCGAGTTACCCCCTCCGTAGTAGTTCCGGAAGGCGTCTGCCTTCGGCTCGAGCACTGCGAACGATGTGACGTCCGTCTGCTCCTGCGAGGCATCCATGCGTCCCGGCATGAAAGGAACAGTCACGTTCTGGCCGCCCTTCTTTGCCGCCTGCTCGATCGCAGCCGACCCGCCAAGCACGATCATGTCGGCAAGAGAAACCCGCTTGCCGCCCGCGCTCGACGCGTTGAACTCCTTCTGAATCTGCTCGAGGCGCTGCAGCACCTTCGACAGCTCGGTCGGGTTGTTCACCGGCCAGTCCTTCTGGGGAGCAAGACGAACGCGGGCGCCATTGGCTCCGCCGCGCATGTCCGTTCCACGGAACGATGCCGCCGAAGCCCAGGCCGTCCGCACCAGCTCGGAAACCGTGAGGCCCGAAGCCAGGATCTTGGACTTGAGGCTTGCGACATCCTCAGACCCGATCAGCTTGTGGCTCACGGCCGGAACCGGGTCCTGCCAGCTCAGTACTTCCTGCGGCGACTCCTTGCCGACATACCTAGCGCGAGGACCCATGTCGCGATGGGTTAGCTTGAACCAGGCGCGGGCAAAGGCTTTCTCGAAGTCTTTCGGATTCTCGAGGAAACGCTTCGAAATCTTGCCGTACTCGGGGTCAAAGCGCAGCGCCAGGTCGGTCGTGAACATGAGCGGCGCGTGCTTCTTGGACGGGTCATGGGCGTCAGGCACGAGGCTGGCTCCCTTTCCACCCTTCGGAACCCACTGCGTGGCTCCAGCCGGGCTCTTGGTCTTTTCCCACTCGAAGCCGTAGAGGTTCGTGAAATACTGGTGAGTCCACTGGGTCGGGTTCATCGTCCAGGCGCCTTCGAGGCCGCTAGTGATCGTGTCACCACCCTTGCCCGAACCGCACTTGTTCGTCCAACCGAACCCCTGCTCTTCTACTGCCGCGGCAGCCGGCTCGGCGCCGACGCACTTCTGCGGGCCGCGAGCTCCATGTGCCTTGCCGAAAGTATGTCCACCAGCGATCAGCGCGACGGTTTCTTCATCATTCATCGCCATCCGGCCGAAGGTCTCGCGAATATCCTTGGCTGCGGCAAGCGGATCGGGGTTGCCGTTCGGACCTTCCGGATTGACGTAGATCAGGCCCATCTGGACAGCGCCCAGCGGGTTGTCGAGCTTGCGGCCTTCCTTGTAGCGCTTGTCCTCGAGGAATTTCTTCTCAGGACCCCAGTAGACAAGATCGGCCTCCCAGTCGTCGGTCCGACCGCCGGCAAATCCCAGGGTCTGGAATCCCATCGACTCGAGGGCCACGTTGCCGGTCAGGACCATCAGGTCCGCCCATGACACGCTCTTGCCGTACTTCTTCTTCAGGGGCCACAGCAGACGACGCGCCTTATCGAGGTTCGCGTTGTCGGGCCAGCTGTTCAGCGGCTCGAATCGCATCTGCCCCCCAGCCGATCCACCGCGACCGTCACCGACGCGATAGGTGCCGGCGCTGTGCCAGGCCATGCGGATGAAGAACGGACCGTAGTTGCCCCAGTCGGCGGGCCACCAGTCCTGCGAGGTCTTCATGGCCTTCTCGATGTCCTTCTTCAGGACCCTGAGGTCGACCTTCTTGAACTCTTCGGCGTAGTTGAAGTTCCGATCCATCGGATTGGACTTGTCGCCATGCTGGCGAAGCGGGGCGAGATCCAGCCGCTCTGGCCACCAGAATTGGTTGGAAATGTTTTTCATGCCCTCTGCCGCAGTCGCAGCAGATGTAGATAGTGCCGATGCAAGCAGCATCGCGCTCAGACTCTGCGTTTTCACTCGAGTATCCCTCTCTTTTTCAATTGAACAGCGACGACCGAGGCTAGCTGGAGAGAGAGCAGAGATGCAATTGATAGTTCTTTCGATGTCGATAAATAAAACGAATCAACACCAGCGTCAGGGAGTCAAAAAAATCTCTGACAGACAGCGTCTTCAGCGCCGTTCACACGCTGGATCAACCACTGTTCATCCCATTCGGAAGACAGAACTTCGTCGGACAGCGTCGGACCCGCTTCGACAAGTACCTCAAGGACACCTCGTGCGACGAGTCGCCGAAGCTCGGAGTGCCAGTCCTTCGTGACGATCACCTCGAAACCCCGCGATCTCGCAGCATCGACATAGCCTGGCGCTTCATTCTCGATCCGGCCGGAGCGATCGGCAATGACCAGATACCGGGTCTTGCCCGAGTGATCCGGAACGTGACGCACGGTGAATTCCGGAAGGTCGGCGAGAATGGTGCCGCTGCCGGTAAGGATGACATCTGACCTGCGACGCAGCAGGTGGGCGAGCTTGAGCGAGTTCGGAGATGTGAACGTATTCCGTCCGCGGGGCGGAATCATGGACCCCTGCTCATCGAACGCTCTCTTGACCGTGATCCACGGCATTCCGGTCCGCTGCACTTTCAAAAAAGGACCGAGCTGGCGCTGCGCCAGATCCAACTGTGGTGTGGGTGCGAAATCCGCGAGGCAGATCACCTCGAGTCCTGCCTCGCGAAGAACGGACTCGCCACCCGCCGCCTTCGGATTCGGATCACGAACCGCGAACACCACACACTGTGCTCCGGAAGCGAAGATCGCGTCCGTGCACGGAGGAGTCCTGCCGTGATGGCTGCAGGGCTCCAGGGTGACGACCATCGTATGAAGGCGATCAGAGAGCCCGCGCCTGGCCAGTTCCGCGAGCAGCTGGCGTTCCGCATGGAGCTCACCTGCTCGATGGTGCGCGGCAACGGCAAGAATCCTGCCTTCCGAATCCAAGGCCGCTGCTCCAACGGGAGGATTGGGGGAGGTGGCTCCGCGATGGAACTCCGCTTCTTCCACCGCCAGCTGAAGCGCTTCAGACCAGCTCATGGGTCATTTCTTAGCAGGCTCGGCGAGGCAGGGCGACAGGGTCGCGAAAACGCCCTCCTGGAGCGTGCGCTGCCACGAGAGGCGGACGAGCGCGAGCTCGGTGCGCGAGCGCAGGTGATCGAGACGAGACTGGCGAAGAGTACCTTCCGCATCGAGCAGCTGCCAGGGCTCTGCAAGCCCGAGCTCGACCTTGAGCTTCATGTTTTCGTACTGGGCACTGGCTGTTCGCTCGCGCTCGGCGAAGCGCTCCGTTTGGAGCTGGGTCGATGCCAGACTGGCCTGGGTGCCTTCAAACAGCTCCTGGAATTCGAGGCGCATCTCTTCACGTCGAAGTTCGAGCTCGCGGATGTTGCGGCTGGTGATCTCCAGTGCAGGAAAATAGCCGAAACTGAGCTGGATGCCGCCGCCTGCAGAGAGGCTCTCCATCGAGCTCGTGAATTTACCCTTTTCCGCCTGCTTGCTGAGCCCGATTCCGCCCATGAAGGCAAAGGCCGCCTTCCAGCGCCCCTTGCGTGCAGCTTCTTCGATCTGGAAGAGCTGGAGCGATTCGGGCGAGCGCTTCATTGCGATGCCGACGAGTTCATCGATCCTCTGCGCTTCGGACGGAGTACCCGGAACATCGAAGGAATCATCCGCGGCACGAAGCGTCGTACCGGACTTCAATCCGAATGCCCTGCGAAGAGAGGCCTCTTCGCGCGAAAGCATCTCTCGAACCTGGGCTACGGAAATCTCAGCAAACTGGTCGACGGAGATCACCTGGTTCAGCTCATCAATGGTGATCAGGCCCAGATCATAGGCCTGCTGCGCGCGCTGCCGCAGGCTTCGAGCTTCGATAAACTCGTCTTCCATGATGGCCAGAAGGTTCAGGTCGTTCTTCCAGAGCGAAATCATCGAGAAGGCCGAAGCGTACTGATTCTGTTCGACGATCTGCAGAGCGAATTTTTCCGCTTCGAACACGTCGCGCGCCTGGCTGGCCCCAAACCAGTTTCCAGGAATCAGGAACGGCACCACGGCTTCGACCGCAGCCCAGGCAAATTGGGGCTGGCCGGCCGACATCAAGAGAGCACTCAGATTGATGGACGGCAGGAGCTCGGCACGTGCCGCGTTGAGCTCGGCCTTGGCCAGGTGAAGTCGGTTTGTGGCGATGTGGATGGCGACGTTGCCGTCGAAGAGCAGTGCAGCGAGATTCCGATCGTCCAGCACGACCTCATCGGCTTGTCGCATGGCACTCAGGTTCTCGGAATCAGCTTCCGGAATCTTGCAGTGGGGCGGAAGAACGGGATCGCAGCCTGTAAAAAGAAACGCGAAAAGGAAACAGAGACCGCCAGTCTTTGTCATGGTGCGACATGTCTACGGAATGGCGCTTGATTCGTCAACCCCCGGCGTTTATTCCGGTAGCCCATGACGCTTTCCGAAATTTCGATCAAAAGACCCGTTTTCGCATGGATGCTGATGGCGGGCCTGATCCTGTTCGGATGGATCTCGTTCCAGCGAATGGGCATCAGTCAGCTGCCCGATGTCGACTTTCCGGTACTCAATGTTTCCGTGAATTACGAGGGGGCGGCCCCCGAGGTCATTGAATCGGACGTGGTGGATATCATTGAAGATGCCGTGATGACCGTGCAGGGAATCCGGAATGTCTCGTCGTCTTCGCGCTACGGATCGGCAAATATCACTCTCGAATTCGATCTCGACCGGAACATCGACACCGCCCTGCAGGAGGTTCAGACCAAGATCGCCCAGGCCCAGCGCCAGCTGCCACGCGATCTCGACCCCCCGGTGATCACCAAGACCAATCCTGAGGACCAGCCGATCCTCTGGATGACGGCCAGTTCGAAAACGCTGCCTCCGCGCGAGCTCAACCGCTACGTGCGCGACCAGCTCAAGGATCGCTTCAGCACCCTTCCCGGAGTCGGCGAAGTGTTCCTCGGGGGCTACGTCGATCCTGCCATCCGCATCTGGGTGACCTCCGACAAGCTCCAGCGGTATGAACTTTCCGTCAACGACATCATCAATACCGTCAAGACCGAGCACCTGGAACTTCCTGCGGGACAAATCGAGACGGAACGCCGCGAGTACGACGTCCGCACGCTGGGAGAAGCAGCCACGCTGCAGCAGCTCGAAGGCCTCGTCATCTCGGAACGCGGAGGGCGCCCGAATTATGCCGCCACCCCGCTCAAACAGGTCGTCAGGCTCGAAGAAGGCCTGGCGGAAGTACGCCGGGTCTCGCGTTTCAACGGCCAGCCGGCCATTGGCATCGGCATCCGCAAGCAGCGCGGCTCGAACGCCGTCGAAGTGGCCAGGGTTGTCCGCAAGCAGCTCCAGGCCCTCCAGGGCTCGCTGCCGCATGACATCGAACTCAAGATCAACTTCGATACCACCCAATTCATCGAGGAGTCGGTCGGCGAACTGAACTTCACGCTCCTCTTGTCGGCCATTCTCACGGGCGTCGTCTGCTGGCTCTTCCTCGGCTCGTGGTCCTCGACCGTGAACGTGCTCATGGCCATTCCGACCTCGATCGTCGGAACGTTCATCGTGCTCGCGTTCATGAACTTCACGCTGAACACCTTCACTCTCCTCGGCCTGAGCCTTGCGATCGGCATCGTCGTGGACGACGCGATCATGGTCCTCGAGAACATCGTGCGCCACAAGGAGATGGGAAAGTCGCGCCTCGAGGCGGCGATCGTCGGATCAAAGGAGATCACCTTCGCCGCCATCGCCGCGACGATTGCCATCGGAGCCATCTTCCTTCCGGTCGTATTCATGCGCGGCGTGATCGGAAAATTCTTCTTCCAGTTCGGCGTCACGCTGACGGTTGCGGTGGGACTGTCGCTCCTGGAGGCGCTCACGCTCACCCCGATGCGTTGCTCGCAGTTCCTCGAAACCGGCCACCGCACCCAGGGCATCGGCGTCTGGATGGACCGCGCCTTCGATCGACTGGAGCTGCTGTATGGAAGCTGGCTGAAGAAGTCACTCGACCACCGCAAATCGGTGCTCATCGGCTCCGTCGTCTTTCTCGTCGCCACCTTTGCCTCGGTGAAGTGGGTCGGCAAGGAGTTCGTTCCGGCGCAGGACCAGGGTCGGTTCATGATGCGACTCCAGACCCCGGTCGACAGCTCGCTCGAGTACACGGATGGAAAATTCCGTGATGCTGAAAAGCTGCTGATGGGACGTTCCGAGATCGATCGCATCTACACGGCCGTCGGAGGATTCGGCGGCGGCGAAGTGAATACGGGCGTCATGTTCATCACGCTGAAGGAAAAATCCGAACGCGGAACGAACCCGAAGACCGGACGCAAGTGGACCCAGCAGGAGCTCATGGAGGAATATCGAAACCTCCTCAAGCAGGTGAAGGACGTCCGAGCCTTCGCCCAAGACCTCTCCATGCGCGGTTTCACGGCTTCTCGTGGATTTCCGGTCGAGTTCTCGGTCCGTGGGTCGGACTGGGAAAAGCTCGCCTCGTCCTCGGAGCAAATCAAGGCGAAGATGGATCAGTCGGGCATGATGTCGGACATCGACTGGGACTACAAGCTCGGCAAGCCGGAGATCCAGATCATTCCGGACCGCAACAAGGCCAACGCCCGCGGCGTCAGCATCCGGGCGATTTCCGAGGTCATCAATTCATTGGTCGGTGGCGTGAACGTCGGCAAATACGAATCCGGCGGACGGCGCTATGACATCCGGGTTCGCCTCGAAAAAGAGGAGCGCACCCGGGCCGACCAGATCTCGAAGCTCTTTGTCCGGAACAACCGAGGCGAACTGGTCCGTCTTTCAGAGGTCGTGACGATCACCGAGAAGCCGAGCCTCTCGCAGATCAACCGCTACAATCGCGAGCGGGCGGTGAGCATCTTCGCCAACATGAAGCCCGGCAAGTCGCAGTCCGATGCGGTGGCCTTCATTCAGAAATCCGGCAAGGAGATCATGCCATCCGACCAGAAGCTCGTGATGAGCGGAAGTGCAGAGACCTTCAAGGAGTCGTTCCGCGACCTGATCTTTGCACTCGTGCTGGGCATCGCGGTTGCCTACATGGTGCTCGCCTCGCAGTTCAACAGCTTCATCGATCCGATTTCGGTGCTGCTCGCGATGCCGTTCAGCGTTTCGGGCGCATTCCTGGCGTTGCTGATCAGCGGCCAGACGCTGAATATTTACAGTTTCATCGGCCTGATCCTGCTCATGGGAATCGTGAAGAAGAACTCGATCCTGCTCGTGGACTTCACCAACCAGGCCCTCGAACAGGGACGCGGAAGAAAATCCGCGACCGACGCGCTCATCGAGGCGTGTCCGATGCGGCTCAGGCCGATTCTCATGACATCATTCGCCACCATTGCCGGAGCCATTCCTCCGGCGCTTGCGATCGGGCCTGGAGCAGAGACCCGCATTCCGATGGCCGTGACAGTAATCGGCGGTGTTCTCGTGTCCACCATCCTGACGCTGTTCGTGGTTCCGTGCGCGTATGTCGTGTTTGCGCGGTTCCAGAAACGCGGACACGGCGTGTCTCCGGCCGCGGTCGGCGCGCTGCTGGTCGTCGTCACGGCGACATCCCTGACGGGCATGCCGGGCTCCGCACACGCCGCCACCGATTCCAGCTCGGCGCTTTCTCTGTCGCAGGCCGTCTCGGAGGCGTTGTCACATCAGCCACTGGTTCGTGAGAATCGCGAGCGCCTCGACCAGGCTGACGCTGAAGTCCGTCGGGCATGGGCGAATCTGCTTCCGACGATTTCGGCCCAGGCGACGGCCGCGACACGAAAAGACCCCGTTCTCTTCGTCAACCCGCGCTTCTCGGGGCAGGCCTACAATTTCTATACGGCCTCTCTCCAGCTGAGCCAGCCTCTCGTCGTCTTCGGGCTTTTTGCCGGCGCCGACATCACCGTGAAAAACCGTGATCTTGCGAAGCTCGATCTCGAGGTCCGCGAGCGCGACACGACCGTGAACGTGATCCAGTCCTTCTTCCAGGTGCTGCTCAACCAGCGCAACCTCGAGACGCTCCGGGCAGTGGAGAAGATCCAGAAGGAGGGCGTCACCACGACCCAGCGCCGACAGGCCATCGGTCGAGGCCAGCTGATCGACCTGCTGCAGGCGAGGACGCAGCTCGCCTTGATCCAGCCGAAGATCGAGCAGGCCGAGAGCGGGCTCCAGGTTTCAGCCCAGCAGCTGGCGACACTGCTCGGCCGTGAAGAGCCCCAGGTCCTTTCGCTTCACGGGACGCTCCTGCCTCCCGATCCGGTGCAGGTCGAGGACTACTTTCGCGGGAAGGTGTCGCAGATTCCGGAATTCAATCAGGTGCTCGTCCGCAAAAAGCAGATCCAGAGCCAGAAGGATGCAGCTCTCGGACGCTTCCTGCCCTCGCTGCAGCTGACGGGCAATGTCGCCCGGAACACCTTCCGCCGGTCGGACATGCTGAACACGGCTGCCGATTCCTATATTGCGACGCTGACGCTGAACATCCCCCTCTTCAACGGCCTCAGCTCGATCTACGAGCGCCAAAGCTTCAATTCGCAGGCTCGCCAGCTGGCCCTGCAGGAAGACCAGCTTCGCCAGAATCTGTCCTTCGCCCAGGTCCAGGCTCGCGAGGCCCTCCGGGTGGCGCGTAGAAAAATCGAGATTTCAACCAAGGCCCAGGAGCTTGCGAGGGCCAGCCTGGAAGAGGCGAAACGGAACTATCGTCTCGCAACCATTGATTTTTTGCAGTTCCTTCAGGTTCAACAGGCCTTCGCAGAAGCCGAGAACGCCCTCGATCAGGCCCGGTTCGAGTACCTACAAGCTCTTGCGCAGAGCGCCAAAGCTATGGGAATAGCCCTTCCGTCGCTCGTGAAACTGTTGAACGGTGCAGGAGCCTAGTGCCGTCGAGGGCATGAGGTTCGGCTGTAGGAGATCCCGATGCTTTTGAATCGCCCATTCAGTCCCCGGCTCCTGGCCTCTGCGGCCGCGCTCGCTCTGCTGACCGCGTCGGGTTGCGTGAAGGACCGGGATTTCGAGGACTGGCGACGCGAAAAGCTCAACGAAGACCTGACTGAGCTCGCACCGGCCGCAGGAACTTACCGTGGGTCGCTCACCTCCAAGCAGTCCGGGCTGGCGCTCGGAGCCATGGAAGTGATCCTGACCCCGCAGGTGAGGATGACCCCGGGAATGAGCGGCGACAAGATCGACGGTGCCCCCGCGCTTGCGGTCCAGATCACTTTCCAGGAGGCCGACACTCGTTTCGCACTGACCGCCCTCGACAGTTACTACGACCGGTTCTCCGGACGTCTCGAGGTGACGCTTCCGATCGCGCGTTCCAACGGCCGCTCCGAGCAGCTCGTCCTGAGTGGCTCGGTGGGAGAACTGGGCCTCGGTGGCCAGCTGCAGATCACTGGTGCCTCTGAACTGGCCGCTACCTTCACCCTCCAGAAAAATCCCTCCGAAACCATTTCGGAGATCGCCCAGAAACTCGTGGGACAAAAGTCGCGTGATCCGAATTCACCATCGGCTTCGTGGAAAGGAACGACGAAGTTCCTGCCGGGGATCGAGCGCGCGGTATCGCTCGTGTTCATCGATCCGGCCACCACCCCCGAGGAGCAGTTCCTCAACCGCTTCGCTCCGACCCAGGTCGTCCAGTTCACGCTCAATTACGGCGACTCGGTCAAGCTCGTCCACGAGGGCGCCGTCTGGGATCGGCGCACCGGAAAGCTCACGGGAAGGGCCCGCATTGCCCGGGGCGCACAGACCAGCGAAATCGTCACGGAATGCCAAGCCGCACAGGAAACCTGGAGCTGCCTCCACCAGTCGCAGGGATGGGGAGCCGTCGCAACGACTGAGGCCGTTTTTCAGCAGGATTCCGGAGCCGATGACCGCAGCGGTGAGACCCCGTCGGAACTTCGTGCCGTTCAGTCCCTGACCCGCACCGGAAAGACGCGGCTGGACTCGGGCGAAGTCACCGCGTGGCTCAAGGCCGTTTTTGCCGCACGGACTCGTGAGCAGGAATTCTGGGATCTTTTCGTGCCGACGCCGGAACGAACGGTCACGGTTTCGCTCCAGTTCGGGATTCCTGGACAACCCGAAAGCGAACGGCTGATCGTCCTTTTCGAACAGGCTCAGCTGGATCTTCGGTCACACACCCTGGATGGACGGGTCGTCTTGCGCCAGGGCCTCGGCTCGTCATTCATCGAAGTCACCCTACGCTGCGAGAATTTCAGGTTCCCCGGATTGGAATTGGTCGAAGGCCCCACGCCGCCGATCTCCTGCCAGTACTGGAGCAGCCACCGAACGGAACTGCTGCCGATCACATTCCAGTAATCAGGCGGCGGCAGCGAGTCCTTCTCGACGTTCGATCATCTCCTCGAAGAGTTCACGCCACTCGGACTCACCGAGCGCATCCAGGAGGCGAGGAAACACCTCGCCTTCCTCTTCAGCCACATGGTCCTCGACGGTGTCGATCAGCTCGTCGAGCAGCTCGTTGAAGTCCTCGCGATCATAAGTGGCTGAAAGCTCCGCCACGATGTCGCGCATCAGCCGATGATCTTCGATGGATTCGCTCATCAGCTCGCTCCATTCCGCAATTTTCGAGAAGCGCGGATAGAAGATTTCCTCCTCGAGGTCGGAGTGGGCTTCGAGACGATCTCGGATCTCCTCAAAGAGCTCGCGACGCTCACCGTAATCACTGCTCTGGCGCACCTGTTCAAAGAGTTGTGCCAGCTGGCGATGGTCAGCCCGCAGCAGGTCGAGTGCCGTCATGAAGTCCTCCCCGGGCGGAATCGCATCGCCCGCCCGGAAGGGCTGCAATTCTCGTACGTTGCTCCAGACGCTCTTGTAAGAATCCGTATCCGTTTGAAATAATTGAACTTGAGCGGTAAAATTGACCATCCGCGTTAGGAATGCTATTCGGGACGGCGATGAATGCACTCCGGAGCTCCAGTCTGCCCTTTCTCAGCATCTCGGTGATGGCGCTCCTGTTGATTGCGGCGCGCCCGATCGAGCGCAAGACGCAGACGGAATATCCCGATGGCGGCGCCATCCAACTTCAGATCCGTGACGAAGCTGGAAACGAATCAGTAACGGACGGCTGGAAACTGCTCCTCGAGTACGGCCGAGTGGATCCACTCCAGCCTTCGCTGCTCCAAAAATCATTGCCTCTCGAGACCTCGCGAAGCATTTCGGTCATGGTCCACCAGAACTCGCGCCTGCTGTCGCTTCAAAAGCTCGCGATTGAATCGAAGGAAGGATCACCGCTGCTGGTCCTCTCCAGGAAGGATCTCGACCCGCTTCGCTCTCGCGCGCGCACGGGTGCTGCCATCGCATTCACGCTTGCGGCAAACACGTTTTCATTCTCGACGATCGTTTCAAAGCAGGAGGACTTTGAGCTGCCGGCCCGGACTCGCGGGCCAGGTCTTGCCTACTCGGACGCGGACGTTTTGGACCTCATCCGACTGGACGACGTCGAAGATTCGCTTCTCCGGATTCGCGCCGTCACGGCAGCGAGCGAAGACTCGTATCGCGAGCTCATCGCCCTCGCCCAGAAGACTCCGTCGATCGACGGCCTGAGGCTGCGACTGCTTCTGGACGGAATGGCGTTTCCGGCGCCATCTCTGGCTTCCATTCGGCGAAAGCTTCGCGATCTTCCGGAGTCTCCGGAATTTGCCGAGAGACGCCGAATCCTTGCTGCCAATCTGTCGCTCGGAGAGTCACTGGCCCCGCTCTCCAATCGCCTCCTGATGGTCGGACTTTCCAAGGTTCGATCGCTCGCCTGGCCCGAGGCCGAGGCCCTCCTCGAAAGGCTTCACGCCACCAGCGAATCCAATGAGCTCGCGTTCTCTCAGGTACTGGACCGCATGGGCGGCTCGTTCGAGGCGCTCAAGCCGGACCAGAAATTTCGAATGTTCTCGCTTGCGGCACGAAGCAATGCGCCCGAATTCGCCTCCAAAGTTGGCCGTGACTGGTTCTTGAATGATTCCGACGGAACCGTGGGCACTGCGCTCGAACTCGTGCGACAGCTTCGTCCCGGACCTCAGCGCGACGAACTGTCGAAGATCGGCCTCTCCTCGACAGGTCCGGTCAGCATTGCCGAGTTTGCCGCATTCTGGGCTCCCATCCGCTCCGATGCACTCGTGCTCGAGCTCTTTCAAGCGATGACACCCCGGATCGCCGGATTGACGGACGCACAAGTGCTCACGCTCGTGTCACAGAAGGAGGTCGGAGACCTCCGTGATTCTATGATCATGGTGGCATCCGAAAGCGTGCAGTCTTTTTCGGCCGAGGGACTTCGAAATCTCTTCCTTGCCTGCTCGAGCTGGAGCTCGAGAGAGCGCCTCCTGGCGACGAGCTTTCCTCGTATCTCCGCTCCAGCAATCAGCGTGGTTGCGATGGCCATCCAGGACCTTCCAGTTGAAACGGGCCGCGACGAGCTGCTCGGCAAGGCGGCTGCTCTTTCGAAGAGCTTCTCGCTCAGTGACCTTCGAGCTGTCCTGCTGGCTTCGATTTCCCAACTCGTCGCCACGCAGCTCATGGACATCGGACTCGAGCGACTCCAGCCGTTAACGGTTTCCGACGCCGTCGGATTCTCCGACACGTTCGACAAGACTGGGTTCGCCTCCGAGGCGTTTCGCGATCGGATGCTCCTTGCTGCAGCCGCATCTGCCACGGATCTGACTCGCGGCAATCTGGACCAGCTGCTGACCCGCGCCTCAAGCGACCTGATCCGGACGAAGATCACCCAGGCCGCCGAGCCGCGACTTCAGAAGCCGTAAGTCAGCCACAGCAGGCCACGATCCTCGCGGGCCAGGCCAGACAATAGCCCGCGCTGCAGCGGACCGGACTCGATCCAATCGTACCGTGCCGAGACGCTGAATCCTCCTCGAGAGTGATATGAGAGCTTCGGCTGCACCCAGGATTCGTTCCTCTCGATTCCCTGGAACCAGAAGGCTTCGAACTCCCAGCCGTCGAGCACTCCTTCAAATCCGCGCAGCATCATCCGAAGCGAGGCACCGGAGTTCAGCGGATCACGCTGGCCCTGCACCGAAAGCATCAGGTTCTCCGTCGTCGTCCAGTCGAGCCCGACCACTCCTCGCCATCCGTCCACGCTCTGCCAGTCATCGCTGATCACCTGGTCCGTGCGAAGAATCCAGTCCTGCCCGAACGACTGCGTGGCCGTGAGCCCTCCACTCCAGATGGCCCGGGGTTGGAGGGCGAAGGTGCGTTCATGGTGCCGCAGAACGAATAGCGACGCATCCATGCCGAAGTCGAAAAGGCGGTTGACCTTGATGCCGTACTCCGAGTCGACACCGATGCGGGAGAACTCGCGGCGCGGGAGCGACACGGAAAAATCCGTGTGCCTTGCAATGGGGGTAAAGAAGGCCTGGACCGAGCCGCCCTCAAAGAACCACTGGTCCTGGATCATGAAGACGGGCTTCTTGATGTGCGCGATCTCGAGCAGCAGCGGATCGGAGAGGTCACGGGGATTCGGAAGATCCGCAATGAAGAACCCGAAAGTCTCTCCCCAGGACAACGACTGGAATCCCACTCTCAGGCGATTCGAATCGGTATCGAACGACAGATAGGAATCACGAATTTCCAATGCCCATCGTTCGGATTGACGACCTGAGTACTCCTCGGCCTGGTACCAGCCTCGTCCCTGCAGCTGGAGCTGGAATGCGGATTCGGCGCGCGCCTTCCAGGTCACTCCCGGCTCCAGGTATCCGCGCCCGAATGTCCTGAGCCCTCGCTCTGAGCTGGTGGACGCGCGAAAACCGGCTTCGCCGATCAGTTTTAGGGCCTGCCACGAGGGGATCTGCGGCTTTTTCTTTGCGGCAGGTCTTGCTGCCTGCACGCTGGTCGAGAACGCTCCCTGCACCAGGATGAAGACCAGCGCGAGAGCAGAGAGTCGAGGCACCCTCATTGTCCCAGTCGCTGGGGATTGAACTGCGAGGATGGAAACGTCTTTTTCTCCATGGCCTCGACGATGATCTTCGACTGGTCGTTCTGATTGACGGCACTCTGGATCGAGAGTTCCGTCGGACGAATCCTACCGGCAATCCTCTTGAAGCCACCAAAGGTGGCCCGCTTGAGCGGCTTCGATGCTCCGGTCAGGTACTCGGCCTTAATCGGGTGGAACGTCTTCTTCTCGACGGTGACTCGAATCTTCTCGTAGGTCAGGCCCTTTTTCGTGGCCGTAAGAAACAGGGTCCAGGAGTCGGCCGTCTCTTTTTCCACCCCGGCTGAGTAATCGCCCGACCAGCGCATCCTGCTGATGTCGCCATTGGCCGCCTGGCCGGTGAGCTTCTGGCTCAGGCTGACGCGCACCGCACGCTTGAGGTTCGGAATGTAGGCCCACATCTCTTCTCCGAGCATGAGCATGTCGCGCCCCTGATCGCGCGCGGGCTCCAGGGTCCGGACCAGCGTCTTGGAGTTGCCCTCGAGCAGCACGTCAAAAACCGAGTCACTGATCCGAACCTGCATCCGGTAACTCTCGGAAGGATTGCGCACCTCATCCACCCGCTTGAGGATCTCCTCAGGACCCAGCTCCGCGGCGGCACGAGCAGCTGAACCGGAAAGCACTTCGACGAGGGCAAGGACGGAAACAATCAATGCACGCATGGGGTTCCTTTCTCAAATCGACCGAAGCGCATCTCCGATGCCCATCTTTGCCACCCGCCAGGAGGCGAGCAGGCTCGCGATGATGCAGCAAAGGCTGCCGAGTCCGAAGGTCAGGATAGCCGTCAGCACGTCGAGCTCGATTCTCACATGGAATTGCCGCGTGAGCCCCGGGGCGGGAGGCATCAGGATTCCGTCCGCCAGGAGTCCGGAGTTCAGGGCCCAGGCGCCCGCGATGCCCACGATCGCTCCGACGATTCCCATCGCAGCGCCCTCTGCCAGTAGCAGCAGCATCACATCGACGCTCGAATCACCGTTGGCGCGTAGATTGCCGATCTCCATCTTTCTCTCAAAGATCGACGTAGCCACCACGTTGAAGATGCCCAGCACGACGATCGACAGAATGATGAGTCGAATGATGTCAAACTGCGACTTCAGCCAGTCGACAGAGTTCTGGTAATAAACCTTGTCGAGCAGCGCAAACGAGGTCGGGGTCAGTGCCGAGAATTCCGCGGCAGCGCGGCGGGAAAACGAGTCCCAGAGGCCGTCTTCCTGCAGTCCGATGGCGACAGACTCGACCTTCTCGGTGTCGAGAAGCTTTCGTGCCTGGGCGATCGGAATCCGGAAGGCCACGTCGTCGAATTCCTTCTTTCCGGTGTGGAAGATTCCAGTCACGGTCAGATCGATTCCGTTCAGGCTTCCGTGCACGGTATTGGCCAGCACCGTCACTCGGTCTCCAGGCCCCAGCTTCAAGGCATGGGCAAGGCCTCGGCCAAGAAGGATGCCGTCCTCTTCACTGCTCAACATCTTGCCTTCTTCGACATTCAACGTCGTGAAGAACGTGGATTCCTCGACTCCGTCCACGCCGGTGCCGTGCCCGCTGACGTTGATGCTTCCATTGGTGAGGAGGGCAAAGAACTCCACCCGAGGAAAGATCTGCTTCACCTCGGGCATCGACTTCAGTGCGCCGGCCACCTCGTCATAGTTGTCGATCCAGTGCTCCCACGGCTTCTCGAATACCGTCTCGAGGTATCCTCGAGTGTGGAGCTGACCATGACCGTACCGCGCGTGGATCGAGTTCTCGCGGTACTGGTTCATGATTCCGGTGTTGAAACCCTGGAACAAAAAGAGCGAAGCACTTCCGAGCCCGACGGTCAGAAGGACCGCAAAAGTCCGCCGGGGCTGTCGGAATAGATTACGTGCCGCAAGCTTCATGACCCATGCAGCTCTCCACAGCCGCTCCGTGAATGTCTTCATGAGGTCACCTCAAGTCCGTCAGCAAGCCGATAGATTCGTCCCGCCCGCTCCAGCACCATCGGATCATGGCTCGCAATCACGAGGGTGGTCTGGTGATCACTCCGAAGCGCGTCGAGCATCGATAGAATTTCGCGGCCGGTCTGCTGATCCAGGCTGGCCGTGGGTTCGTCCGCGAGGATCACCTTCGGGTGTTTCGCGGCAGCGCGCGCGACTGCCACGCGCTGCCTCTGTCCTCCGCTCAGTTCGAGCGGACGGTGGTGACGGCGATTCCACAGGCCCACGGTCTCGAGCGCATGCTTGACTCGCTTCTTGCGCTCCAGTGTCGGAATGCCCTGGCGAATGAGAAAATACTCGACGTTCTCTTCGGCACTTAGGGTCGGAAAAAGCTGGAAGTTCTGGAAGATGAATCCGATCTCATGCCGGCGAAGCTCGTTTCGACGGCCCTCCGAAATGGCTGCCATCTCTTCACCGAGAAAGCGGATGCCTCCCGCCTGCACGGGCTCGATCAGGCCCAGGAGCGACAGCAGCGTGCTCTTTCCAGAGCCGGAAGGTCCGCTCAGCACCAGCGACTCTGCCTCAGCAATCTCCAGCGACACCCCGCGAAGTGCGGGAACCGGGTGCCGATCGAGCCAGTATTGAAAATGAAGGTCACGCGCTCGGTAAATCATCCCTGCACTCCTCCAGCCGAAGCCCCGGGCTGGTGCTGAAACACATCCACATCATAAACCTGAACCTTCTCGCGCGAGATGACCCGCGAGTGATGCTGCCGAAGGTTCAAATAGCCAGAATGATCGCACTGCTCGGGCACATGCAGGTAATTTCGAACGACCACCAGCGCCTGGTCAGCAAGACCCGGTCGAATCTTCTGCATGAACTGGCGCTCCGTCTCACCCTGGAAGTACGACGGAACATCGGAGAACGAGAAGAAGCCGATTCGACCCTTTTGGTTCCGCGCAGCTTCGATGGCATCGGACTTCAGGTAGGTGATCTCTGCGCGCTGGAGCGCCGCCTTCGCCCTCTCGAAGATCACGCGGTCGCACTCGACCGGATTTCCCTCGGGGTGGCGAAGCTCGCCGAGAAACGACAACTGAAGAAAGAAGTTTTCTCGTGCGGGCGAAATCGCGAACAGGCGCGCATAGGCATCCATGTAGAAGCGCATCCGGCTTCCGGGAATGTTCTTTTGCGGAAAGCTGCCCTTGTACAGGAGCGCATTGAAAACGGCGGCATTTCCGAGGAGCGCCAGCACCACTCGCCAGCGAGAATGCGGAAACTTCGAGGCGAGGTATTCGGTCTGCTCTGGCAGGGTGCGGCACTCGAAGAGCCCTTGGCCGGAACTGCCGGTGATCGCCCTCACCATTCGGCTGAGCTTTTGGAAGGTCTTCTCCCAACGCCCGTCATAGAGAGGACGCTGCCAATCCAATGACGAAAGCCAGCTTCTGCAGAACTCGCGCGTATCGGCACGAAGATCGAGGCGATCGAGCCAGTGCTGCCGGAGCTTTTCCGGTGAACGATCGGCGCCGGCATGGGGATAGCCGAAGAAGTCGAGAAATTCCGAGTGGCTGGCCTCTCGCGCCAGCGCCAGGCGAAGCTCGGTGAGCGCGAGCTGCGCGTCGGCGAGATCCACGCAGATCACCCGCTTGGGAGACCGCGAGAGCAGCGGAAGAATGCGTCCGCCACTTCCGGCAATCGACAAGATCGTGTCGGTGTTCTCCGGAAGAAGCTCCACCTCGAGCGAAGTGTCCTCGTTGGCGAGCGTATAATTGAGCGTCGAAAAGTACGTTTGCGCCTGGGCCATTTGAACCATTCTTTTCCGGAAGATTTCTTCTGCACAACTCTTTTCAATTCACCGTACACTCGATTCATTGCCATGAACTGCGTCGAGCGCCTGGTCACTGCTGTTGCTGATCACCCGAACCGCTGCGCCATTTGGATGCCGGATGGCTCGCAGATCTCGTTTGGAGAGCTGGCGTCGCGCGCAGGTTCGGTCCAGGCGCAGCTTCGACGACTCGGGCTCGTCCCCGGCGAGCCGGTACTGATTCTGCTCGGACTCGGGTTTGATCTCTACGCGTCGGTGATCGCCCTCATGGCCTCCGGATATCCCGTCCTGCTGGTGGAACCCTGGATGCCCCTTCACCGGATCGAGCGCATCCTTCAGCAGGTCCAGCCACGGGCCTTCCTGACCTCTTCCGTTGGCAGGCTCTGGGGGCTGCGCTCGTCGGCGATTCGTGCGATTCCGCACTGGGTCTCACCGCAAGGCGACGGCGCCGGCTCGGGATCACTTCAGATCGAGGACGTCGAGCCCACTCATCACGGCATCCTCACTTTCACTTCCGGAACCACCGGAGATCCGAAGGGCGTGGTGAGAAGCCATGGGTACCTTTGGGATCAGCACACGATTCTCGAGGCGAATCTTCATCCCGTGGGCGGACCTTCGCATGGCGGGGCGGACTGGTGCATCTTTGCCAATTTCACGCTCGCCAATCTCGGATCGGGCCGCACCACCGTCCTGATGCCACCTTCGTGGCGGACCACCGATTTTCGCGCGGTCGCGGAACTCTCGGGCGAGCTCGCACCGAAGTCGATGACCTGTGGTCCAGCGTTTCTTTCACGATTGCTCGAAAGTGGGTTCGACTTTCATTCGCTCGACTCCATTCACGTCGGAGGGGCGCTGACGGACTGCAGCCTTTTCGAAGACGCGTTCCAGAGCTTGCCGGGCGCCATTTTTCTCCACGTCTATGGCAGCACGGAAGCCGAGCCGGTGGCGACAATGGATGCTCGGAGGGCTGTTGCGGATAGCCGTGCAGCAGGGTTTCTTCAGACGCTTTGTCTCGGTAACCCCGTGCCCGAAATTCGCCTGGACATCGAAGGGTCACGCCTCTGGGTCAGCGGGGCTCACGTGTGCCCGCGGTACCTGGGTGGTGAGGCGGAGAACCGGCTGCACAAGCGCACGGATTCGGCCGGGATCAGCTGGCACAATATGGGCGACCGCGTGAAGTGCGATTCAGAGGGCAGGCTCTGGTATGCAGGTCGGTCGGGGCAATCCGTCGAAGAGTTTCGCCTCGAGCAGGAAGTCTACGCCGTTCTTGGCCACACCTCCGCATTCCTCCACCGTGATTCGACCGGCATGCTCTGGCTCGTGGGCGAGCACGTCGTTGCCGCCGAAGCACGGATTCGAAAGAGCTATCCTGAAATCCGCTACATCGAAGACGCTGCGATTCTTCGTGATCATCGACACCGGGCGCGAATCGACCGATCGGCCTCACTGAAAAAAGGAGCACCATGGCTCGTTGGCTGAGTTACCTCAAAGAGCGCTTTCCACTCGTGACCTACCTGCTTCTGGTCGGGGCGATGACCTCGAGTGGCGTGCTGCTCTACCCTCGCGCTGCGAGCTCGCCGACGAGCGCGTGGATCCTTGCCGGGGTCGGACTGCTTCTATTCTTTTTTGAGCTTCGGCTGATGGATGAATGGAAGGATTTTGAGAAGGACAAGATCGCCCATCCGGGGCGCCCCCTTCCCAGCGGCCTGATTCCGGTGGGCGAGGTTCGCTCGGTAGTGATCGCCGGAATGCTGGCGATGGTGGCGTTTGCCGGAGTCCTTGCCGCGCTCGGGCACCATTCGGCGGGCGCACTGTATTTTGCAATCACCGTCTACCTGGCACTCATGTTCAAGGAGTTCTTCGTCGGCAAGCGCCTCGCGGCGATGCCCTTCTTCTACGGAGTCACGCATCAGGTCATCCTCGTTCCGCTCATGGCTTTTCCAGCGGCACTGGCTCATCCAGGAAGATGGCTCGAGACCAGGACAGTGTGGCTGGGGGTGACTGCGCTGGGTGGATTCTTTACGTATGAGCTCTGCCGAAAGCTCGATCCGAAGGCGCACCCCGTGCTCCAGACCTACCCGCAGGTTTATGGTCGAGGAGGAACACTGCTTCGCATCCTGCTTACCGGCAGCTTCGGGATGCTCGGAGCCACGTTCCTGCACCTCGAAAAAACCTGCATTCCGGTCATGTCGGTCGTGCTCGCTTCTGCGATTGCCTGGTCGTTTCGCCCCAACCTCCACAAGATCGTCGAACTCATGGCCACGATCGGACTGCTCGTGCACCTTGCCTGCATTCCGCTTTCGAAGCTTTTCCAATAGGAGTCGAAGATGTCGCTCGAAACACAACCCACCGCCTCTCGCTGGATCCTCGATCCTGCTTCCGATTCTCTCGAGTCCTTTCGACGATCCGGAGGCGGCAAGGCGGCGAATCTGGCCGCACTGGTCGGACAAGGGTTTCGCGTTCCGCCCTTTTTCTGCATCCCCAGCGAGGCGTTCGATCGTTATCGCCACTCGCATGGCCTGGATGAAAAGCTCGTTCGACTTCGGACGACGACGCCAGAACTCCAGGATTTCGAAAAGGCCGTGGAGGATCTTTTTCTTTCGAACGCGTTGCCCGCCGAGCTGAAGCACGAACTCGAAGCTCTTCTCCGATCCAAAGGGTGGAACGAGCACTGGCTTGCCGTTCGATCGAGTGGCCTGGAGGAGGATGGCACCGACCACTCGTTTGCCGGACAGTTCTCGAGCTTCCTGTTCCAGAAGGGGATCGACGCGATCGATCGTTCACTTCGTCGCTGCTGGGCTTCCGCCTATTCGGCGCGCGCCCTGAGCTATCGCGTGGAAAAGGGCCTTCAAGTCACCGGGCTTCGGATGGGGGTCGTCATTCAGCGCATGGTGAATTGCGAGGCTGCAGGAGTGGCCTTCTCGCGGAACCCCATGCGACCGCTCGACACCGAGAATGTCGTCGTGAGCTCGGTCTGGGGCCTCGGCGAGGGCCTCGTCAGCGGCGAGCTCGATGCCGACCATTTTGAAGTGGCGCGGAAGACTGGTGAGATCCGCGAGCGCCGCGTGGTCGATAAGCCTATCGCGCTCGTGCAGTCGGAGTCCGGTGGCTTGAAACACATGGCCATTTCCGGAGGACGCGAGAAGCAGAGCAGCCTCACCGATGGACAGATTGCGGAGGTGGCACGCCTCTGCCTGGAGCTGGAGGAGCGACTCGGGTTGCCCCAGGACTGCGAGTGGGGTTTCGAAAACGGAACGCTCTACTGCCTCCAGACTCGTCCGATCACGACCCTTCCTCCAGCGGCATTCTACTCGAAGGACATCAATGGGTCGGCGGCCACCCTCTGGGACAACTCCAACATCATCGAGAGCTATAACGGAGTAACGAGCCCGCTCACTTTTTCGTTCGCGAGCTCGGCCTATCGCCAGGTCTATATCCAGTTCTGCCAGGTGGTCGGCGTGCCCGAGTCGGTCATCCGCTCGCACGAGTCGATGTTCCGGAACATGCTGGGGCTGATGCGCGGACGAATCTACTACAATCTTGCCAACTGGTACCGACTCGTCCTGATGCTTCCGGGAGCCTCGAACAACAAGGCCTTCATGGAAACCATGATGGGCGTGAAGCAGCAGCTCAAGCCCGAGGTGGCCGCGATCTTTGATTTTGCGGGAACACCCATGCGCTACTCGCTGCCACAGCGGCTGAAGCTATTCGCCGGCACGATACAACGCTGGCGTACGATCGATGCGATCATCGCCGACTTCAAGAAGCACTTCGATCATCATTACCACCGTGCGCGGAAGATGAACTTCCGCCAGATGCCGCTGACCGAACACCTGGCGCTCTACCAGCAGCTCGATGAGGAGATCCTGAGGCGCTGGCACGCGCCGATCATCAACGACTACTTGTGCATGGTGTTTTTCGGGCTGCTCAAGAGGCTCACTGAAAAGTGGCTTCCAGGACCCGACTCGGCCTCACTCCAGAATGACCTGCTCTGCGGCGAGGGCGATCTCGAAAGCACCGAACCCACGAAGATGCTGATGAGAATTGCCGATTGGATCGACAACTCGCCGGCCGCGGCTGCCGTGAAGGCGGAAATCCTCTCCGGCAAGACTCCGGAAATCATGGAGCGGCTCCTTGGAAGGCACGGCCAGCCTTCAGCGCATCCGGAAGCCGAGCGTCGGATTCTCGAATTCCTCGACCGTTATGGGTTTCGCTGCATCAACGAGCTCAAGCTGGAGGAAAAAGACCTGCACGACGACCCGAGCTTCGTCATCGAGGCCATCAGTGCCTATGTCCGCAGAAAGGCCTACTCCATCGCCCAGATGGAGGAGCGCGAGCGAGCGATCCGAACCAAGGCCGAGGCGCAGGTCCGGTCGAGGATCGGCGGCATCCGCCGCGTCGTTTATAATTGGGTATTGAAGGAAGCTCGCCGCGCGGTCAAGAACCGCGAGAACCTGCGCTTTGATCGCACGAAGATCTTCGGCGTGATCCGGCACCTCTTTCGTGGAATGGGCCATCAGCTGGTCCAGCTCGGAAAGATCGACGCCGAAGCTGATGTCTTCTTCCTCACCACCGATGAGCTCATCGCCTGGATCGAGGGTCGAAGCACGATCATGGACCTTCGGGCGCTCGTCGAGATTCGAAAGCGCGAAGCGGCAGACTTCGAAAAGCAGCTTCCGCCCCCCGATCGCTTCTACACTCAAGGCGCAGCAGGCTACTCGAACCAGTTTCCGGCAGTTCTTCTGGATGCCGACCTGCTTCGGAACGAACGCCCTGAGAGCGATGATCCGAACGTCCTCATTGGAACTCCGTGCTGTCCGGGAGTGGTCGAAGGCGTCGTTCGCGTCGTGAAGCAGGTGTCGGATGCGCAGGGCCTGAACGGCGAAATCCTCGTCACCGAGCGCACCGATCCGGGCTGGGTGCCGCTGTATCCGTCGTGTTCGGGCCTGCTGATCGAGCGCGGAAGCCTGCTCTCGCACTCAGCCGTCGTGGCTCGCGAGCTCGGTCTTCCGACGATCGTCGGCGTGAGTGGCGGACTCGTCAAAAAGCTCAAGACCGGAATGAAGGTGCGAGTAGACGCCGGAAAGGGAGAGATCCGGATCCTCGTCGAGGGCGGTTCTTCCGGATGAACTTCTCCGTCGTTCCGCAGGAAAAACTTTCTGCCGAGGATGCTGCGCGGGTCTGGAAGGGGCATCCCCTGGAGGCCCTGATTGCCATGCCCTACCCCAATCCGCGCGAGTTCTGGATTGCGCGCCACTCGGAGACCGGCGCGATTCTCGGAACCCTCGGGTCCTGCATCTCGCTCAAGCATGGCGAGCGAGGCCATCTCGGGTTCTTCTCGATCGCTTCGGCGCTGGCCGATTCAGAGGCGAGCGAGGTGGCCACCCGACTGCTCGAGCAGGGCTGCCGCCACCTGCGTGAGAACGGGGCCACCATCGCCATCGGGCCACTCCACCTGAACACCTGGCTTCCGTATCGGTTTCTGCTCGAGCCCAAGGACGATCTTCGATTTTCGTGGGAACCACAGAATCCGCCCCTCTGGCCCAGGCTCTGGCAGGAGGCAGGCTTCGAAGTCGAGATGACCTACGCCTCGGAAGGATTCTCGGAGCTTGCCCGGTTTGCCGACAGGATTCGTCCCGCCCATGAACGCGCCCTCGCCGCGGGCTATCGCTTCGTGCCGATCGATGCCGAACGCCTGCTCGACCACGAAATCCCGAAGCTGTATCGCCTCAGCATGGCGGGCTTCGCCGACGCCCACCTTTTCGAGCCGCTGCCCGAATCCCTCTTTCGACAGCTCTATGTTCCGCTTGCCGACAAGAACGCCCGCGGCCAGCTCCGTCATTCGTGCTTCATTCAGGCGCCGAATGGAGACACCATCGGATTCTCCTTCAACTTCGTTCAAGGTACTCGCCTGATCCTCAAGACGATTGCCGTTCTACCTGAATATCGGGGTAAAGGGCTCTCCAACGCCGCCATGTTTCCGGGCGTCGACCTTGCTGTCCATGAAGGCATCCAGGACTGGGTGACGGCACTCGTCAAGACCGGCGCGCAAAGCGAATCCTACGGACGGCAGTACCCATCGCAGTGGCGGCATGACTACGTGCTGTTTTCGAAGAAGCTGTAATCAGCGTCCGTAGCGCAAGACGGGCCGTGATGCTGCCGGATTAATCTTGATGACGACGGGGAGATTGAAAGATTTCCTTCAGTCCCTGCTGCCAATGAAGGCATTCGACCCCTTCGAACTTTTTGGCCACAGTGTCTCGAGAGAGGATCATCAGTCGGCTTCCCGGGAAGGCCTGCCTCATCCGGGCGGATGCCCTGACGGTACCTTCATCCACCCGGTCGGTGGATTTAATTTCGACCAGAAGCGGTGGACGACGCCCGCGTGAGAGCACGAGATCGATCTCGGATTCGGAATAGGTCTGGTAGTAGGAGAGGCGATATCCTTTTTCGTGGTACTCATTCAGGCGCATGGCCTCGAGAATGACCCAGTGTTCGAAGAGTTCGCCATAGTAGCTGGTTCCTGGTTTTGAAGGCAGGTCGAGAGTGTCTTCCAGCGCCCTTCGAACGCCAGAATCAAACCAGTAGAACTTCGGCGCCTGCCGCTGTGACTTTCGCACCGAGGCATGAAACGCGGGAAGATGGAATCCAACGAGCGTGTCCTCGAGGATTTGAAAATAGGATTGAACGGTCTTGGTGTCGACTCCAGTGTCGCGGGCAATGGCGGCGTAGTTGATCACCTTGCCATTCATCTGGGCTGAGATCTCCAGAAACTGACGGAATGGCTCGAGCCTGCGCGTGATCTGCTCGGCGACGATCTCTTCCTTCAAATAGGTCAGGACATAGGATCGCAGGTAGCGCTGCCTTTCAGTATCGGAGCCGAGCTCCAGAAGCTTGGGAAGTGTTCCCCACCGAAGCGCCTCATCCAGATCGAATTGAGCGCCGAGCTCAAGATGTGTCAGCGGGAAGAGGCGCATGGTGAACGCCCGACCGGCAAGGAGATTGGCTGCACCCTTCTTTAGCTTTCGCGCGCTCGATCCGGTCAGTGCAAATCGCCACCGACCCGCCTCGATCATGCGGTGAACGGTATTCAGGAGCTTGGGCAGTCGCTGAACCTCATCGATGACAACGATGCTGGGTCGAGGGCTCAACGCCAAAAGCTCCGCTTCGAGCAGCTGCGGTTGCCGAAGGTAGTGATCGTAGACCTCCTCACTCAGAAGGTCGACATAGTAGGCGGGACGCTTTCCGTCCTTCCCACTCATGAGCGCCGCCCTCAGGAGCGTGGTCTTTCCGGTGCCCCGTGGCCCAAAGAGGAAGAAGCTCTCTTTCTTAGGAAGCTGGATCAGGCGCGGGATCATACTCCAGATTTTAGTCCAAAATATGGAGTGGCGTCCAGATTTTCAGACCGAGCCGCAACAACCGGCACCTAAATCTATGAAATAACTGCATTTTACCATTCCGCCGGAGCGGCCACCCCGGGCGTCAGAAATTACCTGACGTCATTTTAGCTTCTAAATCTACATTAGCCTCTGAGATTTTGCGCAACCTGTGGCAGCATCCATGCGACTGGAGTTTGCCCATGAAGACCAATTTCGCGAGCGACAATTTCTCCGGCGTTCTTCCGGAAGTGATGGGGGCCCTGAAAGAAGCGAACACCGGCCCCGCACCAGCCTACGGCGCTGATGGGTGGACTGCTCGCGCGGTGAACGCCTTTCGAGCTCATTTCGGCGATGACGTGGAAGTCTTCTTTGCCTTCAACGGTACGGCCGCAAACGTCTTGTCGCTCCAGGCACTGCTGCGTCCTTTTGAAGCAGTCCTCTGCAGCGAGTCGGCCCACATTGCCGTCGACGAGTGCGGCGCGCCCGAGCGCCTGACCGGATCAAAACTCCTCACGATTCCTCATCATCACGGCAAGATCCGCGTGGAGGATCTCGAGCGCCAGCTCGTGAGCATCGGCGACCAGCACCATGTGCAGCCCCGGGTGATCTCGATTTCGCAGACCACCGAGCTTGGCACGGTCTACTCCGTGGAAGAACTGCGCGATCTCTCTGCCTTCGCCCGAAAGAACGGGCTCTACCTGCACATGGACGGCGCGCGGATTTGCAACGCCGCCGCCTCACTCGACCTGCCCTTCCGCGCGTTCACCCGCGACGCCGGTGTCGACGTCCTGTCCTTTGGCGGCACGAAAACCGGGCTCATGGGCGCCGAAGCCGTGGTTTTTCTCCACCCGAGCCTCGCCCGAGATTTCAAGTTCATCCGCAAGCAGTCGATGCAGCTCTCTTCCAAGATGAGGTTCATTGCGGCGCAGTTCATTGCGCTCCTCGAACAGGATCTCTGGAAACGCGCGGCAGGCCATGCGAACGCGATGGCGCGCTTGCTCGAATCGAAGATTCGCGATGTTCCAGGGCTGCAGCTCGACGTCGCGCCACGGGCGAATGCCCTCTT